>CADBFE010000011.1 GCA_902793845.1 uncultured Lachnospiraceae bacterium | reverse complement strand
GAATACTCTGTCAGATAAGAATAGTCTGCGTTATTAAAAGGTGAGTTGACCACATGATTGTTCACGAGCTTGTCAACCAGTGCCTTCTTTCCCGACTTTTCAAGACCTTTAACAATAGGAGTCTTAAGGATAGATGCCATGGCTTCCCTGGCTTTTCTCATGTTATCGATATGCTCAGACCTTTTTGCCTTCATATTTATCGATGTCATGACGTAAGCATCATACATCTTATCGATGATCTTATCGTCGGCACCTTTTTCCCAGTTATTTGCATACATTTTCTGTCTGAATGCTTCTCTGTCGTAGGATTCATTGCCAACAGTAAGGGTTGATCCGGGGTACATCAGATCAATGGCGTTGCCTTTTATTTCCAGTTTATTAAATACGTTTGTGATCTTAATTACAAACGAGGCTTTCTGTTTGTCATCCATATCTGCCGTAAGGAGCTCTCCGACAGTCTTGCCTTCCTCATTTTTCTCCGCCAGCAATGCGGGGAGATCTTCCAGATCTTTATAGTACGGCTCACGGATTTCCTCAGGCAGTTCTTTCTTACTGAGCCAGACCAGCGCTGTGCTGACCTTTGCATATCTCTCTGACAGATTCTGCGGAACCTTTATCGTCTGATTAAAAAATCTGGATGCAAAATCTGATAACTGCTTCTGTGTAATACTGTTGATCTCCGGTAATGGCATTGCTTTTCTCCTTTTATACTATGTCCGGGTATCCTCATACCCGGTTATCTGTGTTACACGGGTATATTATCAGAGTCAGTGTTGCAAAAGTGTTGCACCTGCCAAAATTTATTTGCCGGCCCTTGTCGGAGCCCCCATCTGCTTTAGCTGCTGTTTACGCTGATACATCATCTGATCTGCTCTTTCAAATATATCATGTACAACCTGGTCTTCCGGTGTCAGCTCGGAATGTCCTATGGCTATTACGACTTCCTTCTTTTGGATATTATCCTCTATGACACTATTTATCTCTGTCAGCACATCGTTTAAGGTATCATAGCCCTTCTCTTTCAGGACAACCACAAACTCATCTCCGCCTATTCTGTAGACGGCTCCGTGATTAAAATACTCACAGATCATCGAGCTCGCATCTTTTATGAGCTTGTCTCCTGCCGCATGTCCCATAGTATCGTTGACAAGCTTTAGTCCGTTGATATCGCATACAACCACTGCCAGTTTATTGATACTGTTTTCCCTGATCATCTGATTCAGATGGTTTTCCATCTCTGAGTATGCATGTTTATTTCTCACGCCTGTCAGCGAATCGGTATTGGCCATATTTCTGAAATTCTTGGCATTTTCCTTTTCCGCCTCAATATCCTTATTTAACAGAGACTTCAGCATGAGCAATAACACTGTGAAAAATACCACGGAGTAGATCAGGGTAAATATAATCTGATTTTTGCTCGTCTCAAGGCTTCGCTCACTTATACTTCGGATTCTCTCCTGGATAACACTCTCACGAATCAGTACCACCATCATCCAGTCAGTACCCTCTATAGGTACATAACACATGGTCTCTTCCGCGCCATTGGCTGTAAAAGTGATGCTACCCTCTACCGCATTCAGGAAATTTTCACGATTTTCGGTCCATACATCTTCCGGAATCACGCCTTTTACGATATCAAAAAGATTATGAGTTGATACAAAAGGTCCCAGCTCGGTTCCGGAAAGGTTTTCTCCGTTTTTACTGTATATACCGAAATATGTCTTGCTGTCTTCAAATGCCAGGAGGTCAATGAGTTCATTGACGTTAATCTGCACAAAGCTGGCTTTATATCGTTCGCCATCAATGACGAGGTCTGATGTAGGCTCAGCAAGACATATCTGTCTTGAGGATCCGTATATCGAAACTGTACTCACATTTCTCTTATCCATATTTTCATCTGAGAGAAAAGAATGCCTGCTACCCCCTGTATACATCGTATACTGGGTATGAACGATATCATTTTCATCTACAAGGGCAAATCTGTTTAGTGAGAGCAGCGTCTTTATCTTTCCCAGAGTCATGCGCAGATCCTCCTCGGAATCGATGCCCTCATCTTTAATATACGCTATAGCCTTTTCCATCTGATCAAAGCTGTTGTCTATCAGGTTGGAGATAGTTTTTGCACGACGGTCCGCCATTGCTTCAAGGTAAAATGAGCTAACCTCATAAACAGCTTCATTAGTAGCCCTGGTATTTTGCCTTGCTGATACAAACGCATTAATGATGATCATTACCATCAATACGACACCGCCAAGTATCGCTGTCAGTATGAATGTTTTTTTTGTAATATATTTTTTCATCAGTTATCACCATAAAGCAGTTCAAGCATTATCGCTGCATCTTCCTGATAAATAATCGTAGTATGCTCATCTGTCTTTTCACTGTACCATTCACCGGGCATAACACCATCTGCAATCTTCACTGCAGTCTGTATCGTATCAAATCCGATGGAATAGCAGTCCTGTACACCAAGACAGTAAATAATGCCGTCTTTTAAATAATGCAGAGCCTCCTGGTCATGATCCATTCCCACGATAACCGTATCACTGCCAAGCTCTGTGATCGCTCTGGCGGCGCCCACAGGGTTACTCATATTACAGCATATGATACCGTCAAGATCCGGGTAATCGCTTAATATCTGTTTAGTCAGGTCATACGCCAGATCAATGGAATCATTATCATACTCCACAGCGACTATCTCCATATCAGGATACTGCGCTATCGTATCCATTGCTCCCTTTGCCCTGTCTTCATGACACGGAGCACCGACACTTCCTACCAGTATTGCTACTTTGCCTTTGTAATCAAGCTTTTTGCATAGGGCTTCTGTCAGATCTGCGCCATCCCTGTAGTTATGGGTATTACCGACGTACGCTATTCTCCTGCATCCTTCTGCGGCATCGGAACTTGAAAAAGTCATTACTTTGACCCCTGAGTCCACCATCTCATCTATGACAGGTGAGATAATATCTTCATCAGCAACATCAACACCTATCACATCAAAATCTCTGTCCATCGCATCCAGGAGCCTCTCGGTCTGATCCTCTGCTGATGCCTCGTTTGGTGCCATATACTCATAAGTGATCGTTATGCCCATATCAAGATACTGCCGCTGGGCATCTTCCATACCAAGAGCTACTGCATCCCACCATGGATGGACTGTCTTATATGTAAAGTAAAAATTGTAATGATCTTTTTTAGGTTTGTATCCGTCAAGTTCATGATCAAAGTTTACTGCACTGCTTATGGCATCCTCAGATGCCGAACTAACGCCTGATGCGCCTCCCGGGTCTGTCAGACTGGCATTCTCACCGTTGCCTGTTTGCGCAGGAGCCTGCGAGCATGCAGTTAAAAACATCGTCGCAAATATTGCGGCTTTTAATATGCGGTTTTTCCTGAAAAAATTCCACATAGCCAAAACCTCCAGATTACTCCAAATTTATTTCTGCTCTTACTTTAGCATCATCGTTTTATATATTATATACCTTTTTGTACAGACGCTCCTCAAAATCTGTTTTCGGAAGAGGTTTATCAAAGTAATATCCCTGAACTATCCTGCAGTCGTTTTTCTTTATTATCTCCAGCTGTTCTTTCGTCTCGACACCTTCTATGACACACTCTATACCGATATCATGGACTATGCCGACTACATGGGCAAACAGTTTGTTTGCGATATTGTCATCATCCATCTTTTCAGGTACAAAGCCTTTATCTACCTTTAATACATCCCAGGGGACTTCCCTTATCAGGTTGATGGATGAGTATCCTACACCAAAGTCATCGACTGTGACAAATACTCCTTTTTCCCTGAGACTGTTTACAACACATCGCAGGTCATTAAAGTGTATCTCGTGGGGTACATTATGGCTGTCGATCACATTTATTATGCCTTTTACCAGATCGGCATCTATCAGATTTTTTCTCGAAAAGTTTACGGAAACCCTGACGACATCCTTTCCTTCATCGAGCCATCTGCGAATGTCGGCGCACACATGGTCGAGCATATAAAAATCGAGTTTTGAGATCAGAGAATTTAGTTCAAGTATGGGGATAAACTCCATCGGTGGCACTATCCTGCCCTGCCTTCCTTTATCCATCTGGCGAGAGCCTCAGCTCCCACGAGTCTGCCTGTATTTACATCCACCTTGGGCTGATAATAAACGGCAAATTCCTCATTCTGGATTGCATTTGTAAATTCGCTCTGAATTCTCTTTACTCTTTCTTTTTCAACCTGCATCGAATCATCGTATACGACCACTCCGCCGTTAGGCTTCTTCTTGGCAATGCCGCTCGCCATCATGATCTTGTCCATTATATTCCCGTATACCTTCAGCATAAAAGGATTTGGCAGTTCATACAGTCCTGCTCCGACGGCGACTCTGACTTTATTGCCGGATTCATCTCCGTATCCGATATTTGTGCCTAAAAATATTTTGACAATTTTTTCTTTAAGTTCAGGTTTAAATATACCTATAAACTTATCACCGCCAAGCCTTGCTATGATACCGTCTTCACCGATTGTCCTGTTTAACAGATTGTAGTACTGATGCATTACGATATCACTGTTTGCTCTGCCTATCTCACGGTTTATTATCCCAAAATTATGCATATCATAATGAAATGCAATCATACCTCCGAGCTTGTTTTCCGTATTGTTGACATCAAGGAATCTGGCAAAAGCACGATAATTGCGATATCCGTCCATATCGTAAAATCCAAATTCCTCGACTTTTCTCATCAGTCGCATACGGCTGACAAAACCGAGGATGATCCTGAACATCAGATCAAGCTGCGCTATATCAGTATCGTCGTATTCATCGCCGTTTGCATCGACATATAAGGTACCTATTATGACTGCTTTGGCAGATGTGATTATACGTAATCTCAGCAGTATCCTCGTGCCTTTTCCGTTATCAAAATCACACAGTGACTCTCCGATACCGCGCTGCTCCATCATGGGCGTGGTGTAAAACTCGGTGACTCCTTTTGCGAGATTGTAATCATTGCATATCTCATGGATCAAAGCTACATAGTTTTCTCTGTTGTACGGTTCCTCATGGGTAAAACGCACAAGTTTTTCCAAAAATGAAGTATACTTCTCAGTGCTTACATGTCCCATACAATAATCCCCTCCGGAATACTTTTACCTAAACGGCTGTCAGCCTACTGTATCTGCCTCAATATTCATATCATATTTATCTGCAAGTCCTTCACTCTCAAGGAGCCCCCTTATCTTATCCGGCAGTTCTTTATTATCTCCTCCTGCCTTTAGTACAAAGAAGCTGCCCGAAAACTCGCTGACGACATCTGTTTTTTCCAAACTGCGCACAAGGATATCATCAAACAATTCCATTGTTTCATCAGGGACTTCCCCTCCGTCTTTTGCACTGAGAGTGATCCTGTAAAAACCTGTCGTACTGTTATTTGATTTGTCAGCTCTGTTTAAAAATTTGTAGAGTACCTGCATACGGTCAAAGTTGACCTCAAATGCACCCTTGCCTTCATTACGCTCACCTATGATCTGCTTTATCTTCTTTAAGTCATTATCATCATTCTTCTCACGGGCTTTATCCTTATTGTCACCCTTGGTATAAAAGGCGTATCCGTGCTTGCCGTTTTGCTTTACGTTATAGAGAGCCTTGTCGGCATATCTGAATACTTTTTCGATACCCCTTCCGTCTGCCGGTACTTTGGCTGCTCCAATGGAAGCACCAAGGGGTATATTCATGCCTTCACCCATATATTCCTTTGCAGACTTAACTATACCCTGGTTAAGGTGACGGCATACCTTCTCCACATCATCTTCACTCATGGTATCCCTAAGGAATGCCACAAACTCATCTCCGCCGAGTCGTCCTGCATAGTCATCTTCATTTATGGCCTCTTTGATGAGCTCTGCAAAACGGATCAGTATCCGGTCACCCATATCATGACCGTAGAGATCGTTTACCAGTTTGAAACTGTCAAGGTCGATCATGAGGAATATACCTGTCTCTTTATCACACGCTTCTCCCATCATCTTGTGAGAGCCCGCCTTGTTAAGGAGTCCTGTCATCGGGTCGGTATGTATCTCTCTCCTCAGATTCCTGATACGCTTGGCGTTGCTCCTCATAGCTATAAACAGCCAGAAGAAATACATCAGCATCAGAGAGTTAACAAAGAGCAGATATATTGAAAAATAAGGTTTCTCATACATCTGTGCCTCTTTGACAACGCTTATTACCTCGCTCCTTAAAACCTCGCCTGTGATATCATCGATCACTTCTATGTGGAACTTGTATTTACCGTACGGAAGGTTTGTAAATGCCAGCGGTGTGATCTCATCCTGATAGCAGGTGATGCCGTCATCACCCGTTCCCTCGAGATAATAATGTATCAGGGGATTTGTGAGGGTAAAATTGTTTACAGCCACATGAAACGTGATACGTCCCGTAACTGCAGGTATAACCAGACTGTCTCCGAAGTTTTCAAAATTGCCGCCTGTTGTCTCCACGAGTTTTAGTTTCAGCTGATAATCATCATTGGCTTTGTTGTAGCTGTTTATATCAATTGCTCTGACTCCGTCCGTGCAGCACAGGTACAGGATATCCCCGTCAAGGATATTCCATGAATTGGAATTAAATGTCGTCGTCAGACCCCAGTCCTTGTCAAGGAGTGTACAGTTGTAGTCTCCGTCTGCAAGGAGCTGATCCAGACTGACTGCCCATAGTCCTCCGCTCGATGTGATCCATGCAACATTGTCATCACTGATTATCACATCAAAATTGTTATAAAAGGGGAAGTTTTCAAGGAGCCTGATGGTTTCCCCATCATCATAATAAAGGGCGTTGCTTGTGACATAGATAAATCCGCTTTCACATGGTACTATCCTCATGACCACACCGCTGGCGAGTCCTTCCGACTTGCTGACATGACCTACTATACGCTCATCTTTGATCAGATATATACCGTCACCGTCAGAAGCGGCCATCAGTATACCGTCCTCCCTCTCATAACATGAGAGGATAGTCGTGTTGGCCATTCCGTCGCCGGCACCTATCACCGATACTATCTCATTATCTTTTATAAATACCAGGCCAACCTCTCTGACCGATACTACTATCTGTCCGTCAGACAGCTCTGTTGCAAAACGGCAGCTCGGCGATTCAATCCCTACAGCCGAAAAATCTATGGTCCCGATCGTTCCGTCTGCCATGCAGTAGATGAGTCCGTCCATTCCATATTCAGATATCCACAATGTGCCCTTGCTGTCCTTAAAAATATTACGGACTCTGGCACCGGCCACCCATTCCTCCAGCTTAGAAAAGACTTCATGATTGTCTGCCAGATCAATGATCTTGAGACCATCGTTTGTACCGACATACATCAGATGGTCATCTTTATATAAAGCATTTACCACATATCCCGGCATACCGGCGTTGCGCAGGATATTAACAAAAGGTGTATATGAATATTTCACGAGTCCGTAGAGCGATGAAGCAAACCATATATTGCCCTGGCTGTCAACACAGACATCACCAAAATGTCCGTCTGACATATTTCCGTCAAAGGTAAACAGTTTCCTGATATTGAGATCAAGGTATCCGTGGCTCGAATCACAGCAGCAGAAATACAGGTCATAACCCGGGTCATAGACTATATCATTAAAATAACACATATCAAATCCGGATATTTCATCCTTATATTCAAGCTCGCCGTCCCCAAGTACGAAGTGCTCCACTGTCGTCTCTGAAGTACCGACTATGACATCATCCCCGTTTACGCAGACGCAGACGTACTGGTAATCCTCATCTGAGGAACTGCCTGTATAGGTGAGGATATCATCTTTGATGATAAAGAGGATGCCGCTTCTGGTGACACCCATCATACCCCCGTCGTCCATGGGCGCCAGCGAGTCTACACCAACGATATCAGGCCACTCATAGTAACTCTTTACATTATCATCTGCAGATATACGGGTCAGTTCTCTGTCTGTCGCTATATAGATATTTCCGTTTTTGTCTTCCGTGATCTTCCTGATGGTATCTGAGGGCATACCCTCATCCGTACTGAATCTCTTTACCTCGTTTGTGTCAAAATTATATCTGACAAGGCCGCTCTCGTTGGATCCAATCCACATACGGTGCCGGGAATCCACGTAGATATCCTTGACCGTACGGATATTTTCATCAAATTGGATCTCCTCAAACGATACACCGTCATATCTGAACAGGCCAGAATATGTACCGGCCCAGATATATCCGTCATCTGTCTGGACAACAGTATTGGCATCAGCTGTTGTGAGGCCTTCATTTTCTCCGATATATGTCTCCTCGTATTCCACATAGAGGTCTGACGCATCGGCAGTAATACCGCCGATCAGAGAACCTGCCAGAGCGATGATCAGTATCATCGAGACGGTCTTTTTCTCAGAGCCTGATTTCTTTTTCTTCTGGATATAATATTTTCTGAATCTGCCGCAGCCTCCGATGAGGAGCTGGGCAAGGAGAATAGATAAAACTCTGTCAGGCAGATTGATAAAGAGCTCTGCTACCAGAGTGCTGAATTTAGATGCATTAACATATGTATCGAGCATGGCCTTTAGTGCATCGCCCCAGAGGTTTAATGTATATCCTCCGCAAAAGATCACATCAATGGGGGTATTGATAAATGATGAGACAAGACCCGCGACGAGAGCAAGAGTGACCACGCCGAGCTGCTCTTTTTTCTCGCTCTTTGGATAAATGAGCCCTACGATCAATGCTACAGCAAAACCTGTAGGAATATACCAGAAATGCTGGGAGCCCATGATACCCATAAATATGGATGAGGCGCCGGATACGACGATACTGATAACTGCTCCGAAATGAATGGCTGCTGCAATTGTACCTACACAGTCAAGCCACAGTGGCAGATGAAAATATGTGGCAATATAATCTCCAGCAATATTAACTAATATGAATATAAGCACCAGCATGGTGCTGTACATGTTACGGCCTTCTTTTTGAGTGCTTCGCTTTTCCATTGTAACCCCTTTTTAACTCCTGATTGCCACTGCAAAATCATGATGTGGCATACCATTTATTTTACCATTTTTTCCCGTTAATCTCAAACAGCCCCGATATATTTTTATATCAGGGCTGTACTTTATTTTACGGTTATTTCATTCTGAACATGACCGGCTTCATCGTCGTATATATTGACGGTATAATGATACTCTGTATCACCGTCTGTGATGGTAAAATCGGCCGTTCCAAAATCAGTGGCCTCGATCCGTACCATACTGTCCGGGCCGGTAGTATAGATTGAGACATTTATATCAGGTGCATCGTCGCCTATATAATCCATGGTGAGAACAGCATCCTCCGAAAGCGTGGGATTGTCCGGCAGGAAATTGGTACCGTTTAGCTGCATGGGGGGATTTATAAATGCCACTACCATAAATGCCAGGAGAGGCAGTATAAATCCAAGGATTTTCTGCCATATATTTGATGTAAATGCACACAGATACAATATCACCTGACCAAGGCAGAAAACTGCTGTGACTAAAAGCAAGGGGAAATGCCTGAATGTATGCTTAAAACAGCCGACATAATCGTATGTCAGGATAAAGAGCATAGGTGAGAGTATCAATAGACTCAGCCAGTTCTTTTTCGTGATAAACCATCCGATAAATGCTGCCGGGAAGGTGAGTATCGTCAAGATAAACCAGTATTTATAATATCCAAAGAGCTGCCATCCCATAGATGAGAAAGGCACCTGGATCAGATATATGAGTGGCTGGCTCACCAGAAAGAATACAAAGGTCTTTAAGGCCGACTCAAGGGGCTTTTTACAGTTTGCCATAATGATTATGGCAAAGAAAATCCACGCCTCAAATGTCACTCCCATTCTCTTAAAAGAGGTATTTTCAAATACCGGCAATATCAGGAATACTGCTGTTAAAACCGCTACGGCAACAGCAAATACTATTACCTTCCACCATTTAAAATCTATTCCGCCATATAATTTATCTGTCAGTTTCTTCATAATCGTATGCTACTCCATATAATGTGTTCTCTCACCGCCGATATATTTAAGACGGCTTCTGCCGGCAATGACTATCGCCTCGCCTATAGCTCTGTTTTTTAACTTCATCGGTACTACGACAGCACGCATATGCATACCAATCATCACGCCTCCGATATCGATACCTGCCACAGCCCCTGAATCAATATTTTCTACAACCACCGGATCTTTAAGAGATGCATAATGCTTTGTGGCAAATGCTCCGCCGGCTTTTCTGTGGGGCACCGCATTTACCATGGTCCATCCGTTTTTTTCAGCCAGGTCTCTCTCAACCACGAGTGCTCTGTTTAAATGCTCGCAGCACTGAACTGCGATATCATACTTACCGCCAAATACTTCTGTCACGGCCTTATACAGATCATCTGCTATCTCTTCACTTGAATTTGTCCCCGGCATATCTCCAAGGACTGTGCTGGTGGAACATCCTATCACGAGTAGATTGCCCATCTTAGGGTCCAGTCCCTCATACACTTCCGTCATTACAGCTTTCGCCTGATCGTAAATTTCGCTCATTTTATTGTCCTTTTCGTATAATTCTTTAAATCTCATGAAAAACGCATCGGATTCGATGCGTTTTTTATTTTAATAACAAAATTTCCTTTTATCACCTGATGTACTGCTTGATCCACCAGAACAGGCATGCGATACCCCAGTTTGCCAGGACGACTCCTGCAAATATGACCATGCCGACAGGGTATCCCCAGTTAAGGAATCCGTACCAGTCATTTGTCTCCGGCCATTCTCCGATACCGTTTATCAGGCAGTTTGCGAGATAAAAATTGCCATATATGAGAGAAGGTATCGCTGCGAAAAATGTATATTTAAACGGCATCTTCCTCTCCTGCTCATACATGATAAATTCAATCATGGCCACAATCGGCACAATCAGGTGAAAGAATCTGTTTGTACCCTCATACATATTCAAGTCCGGATACATCGGTGCCAGAAAAAAAGCAACGATTGCAAAAGTGAGGGCCACACCCGATACTGAAATTAGTTTCAGGATGATGGGACACTTTTTTCGCATTAACGAAAGTACGATAAAAATAATCGCGACTATAAGGCAGAATATATTGGACAGCACCGTAAAATACTTGAGGTTTTCCAGTCCTGACGCCATAAGCACGCCTGCATCATCCTTATGATCGATCATCCGCCCTACTCCGGCACCTGCCAGACATATGATGATCACATTAAGGGCATCGCTTATCTTTTCTCTAGGATTACTTTGTATAATGACATAATCGCCATCTTTAATCGGCTCCATATACTATCCCCGGATAAATATTATTTCAAAAATGAATCAACTGCATTTTTGATATCATCCTTGCTGATATCCTTCTTCATTTTTTCGTTAACCTTATCAATGACCTTGTCAGCCTCTTTTGAGTCAAGGGCCTGACTTACAGCCTTTTTTAAATCATCTTTGTTAACATTCTTTGCGAGCTTTTCTGCTTCTTTTTTGATATCCATTTTTATTCTCCTTAAAAAATAATTTACTCTCTCGGTCCTCCAATGCCCTCTTTCTTCATAAACATTTTTAAGAATATGGGCTGGAAGATAAATATGATGACAAATCCGGCTCCCAGGCATATAAAGAATGAGCCAAGGAACATCTGTCCGTATGTGACGGGTGCCATCCCGCCGCTCTGCTTCATCACCATCATGTATGCGAGTCCCACCATTATGGCAGTGAGAACCGGCGTATATATGATATCCGAAACTATACTCTCAAGGACTCTCGCTCCCATGGATCCCTGCTTTAATCTGCACATTTTGCAAAGGGCTGCTCCAAGCCTGCCCATCGGTATGATAAAGCCTATGATGATACTGATTATCGTACTGATCACAAAACTGATCAGAAATCCGATTATCTGAAAATGACCTGACGTGAGATTACCTATGAGTGACATGGAAAAGCTCATAAGGAGCCCCATCGCTATATTCATTTTCAGTCCTACTCTTTTTGCCGATTCCGGATTCATTTATTTTTCCCCTTATACATTAATAATATCAATTAAAGATACTTCCCTTCATACTCGCTTATGGCTACAGGCTTGCTGTAATAGTATCCCTGTACTATCTCGCAGCCAAGCACCTTTAACCGGTCTACCTGATTCCTCGTCTCCGCGCCCTCGGCCAGACACTTAAAATCAAGTTCCTTTGCCAGCGTGATGATATGCCTGATGACAGTAATATCTTTGTCACTCTCTATATCCGTTCCGACTTTATCAATAAAGCTCTTATCAATCTTTAATATATCAAGCGGCATCTCGGTCAGTAGTGAAAATGAAGAATATCCCGTACCGAAATCGTCCATGGATATCACAAATCCCCTGTCACGGAGTTGCCTGAGCAGACTCATCAGATAATCAGTATCCTCATATGTCGCATTTTCCGTAAGTTCAAAGTCTATCAGCTTATGATCCACTCCGAAGGAGTCAACTATTGAGGTAAGATGATCGATCAGACCACTCTCGTAAATCCGCTCCCTTGATAAATTGACAGATATTGGATAGAGTTTCCTGCCTTCATCCTTCCACTTTTTTAATGCGGCGCATACTTTTGACAGGACGATATCATCGACCTTGCCTATAGAGCCGTCCTTTTCAAAAAACGGTATGAATCTTGACGGCGGCATAAACTCCGTACTTTTATAATTCCACCTGACAAGGGCCTCTGCACCTATTATCTGCTCTGTACCCAGATCAAACTTGGGCTGGAGATAAACCACAAACTCGTCATTTTCTATGGCAGTATCCAGATATGCCTTTATATAATTGCCCCAGAGCACATCGTCATGCATCCTGTCACTGTAAAATGTGATATCTGTCTTGTAATGGCTCTTCCCAAGGGACTGGGCCAGTTTGGCTGCATCGGCCACGCGGTTACCTGCCAGCATGGAACGCTGCATTGGCACCACGCCCGCCCTGTAATAAATCTTGTATTTCGGATCCTTCGATATACGGGATATCCCCTCAAAGAAATCCTCGAGCTTATGTCTCATCTCATCATGCGGCATATCCTTTATAAGCATCGCAAAATTGTCATTATGACACCTGCAGCTTGTATATACGAAATCACTCTCATTCATAGCCCTGACTATATCACAGAGTATGGTATTGGCTATGGAGTGACCGTATACTTCGTTTATGATCCGGAATTCCTTTATATCAAAATGAACAAAAGCGTAATCGGTTATACCATACTCGGTCGGAGCCTCCAGGAAAGGACCTAAATGATTCCAGTTGTAGTGGCCTGTAATGGGCTCCCTGAATGCAAGGCTATAAAGATAGTCCTTTCCAAACTTCTCTACATTGTCATTCATGACATCCTTGCACTCAATGGTGTCAAGGTTTAGTTCATACAGTATCCTGATCTTTTTATCATCAGCAAATATACCGATGAAATCGGAATGATCTTTAAAGGAGAAATCGGTATACAGTCTGTGGGCATCATCATCAAGTGCCATTTTGTCAAAAATACTTTTGACAGACTCAGGGCTCATCTCAATACCATTATCCATTTCAACCGCATAAAAGAAATGAGCATCAACATCCACATACTCAAGATCCGTGGGATAATCTATCCTCGGATCATCCGGGCGATATTCTATACCGATAACCGGCAGTTTAAACGGCGGGCACATAAATACCCCGGGATAATCATATGTCCCGAAGGCATTTGTATACTTTGCTACTCTCTCCGGAAATCTTCCGGCATTGACTTCTCTGAGCTCTTCTATCGTAGTCTCGGAATAGTAAAGTCGTCGTTTAGGTTTAAACAGCTGATTCATTTTATTTATAAACATGCAGACTTTCTCCTGTCAGTAAATCCCTCTTATTATACCTATTATATTTTACCATATTTATTACATTTTAAGGATAATATATAAAATAAGCACCGATTAAATCATCGACTTAACCGGTGCCGTTAAATGCACTGAAATCTAGAATACGACTTTGTTACGTCCAGTTTCTTTTGCTGTATAGAGATACTCGTCAGCCTTGCTTACGTTGTCCTCGATTGAGAGTTCCTTGTCAAACTGATGACATCCGAAGCTCATGGTCAGGTTGAGGATATTGCCCTGGGCATTGCAGGGTGTATCCTGAAGCTTTGCCCTGACTTTTTCAGCCATCTCGGCAGCGCCCTTAAGGTCTGTATCTGGCATGAGCATGATAAACTCCTCGCCGCCCCATCTGTAGAGGCCGCCGTCTTCAGGCACAAAACTCTCGATGAGATTGGCTGTAAATGCGAGCACATCATCACCTGCGTTGTGACCGTATGTATCGTTTACTCTCTTGAACTTATCAATATCAGAAATAAACATACTTAAGGGTCTGTCTTCCTGGAGGCATGCATTATACTTCTTTGAGAAGTCATGATAAAATCCCATACGGTTTTTGAGCTTGGTCAGTCTGTCATGATGAGACTCCTCAAGGAATGACTCTGACTCAAGGGCGAGTCCGCATATAAGGGCTGCCATGGAGAGGCGTCTTGCGTCCTCTTTCTCATCAAATCCCTTGTCACCGTTTTTATTGATGATCTGGAATGCTCCGATATACTGACCGTTTACGTCGCATACAGGCAGTACGAGGATTGACTTGGTCACATATCCGGTCTGCTTATCCACCTCTGCGTTAAAGTCAGGATTGTTGTACGGATCGTTTGTGACGATGACCCTGCCCTCGTGGAGAGCCTTGCCCACCAGTCCCGTATCATCAGGGATGATGATCTTGTCAACGCCTGTTGCCGAGGTTGTCCATATCTGCTTTTTCCTCTTCTCCCATTTCCAGAATGAAGCTCTGTCCGCATCAGTCATGATACGTCCCATCTCTGTCAGATACTTAAATACCTCTGCATGATTGTTCTCCTTATGGAGACACATATTGCCGTAGAGCTTGTCGCTTACGTCAAATAAATCGTCTAACATCTTCTTTTCGTCTGTCATAAAACCTCCGAGTGCTTTCGTAATATCCCTGTCCCTCCAGAGAAGTGCCAGCTTGTATCCTGCAGGCTCAGCAACCTCTCTGATGGCCTCCTCATCATCAAGATGCATGAGGTAAACCTTTATATTATTATCCTTGAAAAATGCTTTATATTCAAGCAATTTCTTAATGTTTATATGAACGCCCGACTCATATGACGAACATTCACAGTAGAGCTCCATACCGTCCTCCAGATACGGGATAAAATCCCCTATATTGTTGGAGTCTCCGGTGTAGACGATCATACGGTCATCCACAAAAAGCCTGTATCCAAAGCACTTGCCCTCAAGCTGGGGCGTATGGGATGTCTTTATCACATCGAGGAGCCACAGACTGTCGTAGGTATCACTCTGCCTGTACTCATCTGCCGTGATCAGTGTGTACTCCTCCTCATCACATCCATCGAGCCTGTCAAAGTAATATTTAAGGTCTGCTTTTACCTCCTCTGACGGAGCTATGATGGTCACTCCGATATGCTTTACGTAATAGCAGTAATGGAGCAGCATCGGTATACCCGATATGTGATCGCTGTGGGTGTGGGTCACCAATACGGTTACGTCAAAAACGTTTTTGCCCATCGCCACTTTCTCAAAGCCAAGACTTTTGAGACGTATAAATGACGTCAGCGAACAGTCGATCATTATGATATTGTTGCCTCTGACGAAAAATGCAGAGGTGTTGTAGTCGGAAAATCCCGAACCGCGTCCTAAAAATTTAAGCATTTACCGAAAGTACCTCATATACTACTACGCCGTTGCTCTTACCCTTAAGGGGTATCTGGCCTATCTCGTTTACATTTATCCTGCCCTTTAATCTCTCATAGAGGGCGTCACTTATGAGTACCTGACCCGCCTTGGCATTAGCCTCGAGCCTGGCCGCTGTATTTACTGTATCACCTATGGCCGTAAAGTCCATACGGAAATCGCATCCGATATTGCCGACGACCGCCGGGCCCACATTTACTCCCACGCCGTATCCTATGGTGCGGCCGTATTTCTCCATAAGCTTTTTGCGGAGGGCCTCACCGCCGTTTACTATATCGAGGGCTGTCTGGACAGCCTTAAATTCATAATCGGGCAGATCAAAAGGAGAGTTAAACACAGCCATGGTACAGTCACCGACAAACTTATCGAGGGTACCGTGATTTTTAAATATAGCCTCTGTGGTCAGTGTCAGATATTCATTCAGGATATCAACTACCTGCTCCGGCGTCAGGATCTCCGACATAGTCGTAAATCCTCTGATATCCACAAAGAGCGCTGCGATATCCCTGTTCTCACCTCCGACCTTGATATTAAACTCCCCTGACTTGGAGAGCTCCTCCACGATCTCGGGAGCAACATATTTCTGAAAAGCCTTGAGCACCTTCTTTTTCTTGGCTCTCTCAAGTATATATCCTATACCGATGCAGTAGATGTATGAGAGCACCAGTACCAGCGGAAAATAAATGATGCTGTATGAATATCCGCTGTTGTTTATCTTTATCAGGGCAAACGCTTCCGCCACAATCGATACGATGAGTACCGGGAAAGAATACCTGATCTTTAATTTCCTGAATAAAACATGGAGCACACAGGCGATAAGACCCGTTATCAGTCCGAATATAACGGAATTACCGTTTATAGCAAATCTGCCCTGGATGTAAGCCTGGAGGATATTGGCATGGACCTCCACTCCGTACATCTGCTGGCTGCCGCCACCTGGTACACTGAAATTATCCTGCATGCCGGGAGCATATGCACCGACGAGGATAATGCTGTCTGTAAATGCTCTCGAATCAATATTGCCATTCAGGACATCCGCCATGGATACATATTCGTAATCTCCCGGGCGTCCCGAGTAGTTGATGATGGTCCTGCCAAACCTGTCAACCGGTACTTCGTTTGGTGTAATGCCGTTTAATCTGCAGTATTCATTATAGATAACCTCAGAAAACATATGGAGAGGTTCGCCGTTAAATACCTCAAAAGGGATGATACGTCTCACAGTACCGTCACTGTCAAGGGAGACATTGCTGTATCCCATGACGGCGGATTTTGAAAACATATCCAGGGGCTGCTCGATATCCACAACAGGATATGAGTAAACACCGTTTATAAGCTCGAGCTTCTTGCCGTAGAGGAGATGGTTAACCAGGACTACATTGCCGTACTCTGCGATTTTGTCAGAAAATATTTTGTCACCATCATCGATTTCTCCGGTAAACTGAATATCGAATGCGACTATCTGGGGGCCGCCGATATCATTTTCATTTAATTTATCGAGGAGGTCTGCATAGATGCTCCTTGACCATGTCTGGATAGCACCATACTCGGCCATGGTTTTTTCATCTATACCTATTATCTTGATTTTGCTGTCTATACCCCTGGGTATCTGATAGAGGCTGTCCTTTGCTATATAATCAAGGGTTCCGAGCAGATTAAATGCTGTGAGGAAAAACACAAGGAAACCTGCAACAAATGCCTCTAAAAATGGAAATATCTTCTTTTTCATTAATTTACCTTGATAAGTGTGAGCTCCGTTTCCTCAGAAACGTACACTTCCATGCCTCCGTTATATACAGTAGTATCGTCACTGTCCTCGATGATAAACTCGCCGGGTTCAAGAGCGACGCCCTCTCCGGGCACGAGACTGATGAGTATACCTACAGGTACTATACCGCTCTGGAGCCATGTTGCCTTCATCTCCACTCTGAATGAGTACTCATTGCCCGCTTCATCCACTGCGACGATATTGAAATATTTATGACCATTACAGATAAGGCTTACTGTTACCTTTCCATCTGTAAACGAAACCTCTTCACCGTTTATAGTAACCTTTGAGAGATGTTCATCTGAAATAGTGAATGTAACCTTATCCGCATAAATCAGCTTTGATAAATCAACGACATTGCCTGCCTGGTTCTTGGCTGCAGTCGATAATGCAGGGGCTGTCTTATCTATTTTAAGTGTCTCATTAAAAGCAATCGGTCCCGTTAAAGCACCTGTCGAAGTCTGCTTCAGGTAAATATTAGTAAGTGCTGCCGAGTATGTCAGCGTATTCGTGTATTTCCCCGTAAGCGACGCGCAGATTGTATATCCTGTCGGTGGAGTGATGATTACATCCGATGTGTAATAATCATTGTCACCTGTCTCACCATCAAGTGTATACGGATTCTCCGGAGTCGGCAGATATGCGATAGAGAATTCTGCATAAGCTGTCGCTGCCAGATATTTATTTGTCTCAGGTATCACTGCCTTTACCACGTACTTACCCGGCATGGTAGGCAAGGTCTCCGAAAACTCATTGGCCGATACTGATGCCTTTAAATTTTCTGCGTAGTAATACTTAACGTCCTTTGCTCCGTCAGATACTGTGGTGATTGTAGGTGTATATGCTACGCCTGCAAACTGATCTGAAAGAGTTACCGTGAGCTCAGGTACCTGCCTCGGATACTTCAACGTAAATGTGTATTCCACAGCTCTGCCTGCCATATCGTAAGCAGTAAACTTGTAGCTTTTGCTCTCTCCCGCAGCTACTTTAAATGTCACAGTGCCTTTATACAAATTGCCGTCCTTCTTGACGCCGTTTGTCCTGTCGGTAACAGTCTTGTCCACTACGATCTTTTCAAGATTTACATCAGTCACGGTAAAGGTGACTGATGCAGCCTCGATCACATCGCCTGTCTTAAATGTAATCGTCTTGTTATCTGCAGTAACTGTTGATATTACAGGGTCGATTTCATCAAATACGACATCGTCCAAAAAGTCGCAACACTTATCCCACGCAACAGGCTTTGTAACAGCACCGTCACTCTTTCTCTTAAATGTAAATGTCAGGCCTGATTTAAACTTACCGTCAGATCCGTACAGGTCGCTCCTCTTATAATCAAACGACTCGACAAATTTATCTCCTGTGCCGTAGCTTGGCATGATCTCATAACCATCCGGGGCCTTGACCGTGACTTTGTCTTTTGTATACTTCTCATTCACAAGACCTGAGAGGGTACACTTAAGACCGTCGGAAGAGATGAATTCCTCTTTTCCAATTTTGAAAGAAATTACCAATTTATTTAATGAGCAATCCTGGGCTGTTACAGAAAACTCTTTTTCTGTTCCGGCTGTGGTCGAAAAAGTTATTTCTGCAATCTTGTAATCACCGTCTTCACCAATAGGATATGTTGTACTATCCCATGTATATGTTCTGCCATCGCTTACAACTACATTATATAAATTGGGATCTCTTACAATGAGCGTCGCAGAATTTTCAGTAATTTCCATACCATTTTCAAATGCCACTGTTGTGGCATCAGAACCTGATCCTACTCGCATACTTAAAACAGACGGATTTTCATCATCATACTCAATGTTTGAATAAAATTCTGTTCCCTCATCTCTAAACAAATCGTCCGGAATTAAATAATCACTGACATCTATTAATTCTGTAATTGCCCCGTCACCGTTTTTAAATCTAAAATCTCCACTTATCGGTTTAGGTGTCGGAATATTAGTATCTCCTGAAGTGAAGTTAAAAGAATTGCTGTAGGTGCCATCATATAACCAAGAATATCCTGTTGGAGCACTTATAGTTATTATATCTTTTGCATAATATTTTCCATTAACATAGTTCACACCTGATGCAGTTAGAGTAAGCCCCGTCGGTTCAAACGTTCCCGAAACCAATTCCTCTGCTGTTCCTTCATTCTCTCCAATAATTTCCTTATCTGGGTAACCACTTAGTCTTAATATAAGACTTCCACCATCAATGGATATTAACGTGTTTCTTTGAGCTTCTACAATACCAACCAATGTATTATTTCCTTCAACACTAAACGAAGAAGATACTACCCATTTGCATGTACTTGAATAATCCGGTCTCCAGGCTGGACTAAGGTGAACACTATTTGCCTGAACAGTCCCATTATTAGTAAAAGAATACACGTTATCCGAATCAAGGTTTGGTACTATTAGTGTTCCATTATTATCAAATGAAATCGATGATATAGCGCTGCTACTTAGCTGATTTGTAACAGTTATTGTTCCATTGTTATTCACATCAAAAGAATAATACATTGTCCCAACTGTAACATTTTTACCCGAATTAACTGTCAACGAACCATAATTTACTCTTAGCTCGTCTAATGAAATATCGCAATTGATATCAATGTATGCATTTGTTTGTAGTTTTGTCGCAGTTATAGCAACACTATTCTCTTCTCCTGTTTCATCGTCTGTATAAACATATACATATCCACCTGAACCATCGCTTTCTATAGTTCCCGAATAATTAAGCTCCATAACTTCATCATCTGCCTTCACTTCCACTCCAAACGAAGGCATCATGCTGATTATCAGCACTGCCACAAGAATCTTCGCTATGAACCTTTTAGCATCTTTTGTTATTCTCATATAATCATTCCTTCGTCTTTAGAGTGTTTACTGCTCTGCACTTACAATCGTTACCGCCTTTTCTTCGGATACGTATACATCCATTCCACCGTAATATATCATATCTTCGCCTTCTACCATATATGTCTGACCTGCCTCAAGGTGACCGGGCACTCCCGGTTCAAGGGTAATGAGGACACCGACAGGTACGACTCCGTCTACCATCCAGATTGCCTTCATCTCAACCTTTACAGAGTAAACATTTCCCGCCTCATCTTTTGCTACGATGGTGTAGTACATATGCCCCGTTGTCTCAAGGACGATATCTGCCTTACCGTTATTTACATTTACCGGATTACCGTTTACGGTAACAGACGCAAGATGCTCATCCTCTATTGAAAACTTTACTTTATCGGCAAATACAACCTTATAAAGGTCTACAGAATTTCCTGCTTCATTCTTTGCAAAGTCTGTAATTGCAGGAGCTTTTGTATCAACCTTAAGAGACTCATTAAATGCTACAGGTCCAGTCAGAGCTCCTGTTGATGTCTGCTTTAAGTAAATATTAGTAAGTGCTGCCGAGTATGTGAGAGTCTTTGTATACGTACCCGTAAGGCTTGCACAAATTGTATATCCAGTCGGTGGAGTGATGGTTACATCAGATGTGTAATAATCATTGTCACCTGTCTCACCCTCAAGTGTATACGGATTCTCCGGTGCCGGCAGGTATACAATAGAAAATTCTGCATAAGCTGAGTATGACAGATATTTATTTGTCTCAGGTATCACAGCTTTTACCACATAGTTACCGGGCATGGTAGGTACGGTCTCCGAAAAATCATTGGCCGATACTGATGTCTTTAAATTTTCTGCGTAATAATATTTAACACCTTTTGCACCATCAGAATCTGTAGTAATCTCCGGTGCATATTCCATGCCAGCAAACTGATCTGCCAGTTTTACCTCTAAGCTGGGAACAAGCTTGGGTCCCTTTAATGTAAAAAAATATTCGGTTGCTCTGCCTGATAAATCATATGCAGTAAACTTTATTTCTTTTGTTTCGCCGGGCAAAACAGTAAATACCAGATTTGCTCTGTAATCTGTCCCAACCTGCTTTACACCGTTTTTTCTGTCAATGGTTTCTTTTCCGATGATTACCTTTTCAAGATATTCATCAGATACTGTCAATGATACTTCATACGCGTCAATAGTACATCCTGACTTAAAGGACACGCCTTTACCATCAGCTAAAACCAATCCGTATATCACAGGGTCTTTATCATCAAAAATCACATCATCAAGCTGACCTGCTACCTTGTCCCATGCCACAGGTTTTGAGACTGCTCCATCACTTTTTCTCTTAAACGTAAATGTCAGCCCGCTCTTAAATTTCCCGTTACCGTCATAAAGATCGCTTTTTTTGAAATCTATCGACGATGCATATTTATTTCCCGAACCGATATTTGATATTATTTCATACCCTTCGGGAGCATTTACTGTCACGGTATCTTTTACGTATTTTTCATTGGTAATTCCTGAAAGTGTGAGTTTAAGTCCATCAGTAGACAAAAAACTTACCAGCGTGAACGAAACAGTTGTCTCATTTCCGGCCAGGTCCGTTGCAGTAAATGAGCATACCTTTCTTTCTCCGTTTGTTCCGTTAACTGATACCGAGGCAACTTTCGAATCCCCCTCCGGCGTCGGCAGAATCACATTTTCATTTGCAAGTACTATTTTTTCAAGATAATAATCCGAAACTTTTATTGTCACGCTGTTGGCAGAGATTGACATGTTATTAACAAAATCTATTTCTTTTCCATCAGCAATAAAACTACTTACTTCCGGACTATCAGAATCCCATACAAGATTGGCAAGATCAGGCAAAAAGATTTTGGCAGATATCGCTCCGGAATTTGCTCCTGAAGTTTTCACTAAACGACAGAATGAGTTAGCCAGATAATTATTGCTACTCCAATATGATTCATCAAATGATACATATGATACAAATGATGATGCACCGGTATAATCAGTTGTCCCATTTGCAGAAAAGAATATGCCCCATCCGTCTGGAGGAATTATCTTTACAAGATTATCTTTTACATATCTTTCATTATTAATCCCTTCGTACGAAAGGTCCAATTCTGCCGTCGGATAATCTGTAATACTAAATGCGCTCCAGGATTCAGTCTTATAAAAATCATTAAAATATGCCTGTACATCATAAAAACCGGGAGTCATTGGCTGACTGTCAAGGATTTCTCCCGAAGTATTCCTGTATCTGAACATAACATTATCTATGGAATAGTAACTCCCTAAATAATGCACATACTCTGACATATCATAGGCTATTCCTGTATAAAAGGTCGTATAATCGAGCAGATCCATATAAAACTCCGCCCCTGCCGGAACAAGTTCCTGAGCAGGTACGTTTGATACAGGACCTGTAACAGTGACAGGCGATGTACCACTACCGATATATATATTTGCGGAAGCCCCGGATGCAACTGTAATGGCAGTATTGTCATTAACTTCAATTCGTCCCCAGCCGGTTCCATTTGATACGGTTAATGTATTAGATAATTGCCATATTGCACCCGACCCGGCAGTTATATTTGAAGTGTCAAGAGTAATTCCCTGACCTATAAATGTTCCATTGTTTGTTAAGCTCGAAAATGGATTATAAGAACCGGATGATTCAAATGTACCATTGTTTATAATAGATTGTGATTGAAAAAGTCCCTGAGTCCAAAAAGTACTGCCATGTTCAATATTGACGGTTTTTGCTTTCATATAAGAGTTTTGTTTAACGACAGCACCGCCGGATGCAGATATAACAAGATTATCATCATAACTACGCCAATCGACAGCCACCGATCCAACATCTACAATATAAACGCCACTAGCATTCAGATTGGCGGTTACTGAACCGGAAATGGTAACGTACAAAATTCCATCTGTGACTTGTGTGGTTACAAAATCAGAAGCAGTTGCAGCTTTCACCTCAACCCCAAACGAAGGCGTCATGCTTATAACCATGACTGCTATAAGCACTCTTGCTATGAATTTTTTAATATTGATTTTCATCTTCATAGTATCTCCCTCCTTCGTTTAATGATTAATTCCACTCAATCTCGGTGTCTTTCTCGATACGTGTATCGAAATCAAATGCCCAGTTGCCTGTAGGTGCAGGCTGAAGTGTAGGAACTACGGCGTAATCGCCTCTCTTGATGGTCTGTGTACCAAATACATTGCCGTTGTATGTAAATGTAACTGTATATTCCTTATTGAGGATCTCCTCGATGAGTTCCCTCGATGCATCGATATCCCTGCCTTCGTCGATGAGTTCAAGGAGTGTCTCAAGTACATCTGTAGGGAGACCTTCGTAATCAATATCCGTAGGCTCTGCCACATAATCAACTGTAGTATCATCCTCAAAGATGATTACCTCTTTACCCTTTTCTACTCTGACCTCATGTCCTATACCGGAAGAGTCTTTAAATACAAGGGCTGTATCTACACCTCCGTCAAATACACATACCTTTGTATACTTGATACCGTTTTCTTCATATACACATACGCGGAAGATTGTACCTCTGACGGACATCGTTGAGTTAGGCGTATTAACCTCATATGATGAGTCTAATGATAATTTGTTCTGGATTTCGTTTGTGATGGCACCATCGATGAGCTGGATGGTTGTCTTGGAATTCTCCGCATCACCTGATGCGTTCAGATAGAGTGTGGTGCCGTCCTCAAGATAAATATACTTATCTTCGTCGGCCCTGATCGTGAATTTACCTGATACAAGGGATATCTCATCTCCTGATTCAAGTACCATATTTTCATAGGGCTCGATATCTCCTATCGACCCTCTCATAACATTTCCTTCGCCCTCAAATTCAAATACCTTAAGAAGTCTGTATGTGTCATCTTTCGATGCTACCTTAAAGACCAATATGGCAATGACAGCGATTGCTACTACGATAACCGATGCAATGATTGCAACTTTCTTTTTCATAAAAACCTACCCCTGATATTTATTAAATATCGTTTAATCCCGTTTTCGGTTACCCTGTATGCATCACTCTTTTTTGAGTAACCTTGTTATCATATCTCGGTGACGTTCCCGCGTCAACATGATATCGGGAATTTAATTTTTACTGATTTTCATCAGTTAAAATGATGCACTGCCCTTCACCTCAGCCATCATTTTTACATACTAAACCACTATGTATTATATCATAATTGTAATCAAAATAAAAACCCACGGACTATGTTCATCCGTGGGACTATAAATCTCATAATTCAATTATATTTATGTCATAGTTGTATCATAATTATGCGCCGCCATAAAGTACAAAATAACCCTCATCCGTATGAGTTTCTCACACGAATGAGGGTTATATTGTTTTGCCACCTTAGAAAAATTTTGGATTAAATTCAGGGAGAATTACTTATTCTTGCCACCCTTGCCCTTGGACTTCTTCTTGTCTTCCTTCTCGTCTTCCTTTTCGTCCTCGTCTTCTTCCTTGTTTTTCTTAACCTTCTTAGTATTGGTCTTCTTCTTATCTTTCTTTGCTTTCTTTTCTTCCTTTTCTTCTTCCTTCTCGTCTTCCTCATCATCAAGCTCGTCAACGTTTATTTTCTCTTTTTCAGCATTCTGAACCTGAGGCGCTTCAGTCTTAGGGAATATAGGAAGATCATCAAACTTCTTCTCTGCTTCCCCAATTACCTGAGGCTCATCATCAAGAGCCGGAACCCTGGGATTCTTAGTCTTGAGCGATGACATAACAGTAAGCACGCTATCCAGTTTCTCATTAAGTTCCTTAGCAGCATTCAAACGGCGAGCGCCCATGTCATGTATAGGTCCGAAAAATTTACCCTTACGTGCTGTGATATATTCCTGTACAAATCCCTTTGCTGAATCGATATAATTAGTTAAATGGTTGATAATATTTGCATCTAATTCACCGTTTATAAGGTTCATTGATTTAAAGTTCACCTTTTTCAGATTTCCCTCATCATCAGTATACTCCAATATACCGGTTTCCTCGAATTTACGAAGCTTGTGAAGTGAATCATGCATATTCGTGTAATACTCAGAATCTTTATGGAACCAGTACTCATCTTTCTTGTCATCGATATCTGCAAGAGTTGCTTCAAGATTCAGTGACTGAACCTGTCTCATTACGCCATTGACAAAACGCTGAACGTAAGCATCTGCTTTATTCTCATCACCTGCAATCTTTTTATTAATATTGGCATAAACCTGTTCAGGTATCTCAGCAAACTGAGTAAAGATATTCTTTCTGTTCTCGTTCTCTGCTCCACCTACACCGGTGTCAATAATAGACGACTTAAGTGATAACTTATCAATTTTCAGATGTGCGAAGTCTGTTGTAACAAGTATCTTTTTGTCACGAATACCATTTTTGAATATTTGCTTACTGCCTGCACGCCCAACAAGTGCTCCGCTCTTATACTTCTTAGGATCATTGAGAGTTTTGCTTAATTCTCCGGCATTCTGAATGATAATATTCTTCATTCTTGCCTTTGCTTCGTCAGAAAGACCGGGTACCTTGTCTAACATTGAATTTGCAAACTTTTCAAGATTTTCTTTCTGTTTTTCCTTTTTCAGTTCTCCGGTAAGATTCTTGATTTTACGAGCAAAATTATGAGGCAAAACACCTATATCTTCAAGTTTTACTTTTCCCTCAAAATCACCATCAACAAATGAAGTTTCAGGCATATAACTCATCAGCTTTGCTCTCATTTTGCCTTGCTGATCCGTTTCCATAGCAAACTTGAGATCCTCAATTTTCGGCATAGGAGAGTTTGTAAGGTAGCATAAAGCCTGGAGATTAGCCAAAGACTCTATAAAGTTTGCATTATTAAAGCAGTCTATCGATGTTAATTCTGTGTTGGTACTATGAAGGATATCTTTTCCGGAGATAACTTTTACGCCTTTCTTATCCCACTTCTTTGTCTCCTCATTCCACGTTGCACTATATCCAAGTGTAGAAGGAGTTGCCTCTACCAAAATACCCTTATACGTCTTTCCGGTTTCTCCCGGTACTATCAATTCCTCTTCTTTAACTTTCGAAATGAGTCGCTCATAAGGGTAAAGACCATTATTATCGAATTCAAGTGCCTCTGATATATTTGAAAGTGCAAAATAATGATGTACGAGATTCTCTCCAAACTTTGCACCACACTTTGCTCTCTCTTTTGCATCTACATGGCTGATTCCGATGTTAGACATTTCTGCAACAATATTCCTTACGATATATTGTTCATTCGCATCTTCCCACCATTTATGATCGCCAAGTCCGAGATTTTTAACTACATCTGCAAGAATAGATCCATCAGCAACCTTATCGTTGTTAGCAAGCTCATCAATTGTAGGCATATGCTCTGACGCCTTGTCCGGGTCATTTTTTACAGCTTCAATAAGAGCTTTTACAAAAGTCTTCTGCTCTTCTGTTGCATTTGCTCCATACTTATTAAGAAGACCGTCAAGGTACTGGTTCAGCTGGTCACCTTTTGTTATCTGAGGAGTCTCGTCATAGAAACGACCATTGTAAGTCAATTCCGAATCCCACTTGTACTCAAAATGCTGAAGATTTCTGTATCCGCCAATTTGTCCCTGGCGCTGACGATGTCTGTGGAAAATCTTATTCTGTCTGATAATCCACAAATTCTCTCTCTTTTTAGGATCTGAATGCATTAACTCAATGGCATTTACCATATCCGGTCTTGTACGATGAGCATCAGCCTGTGCAAGCAGTGTCTGTATTCTGAGTCCTTTCTGGAAAATGGAATTAAGTCCGTCAATATACGCCTGTGGTAACGGATTCTTAGAATTCTTCTCATTATACTTCGTAGCCTTAGTTAACATAAGAGCTGCATTGTACTGAATCTGGGTATATGCCCACTTCATCTGCTCATATGTTCTAATCTGTCCCTCGAATCCTTCATCACCGATTTCTTCAAAGTTTCTGGGAAGATCAAGATAGTCACCATTCTCCTGACATCTGAAGTATTTTTCCTCAAATACTTTAACCTTTTCGAGAAGGGCTGTTAAATCATTATAGTCAAAAACAGGCCACTGCTTTCTCTCATACTGTCCAAGAGTCATTATTGTAGTAAGTAATGAGAAGCCTTCTTTTTCCATCTTACGGACGGTCTTCATTTCGCCGGTCTTTTCATCGGCTTTCTGCTCAAACTTCTCTTCATCAGTCAGGAGAATACCTGCGTCATGAAGTTTGTTTGCAAGAGTCGGATCCTGATGAAGTCTTGTAAATCTGGTTATCTCATTTCTGAAATTATAAACATGTGTATCAGCCTGACCTGATATAGCCTCCTGAATAGTATAAACCGGTACATCAAGATCCCAATGGAATGTATCTAGACGATGTGTAGTTACATTGGCAAATGTAGCAACTCCGCATAAAAGGGCACTGATAGTCTTGTTTTCAGTATTCTGGAATGCATCCGTACCTCCGATATTCTGAATCAGATCCTTTAATCCATGGAACTTTTCACGGAGCTTATCCTGCTCCTCTTTGGTCATAAGCTTATAGTGGAATGCATCCGTACCTAATTTCTTATCCTCAACAGGTATCGGCTTGTAATACTCATCGATAAATTTCTGATCAAAGTTGTCGTCTATGTACTTTCTGATAGTTGCCAGCCACGTTTTTTCCTGATCAGTATACTTATTCTGAGGATTATCTGCAGCAATACGGAAAATTTCAAGATCCTCTTTAATCTTAAGGAAAGGATTTCTGTAATCCTCGTAACTTACAGACTGCTGATCGTTAACCTGTTTTGTATTATTCCAATCATAACGATCAACTCCCATTGCATTCTGAACTGCCTTTTCAATGGGCGGGAATCCAAATTTTCCTGCATCAAGCAGCTGGGCAATATTAAACTTACCTGAGATGCATGTTTTATTAAGGACTTCGACATGCTTTTCAAGTATCTCGTTAACGGCTGTAAGATTCTGCTTAATTGAATCAGGAATACCGCTTTTCTTTATTGTCTTAGCCAATACTTCCCGGGCTTTAATCATTGAATCTCTGAGTGCAAGCTTTTCTGTTTCATCAGCATAATGAGTATATCCGCCATAATTATCTCTTGCATAAAGAGCTCTTACTTTATTTACAACATCATTAAATGCACCAATAGCATCTATATACGCTTCACGATTTGCAGGTTTTGCAAAATAACGGTTTTGGATGAAAAGTGTATATCTCTGATCAAGTACCGCACATGCATCAAGATATCTCTCATCTCTCTGTGAAAGTATCTGACGTTCCTGTTCTTCATATGCTGTATTTATACGTTTCTCACGTACCTCACCAAGCAACTTCCTAACCTCAGGATTGGGATCAATATATGTTTCAAAGATTACGTTCTCCTTATCAAATGAGCCATCTACTAAACCTGCAGTCTCTTTCTCAGCTTTTTCAGCTGCTACCTTATAATCATTTACTATTTTCTTTATTGTAGAAAAATACTTTGAGGCTTCTTTCTCCTTTAAGGGAGAAATATTCTCCATATATGTCTTTTCGTTATCCTGAATCGCTTTTTCTACTTTTTCAATTTGAGCCTGAAATACTTTAATATAAGTCGAAGGGAATGAAATATAATATCCATCAGGTCCAACCTCATAGAGACTATTAATATAATCAGAGAAAACTGATATCGCCCTTTCGATATTCTGGTACGCCGTTGCTGCCTTCGTATTATCAATATTCTTATTACTGTCTGCTACATTGAAAGTATTTTTAAATTCAGATAGATTTTTTACAAGTGTAAAGAGGCTGGTATCCCCAAGAAATACATCTCTAAACTTATCCTTAAATACTATCGGAAGTGTGTATACTTCAGGATGACTCTGAACCTTAAGTAAATTTGTCTCCATTTCATCTGCAACGCCATCGAGATCTTTTACTATATTCTGTAAATTTTCACGATAACTAACAGCTGTCTCGCTAAACTCTCCATCAAGACCAGCCGTTTCCGGAACAAGCAGATAATCAATAGTCTCATTATTTGTCTGACTTACTTTATCAAGAAATCCTCTTACACAGTCTTTGATAGTTGTCTTTATCTCCATCAACTTTGTAATATCTTCCTGTGTAAGAGTAGGATATTTACCGTTCTTCATGGTATAATAAGGTGACAGATCAATATCCTTTAATCTCTTATACATAACATCTGCTGCTGCGTTTCCAATTTCAGAATACGTCTTTAAAAATCCTATAAGTGCAGGAATTTTACCTACAATACCATTTGTACGTACCGTTCTCAAACTGAGTCCGGCAGCCTGTCTAATTGCGTTTTGTCTTCCGGTAAATATATCATCCACAGAAACCTGTTGAATCATACCGTTTTTCATTCCGTTTTCAATCAGAGCAATTGAATTATCCTGTGATGATACTTTACAAATCTGTGAGATTTCTTTAAGTGCATCAACTGCTATATGACGATAAATATAATTTTCATTAGGCTTTAATGAAAGATAATTACCAGCCTTAGCATATTCCTTATCTTTATCCTTAAGATGCTTGTCATATGCATTAATGACTTCATCCAGTTTTTCATTTATCGTTGCAAAAACAGTTTTAATCTTAGGAGCACCGACAGTGAACTGATCCCTGTCCATTACAACAACTTCTCCCTTTGTCTTACCTTTGTAAAATTCATCAAGTAGTTTAAGGCAGTCAGTGAGAAGCTGGTTAATCTGCTTTCTCTCATCAGATTGCCAGTCAAAAAGAAAATGCCCTGTATCATAATTGATTAATCTGTACGCATTATTAAGTCGCTGATACATATTATTATATTTGAGCACCTGCTGAACCTCATGCTTAACAGCGTAACCATTTTCTAACTTCTTAACTTTTGAGTCGATGTTAATTTTTACTTCCGGGATTTTTACATCAGGGATTTGTACTTCGATTGCATTCTTCTTAGGTGGCATAACTAATTCTCCTTTCATTTATACCTTTAAAATTTTATAATGTTTGCTTTTGCTGATCGGGAGTTTTTTATTACTCTCTCACTATGGTCCACATTATATTCCCCCATGTGTTGCAAAAGTGTTGCACAGTTTAAAAAAATCAAAATATATGATTTATTACATATATTAAGAACCTCAAAATGCGCCCCACAGACAATATTTTACCAAAAAAGAATACCTACTGATATACAAGGCTTATCATAAAAATATACCAAAATTTTCAAAAAAATCTTGACAGTTTATATTTTACGCAATATAATTTATTCAAACTTAAAGAAAACGCATATTCACGGGTTTTAATGAGAAACTGAAAATATATACCTAAAAAAACAGGAGGACAAACACATGGGATTTTATGATCAGACAGTAGTAGCACCGGACGGAGAGATCATCTCCATGGAGAAATACAGGGGCAAGGTAGTGCTTGTAGTCAATACAGCTACAGGATGCGGCTTCACTCCCCATTACAAGGATATCGAGGCTATTTATGAAAAATATCACGAGGCAGGTTTTGAGGTCATCGATGTACCCTGCAACCAGTTTGCAGGCCAGACACCCGGCACTGATGATGAGATCCATGAATTCTGCTCTCTTAAATACAATACTCAGTTCCCTCAGATGAAGAAAACTGATGTAAACGGTGAAAATGCCGCTCCTTTATTTAAATATCTTAAGAGTGAGAAAGGTTTTGAGGGATTTGGAAAGGGTCCCGCCGCTCTTGCCATGGGAGTCATGCTCTCAAAGATTGACAAGAATTACAAGAACAATCCGGACATCAAGTGGAACTTTACAAAATTTGTGATCGACCGTGAAGGAAATGTAGTAGCCAGATTTGAGCCTACTGAAAAAATGGAAAAGGTTGCTGCATGTGTGGCATCACTTATGTAAGCCATACTTAATGGCCTGCTTGGGACAGCCTTCCACACACTTGCCGCACTGAATGCACTCTCTGTCACATACTTTTTTGACATCCATTTTGCACTCACGGACGCATTTACCGCACCCTATGCATTTTGACTCATCGACCCTGATCCCATATACGGATATGGGATTGAACAGGGAATAAAGCGCTCCGAGGGGACATAAAAATCTGCAAAATGCCCTGTGGCAGAATGTACACATAACCAGGATAATTACGAGTACTCCGCATTTCCATGAAAAGAGAAATCCGATCATGGAACGGAGGGACTCGTTTTTTATTAATAACGGTATACCGCCCTCTAAAGTACCTGCCGGGCAGATCAATTTGCAAAACCCGGGATACTTAAATGCAAGGGGGATAAATATCACAAAAACCGCGAGTATCGCATATTTTAGATATGACAACACTCTCGTTACTTTATTTTTCTTTATCTTTTTCACGGGAATCTTTGAGAGCAGGTCCTGAACCAGTCCGAAAGGACATAAGAATCCGCATATAAATCTGCCGAGCATCAGACCAAACAACAGAATTGTGCCAAGTACATAGTAGGGTATCCTGTTTCCGGCTGAGAGGAGTCCTCCCTGAAGCGATCCTAACGGGCAGGCACCTACAGCTCCGGGACATGAGTAGCAGTTTAATCCGGGTACACATACACCTTTGCTGTCACCTCTGTATATATGGCCATCCGCAAAGCCCTTAAAATTACAGTTATAAAGAACTGCGGCTGTTACCTGGATACACCTTCTCTTATATGATATCTTCATCAGCCGATACCTATACATTCAAAGCAGACCATTGCTGCCCTGTTTTTTACATCTTTAAAACCGCCGGTCTTTAAACCGACGGTCAGTAATGCTGCTGCTATTATGAGCATGATTATCTTTGCGACAAGCTTTCTCATCAGTCAAGGCACTCCTCTATGGCATGGCTGTACTCATCGTACATGACTTCTGCACCGTATGCTCCGACAAATATACGCTCTATCACACCCTTGTTGACAATCAGGGTATAAGGTATACCGTCTGTGGGATAATATGTGCCGACAGTATAGTCTGTATCATATCCGATATTGTATGTATATCCGTTATCTTTTATAAAGTTTTTTACATCAGATTTGGATTCACCGCAGTTGATACCGATGATCACCGCATCTCCGTCCTTATACAGTTTCTGGAGAGCCGGCATCTCGCCTACACAGGGAGGACACCATGTAGCCCAGAAATTGATGAGGACAACCTCATCATCATGATCGGACAAGGTAAACTCCTCGCCGCTAACGAGTGTCACGGTAAAATCAGGGGCGATATCACCCTCTGAAAGCTCCCTCGGCTCGCCTATGCCTTCTGTTGCATTTGGTCTTTCCTCTTTTGATTCCTTACTGTCCCTGCTGCCTCTGTCCCTGCTGTCTCCGTCTGATGATCCGCCTGCGCACGCTGTCAGAGCGATCATAAATACTGCGAGCATTACTGCTATCGCTGTTTTATTCTTAAATAGTTTCATGCTGATTCTCCTGTTTACTCTTCATAGCCTGCATAGAGAGCCTCAAGCTCAGGTCGGCATTTCATAAATACCTCGGCGAGCTTTGCATCAAAGTGAGTACCTGAATCATTGCTTATAATCTCAAATGCCTTGTCAAACGAGAATGCCTCTTTATAGCATCTCTT
>CADBFE010000010.1 GCA_902793845.1 uncultured Lachnospiraceae bacterium | reverse complement strand
GTCATCCCGGGAGCACTTCCTCTCATGGGATCCTGAAAGAGTCTGCCTATGACTTTGGCTCTCTTATGCTCAGCCATCAGTGTTATATCCTGACCGTCTAAGACGATAGAACCCTTATCCGTAATAAACGTTCCGCATATGGCATTAAACAGTGTTGATTTTCCTGCGCCGTTTGCACCTATTATAGAGATAAAATCTCCGTCATTTACCGAAAGCGAGAGGTCGTCCATGGCCAGTTTCTCATTAACTGTCCCGGGATTGAATGTTTTCGAAATATGATCTATATCAAGCATTATCTTTGACATTATCCACGCCTCCCCAGTTTTCTCTTGATCATGGGAATCTGCTCTTTAATATAAGGACCTGAGATTGCCACTATTACGATGACGGATGATACGAGTTTCAGCATGGATGCCGGCATGTTAAATCTGAGTGCTATCGTATAAACCATCCTGAAAATAAATGATCCGAAAACTACACCAACAGCTCTGAGCCAAATACTGCCTCTGCTCACAAAAGCATTACCGATAAGGAGTGACGCCAGGGCCACAGTGACCATGGCTGTACCTATATCGATATTGACCGATTTCTGTGACTGGGCGAGCAGACATCCCGAGAGGGCCGTAAACGCATTGGCTACGCAGAGTCCGACGATAGTCGTAAATACCGGATTAATGGACGATGACTTTACCATATCGGGATTATCACCTGTTGCTCTAATTGCCAGACCAAGCTTTGTCCTCAAAAACAGTGACAGGAAAATGATGACCAGAATCACTGCCAGTAAAGCCACGATAAGCTTGTACTGCTTTCCGAGAAAAGAGCTTTCGAGGAGCACCTTCATCTTTGAAAAAACTGTTTCCGTCTTGTTCATGGCAAGCTGGGACGAATTTCCCATCAGAGCCATATTTATCGAGTAGAGACCTGTATTGACGATGATTCCGGCAAGGAGGCTGTTTATGCCCATCTTGGTCTGAAGTATCGCCACTATAAATCCCGATATCACTCCCGCTGCCATTGCGGCAGGTATCGAGAGAAACGGGTGACCCGATATCGCAACCACAGCACCGACGACTGCTCCCAAAGTGAAGCAGCCGTCGGTGGAAAGGTCACATACATTTAACATTGTGTAGCTGAGGAACAGGGCAAGTACAGTAAGTGAACTGATGAGTCCGAGTTCCAGAGCTGTCTGTAACAAACCTAACAAGTTTGACATAATTAATTCCTAACGATTATTCAAAATCTTCAGCTGTAACGATTGTCTCGATCTTTGTGCAGTAAGGCTCAAATGCAGCTGAGATAGTATCAAAGTCATATCCGAGCTGCTCGCAGATCTCTGTATTAACTGTAGCTGTACCGTTATCAAATGTTCTGACAGGCTCTGCGCTGACATCCTTGCCGTTTACGAGGATATCGGAAACCATTTCTGCAGTTACTACACCGAGGTTTGCATAGTCAACACCGTATCCTAAAAATGCACCGTTAAGAGCGAATGAATCAGCTCCGGCATAATGAGGGATACCTGCCTCAGCAAGTGTCTCATAAATTGCAAGCTCAGCCTGCATGATCGTATTGTCGGAAGGTGTGAATACCGCATCAACTCCGTCTGTAACAAGAGCCTGGGCTGCGAGCATTACTTCATCCACATTGGTACCTGTACGCTCAACATACTCTACGCCTTTTTCTTCAAGATAAGCCTTTGCATCAGCTATGGCTGCTGTTGAAGCATCCTGGCCCATATCATAAAGGAGACCGATCTTTTCCGCATCGGGATTTGCTGCAAATATAAGGTTCATAATGGCATTTGTATCAAGGTAATCAGATGTACCTGTGATATTTGCTCCGGGTGCCTCAAATGAATCAACGAGACCTGCTCCGAGAGGATCTGATACAGCTGCAAATACAACGGGGATCTGGTTATCCTCTGTTGCTCCCTGCATAACCATTGCTACAGGTGTAGCCACACCTACCATGAGGTCAACATCGTCTGCGATAAAGTTTGCAACGATCTGCGAGAGAACATTTGCATCCGCATTACAGTTGTCATAAGAGATCTCAAATGTCACATTGTTCTCTGTTCCGAGCTCTGCCAGTCTGTTCTCGATATTCTCTACAATCTGGTTAAGAGAAGCATCATCAACATAGTTGCAGATACCTACCTTGAATACCTGACCGTCTCCGGCTGCTGACTGGTTTCCCGCATCGGCAGTCTCGCCACATGCTGCAAGGGACATGGTCATTACTGACGCAAGTCCGAGTGCCAAAAGTTTCTTAAAAATGTTTTTCATAATATTTTCTCCCTCCGTTTCTTTTTCTGAATATGAAATATGAAATAAGAAACAATTTCATATTTTATCATAAAACCCATGTTTTTACCATTTCCAATTTGTAAGAAGGTATCCTGGGATCACAACTATGATAAAGAATATCCAGCTGACCAGAGTAAATATCAGGATAAACTTTTTACCCTTACCCGGATATTCCCTGACATATATTCTGTAATTGATAACCGACGCCAGCGATCCTATAAGCGAGCAGAGTCCTGCCGTATCGGCTCCGTATATAAGGGCCGCCAGATTTACGGTAAACGGATAAAGCACTATCGTCGCAGGGACATTCGATATGACCTGGCTAAGGAGTATCACCCATATATATTCATGTCCCCCTACATTTCTCTTTAGAAAATCTCCTATCACCGGATTTGCCGTAATTGATGATGAAAAAACAAAAAAGCAGAAAAACGTTACCAGCAGTACATAATCTACCGATTTAAAAAGCCTTCTGTTTACCGCAAGCACACCCGCTATCACCACTGCGATAGCAAACGGCCAGAGTTTTGTCCTGGTCACGATCGTCACGAGGATCATGATAAATAAAACGAGATATGTAATCCTCCTTACTCTGCCTTCCGGTTCCCACTTTGAGACTATCTCGGCTTCATTTATCGCTGTCTTTTTTCCAAGTTCTTTTCTGTAATAGACAAGTACAAATATGATGAGCAATACAGCCGATGATATGCAGAGCGGTGACATATGGGTTATAAACTTAAGTGCGCTCACTCCGGACTGCTCAAACAAAAAGAGATTCTGAGGGCTGCCAAAGGGCATTAAGAGCGAGCCTCTGATCGCCGCAATGTTTTCCATAGATATGACAGGCAGTATACATTCCTCCCTGCCGGCTCCTCTAAACAGCATAATGGTAAGGGGTACAAAGATAATGAGAGACACGTCGTTTGTGACAAACATCGATGAGAAAAACACACCGAATATCAAAAACAGCGAGAGTGTCGCCATAGTCTTAAAACGGGCACTTAATTTAAGTATCGGGTTAAAGAGATGCTCCTGCTTGAATCCCTCAAGTACCGTGAGCATCATAAAAAGTGTGCCCAGGGTATGCCAGTCTATTGCCGAAAGAAGGCTCTTATCCGGCTTTGTAATAAACAGTGATATGACCGCTGCCAGAACAGATACCGGCAGCATCGGGTCTTTTTTAATATAATTTATTATTTTCATCGTTTTGTATTATACTTAAGTCTGTGTCTGTAGGTGATAACAACACTATTTTAAGGAGTAAATATATGAGCTTCGAAATCAGATTTCCCGGTGGAAAAAGCAGGGCCGTCACTTTCAGTTTCGATGACGGCAAAATACAGGACAGACAACTTGCAGGTCTTTTTAATAAATATAATGTAAAAGCCACATTTCACTTAAACTCAGGGAAATTCGGAGAAGACGATTATATATCGGCAGATGAGGTAAACTCCCTCTATAAATATCATGCCATACGGTATCCCACCCGTTTCCTTCATCGCTCACAGACCGGCAGATGATATCCGAGCTTTATGATGACAGGCGCTGCCTTGAATCGCTGGCTGGATATCCTGTCAGAGGTCTCTCATATCCTTACGGCGAATACTTTGATAAATTTATTGATGCCGCTGTCTTTTCCGGACTTGAATATTCAAGGACCGTACAGGCCACTTACGGCTTTACACTCCCTGGAGATTTCATGAAATGGCATCCCACATGTCACCAGTCAGAGGCGGAAAAACTTGTCGGCAAGTTTTTTGAAAAGGATGACCATGTCCGTATAAAACTGTTTTACATATGGGGACACAGCTACGAATTTGACAGGGATAATACATGGGAGTATATGGAAAATCTCCTAAAAGAATTATCGGGAAAAGATGATGTATGGTACGCCACCAATATTGAGATAAAAGATTATCTGACTGCCGCAAGAAACCTTACGGTCACCCTCGACGGTTCTGCCTTATACAACCGATATGGCATCCCCGTATATATGGAAAACAATGATCAGATCATAAAAGTTGATCCGGGTGAATCAGTGACAATAAAATAAATGTCACCCGAAAAATAATCAAGAAAAAAAGACGTTCAGCCCTCCCTGCCGAATGTCTTTTTTCATATAGAAAGATTAATCCGATTAATCAATCTTCTTTAGCTTTTCTTGTTGTACTGAGGAGCTGGCAGGCCATATGTGTGAGCCTGTCTATCACATAATGTCTCGGTACAAGACTGTTGCATCTTAAGATCACTCTCTCTAAATCTTCCGGTACATCGTAAAGTTCAAGGAAATCCCTGAGAGATACTCCGTCAAGAGACTCCTCGCCTCTCCTGACTACCATCGTGACCCGGAGTGCATCTTCCTGATTAAAACCGTTCTCGAGTAACAGTTCGTACACATCCTCCACAGTAAAAATGGGATATCTGGTAAACCATCTCTGTCTGTAAATCGGCATATTGTCATCATCATATTCTGATTCAGACAATGCTATCACATCACACATCTGCCAGAAATTAGCCGGCTTCAATGCGATCACCAGCTTTCTGAGCTTTTCGGACGGTGCGGCGGCTGCGATATCACGCCAGTTTAACGCCCTGAAATTTCTCGGTTCAATCCCTCTGTCCCTAAGCAGATGATTGATCCATGTTGCGTTAATGCACAATATCCAGTAGCCCGTTTCATTTTCGTTTATAATGAACTTATAGCCTCTGTTTCTCACAAAATTCTCCCCTACAGTGACCCACAATATCTTGTGGTTTAAGGCCACCTTTTTCATTATACACATTTTGAAAAAAAATGGTATACCTTTTCGTATATTTTGTGTTTTATTTTTTCAGAGGCACAAGTTATTGTTGAAAACCGGCCGAAAGCCCTTTATTTAAAGGCTTATATCATAAACGCTAAATATAGTGTTTGATATTGAAACGTTCTTAAGCCTTTGCTTTTTCTTCTTCCTCTTTTGCGGGAAGCTCTGATGTACAGTGAGGACATTTTGTTGCCTCGATATCAATAGTGCTCTTGCAGAAAGGACATACCTTTGTTGTAGGTGCTCCGGGAGCCTGCTTTTTCTTTCCTACGTTCATAAGCTTATTCACAGCCTTGATGATAAGGAAGAGAATAAATGCCATGATGAGGAAGTTTATGATAGCGGAAATGAAATCTCCGTAATTAAATACCGCACCGTTAATTGTAAATGTACCACCGATCGAAACTGTGCCGTCCTCTGCAGTGTTGCCTGTCACAGCTGCGATAAGGGGTGTGATAAAGTCTGCAGTAAGAGCTGTTACGATATTCTGGAATGCAGCACCGATGATGACACCGACTGCCAGGTCCATTACATTTCCTTTAAGTGCAAACTGTTTAAACTCCTCTAAAAATTTTTTCATTTTTAAATCCTCCTGTTTTTTATAAATTATAAATTTTTTAATAATACTAAACCTTTAAAGTGACCGGTGTATCGGCTGATAACCTGACGACTGTATCCCTGCCGTCTATCTCTGCTCCCCGGCCTGTCATTACCGTATTTATCAGTCTGACTGTCGTCTTTGATCCGGATTTTGACATGGTCTTTGAAGCACTCTTTAATTCTATCTTTATACCACTGCCGGTTTTTTCTGCAAGGAAATCATAAATCTTTTTATTTTTATCATTATAAATTTCCGCAGTTGCCTTATCTGACAATTCGTACACTCTGATCTCGTTATCTTTTGAGTAATCGTAATCAGGTCTGTCATCTCTGCTGCCAAGTGCTATTACGCTGTTTTCCTTAACCCAGAGAGGTATATCGAGATATCCGACTTTTTCAGTATACCACTTTCCTCCCTTACGCTTCTTTCCTGTAAAGAAGTTTGTCCAGTTTCCTTCCGGCAGATAATACTCTGCAATGCTCTCATCATTAAATACTGGAGCTACCAGAAGCGAATCACCCATCATATACTGTTTATCGAGATAATGACAGTTTTTATCCTCCGTAAACTCAAGTACCATGGATCTCATCATCGGTATACCTGTCTTTGATGTATGAATGGCATTGGCATACAGATAGGGCATCAGTCTCGCCTTGAGTTTTGTAAAGAATCTGACTACATCAACCGCCTCTTCATCATATACCCAGGGAACCCTGTATGAAGAGCTGCCGTGAAGTCTCGAGTGGGAAGAGAGCAGGCCAAATGCTACCCATCTCTTATAAACATCGGCAGTGGATGTATTTTCAAATCCACCGATATCGTGGGCCCAGTAACCGAATCCGCTCATGAGCAGGGACAGACCGCCCCGGAGACTCTCCTCCATGGATTCGTAATCTGACCAGCAGTCGCCGCCCCAGTGAACAGGGAACTTCTGACCGCCTGCCGTAGCAGATCTGGCAAAGAGAACTGCTTCTCCATTGCCTCTCTTTTTCTCGAGGAGTTCATATACACACTTGTTGTACAGGTATGTATAGTAGTTATGCATTTTCTCCGGATCCGTGCCGTCATAAAATACAACATCTTCCGTGGGTATTCTCTCACCGAAATCCGTCTTGAAACAGTCTACTCCGTAATCAAGCATCATGGCCAGTTTGTCCTGGTACCATTTGTATGCATCGGGATTTGTAAAGTCAACTATCGCTAGTCCCGGCTGCCACATGTCCCACTGCCATGTCTTACCGTTCTTTCTCTTTATAAAATAGCCTTTCTCCATACCCTCATTAAAGAGAGCAGATTTTTCCGCAATGTATGAATTGATCCATACGCAGACATTGAGGCCTTTTTTCTTTATACGGCTGATGAGACCTTTGGGATCGGGGAATACATCCTTGTCCCACACAAAATCTGTCCAGTGAAATTCTTTCATCCAGAAACAGTCAAAATGGAATGTGCGAAGTGGTATGCCCCTGTCAAGCATTCCGTCTATAAAGCTCATAACAGTAGCTTCATCATAGCTGGTCGTAAATGATGTGGACAGCCAGAGGCCAAAAGTCCACGGAGCGGGAAGGGAAGGTTTGCCCGTAATATCAGTATATCTTTCAAGGACATCCTTCATGGTATCACCGCTCATGATAAAGTAATCAAGATATCCGCCCTTAACGGAAAACTGGGTTTTTGTAACCATCTCCGTGGCAACCTCAAACGATACATTTTCCGGATGATTTACAAATACGCCATAGCCTTTATTGGAGATAAAAAACGGTATGTTTTTATATGACTGCTCCGTGCTGGTACCACCGTCGGCATTCCAGATATCCACAGTCTGACCGTTCTTTACAAAAGGTGTGAACCTCTCACCCATTCCGTATATCAGTTCACCAACTCCTATGGAGAGCATCTGCCTTAAATATGTATCCTGCTCATCTCCATTGTCATAAGCAAGTCCCTGCCACGCTGTCTTCATCAGGGCCAGGTCCTTCTCAGAGGATTTTGTAATGAGCCTGTCATTTCTGAAAAAGCTGATCGTAAAAGGATCTTTTGTGATGACAGCTCTCATGCTGCCGTTATAAACAGTGATATCCTTTTCTGTTTCCTTTGTTTTTAAACTCTGGGATTTAAAGGGCTCAAGAACAAAACCCTTATCATCAACCGTACTTAAGTGATGATATGTGCGAATACGAAAAACATCCTTATAAGGAGCTGTTATCTCAACAGTTAAATTAATACCCCCAAGCGTGTCACCTCTTGTGACAATCTTTGCAGTAGGAGCCGTTATAGTAACGGCCTTGTCTTTAACATCTGCAAAGTACACCTCTTTCGGTGCAAAACACTGGCAACCCTCTTTAAAAAGCCAACACCCGTTATTGAATTTCATAAAATACCTTCTCTCTTAATTATTTAGTTGTTTTAAAGTTCATTATTGCATCTATACATTCAATGCATGCATTTCTCATACCGTTCTTTTCTAGTGATGCTATACCCCTGATGGTTGTTCCCGCAGGAGAACAAACCTCATCCTTTAAAAGACCCGGATGCTTGCCTGTCTCAAGCTGTAGCTTTGCACTGCCCACCATGGTCTTTGCAATCAGCTTGTATGCCGTTTCCCTTGATAAACCGTACTTAACCGCAGCATCACCGTAAGCTTCCATGATCACATCCATAAATGCCGGTCCGCATCCCGATATGGCAGATGCTATGCTCATGTGTCTTGTAGGCATTGATACAACCAGTCCTATGGTACTGAACATATTCATCACTTCCGCAAGTTCAAGGGGTGCGAGACTGCCTGCCTCCTCAAAGAGGAATACGCCCTCCCCTACCATGGCAGGTGTGTTTGGCATTACACACTGGATTCTGACATCCCTTACCTTGTCAGCAAATGTCTGGTAAAACCATCCGGACGCAATCGATACGATAGCCTTGCCTTTTAATATATCCCTGGTCTCATCGAGAACCTTGTCTATCTGATACGGCTTGCATGCTATTATTATGATATCCGCATTCTGGACAACAGCCGTCACACTCGTCATAGGCAGAAAGCCTATCTCATCAGCATTCTTCATAAGCTTGTCCTGTGTCGGTGCATAAGCATACACATCCATTCCGTCCACTGCGCCCGACTTTATAAATCCGGATGCAAGTGCCTTTGCCATATTGCCCATTCCGACAAAACCGATTTTGCTCATTTTGAAACCTCCAAATTTAAAATATTTATAGTAGAAAATTACTGTTTTTTAAATTCTATCCTGTCGAGGTCAAGTCCGTTCTTGGCTACATTAAGCCTGATGACCGCCATCCTGTTATGGAAATCCATGGATTTTGTTATGGTCACTTCTTTTCCTCCGGTTCCGTTAAATGTGTATGTAAGAAACGGTACTCCTGTGTAATACAGGGTGCAGGGAAGCTGGGCTACCTCTCCGAGCATAGAGGATGCGGTAACCGAGATATCGTACATACCAAGGTCCTGGATATCAAGAGGGATGTAGTAGTTTGTTCCGGCCTTTGATTCCTTGTCCTTAAGGCTCACTGTTATATTGCCCTTTAATACGAGATATTCAGCATTTTCGATATCGAAAGCGTCCTCCTCAATGACTCTGCCCGCTATCTCAACCTTAATATCATTATGACAGAGCCTCTTCATGGCCATGGTATTCATGGCATACTCACAGATGTTCATGGCACACCGCTGCAGTTCTGCCCTGTTTAACTTTCCTTCACTTAACTGAGCCAGTGTATTGTCGCCGGCAGAATTCATTGCCGCATTTGCAGTAACCATATACAGATCGTTCTGGGCTCTGACCATTGCTGCCGTATTGTTTTTCGACGGCTCACCGCCACGGTCGTTGACCTGGGCCCACCAGTCAGTCATCACTATACCCTTAAAGCCCCATTCATCCCTGAGGATCCTGGTATTTAAATCATAATTGCCGGCAGTCCACATACCATTGACCTGGGCATATGTGGTCATAAAGGCTTTGCATCCACCTTCTTTTACGGCAATCTCAAATCCCTTAAGGTATATCTCACGGAGAGCTCTTTCGGATACCACACTGTCACATGCCTGTCTGCCAAGCTCCTGATTGTTGCAGCAAAAATGCTTTGCCACGCCGTCAGAGCCGTATTTATGAAGTCCCTTAAGCATGGCGGAGGCTATTGTTCCGTTCAGATACGGATCTTCCGAAAAATACTCAAAGTTTCTTCCGTTAAGGGGATTTCTGTGGATATTCATTCCCGGCCCCAAAAGGCACTCAACTTTGTTATATATCATCTCAAGAGATGTAAAAGCGTACATCCTCTCTATGATATCCGGATTAAATGTACTTGCAAGCATGGTTCCGTTTGGCATGCTGAAAGCCGTGGCTCCCGAGTCAAGACGCATACCTGACGGGCCGTCATCACAGCATACCGCAGGTATATCCATCTTTCTTAAATAATCGGATACTCCTCCAAAGGCAGCTGCCGTACCTGCAGTCACAAGGCTTGATCCCATACCCTCGCCTCTGACTATACATGCCAGATCGTCATCGGAGAGTCTGGCTATAAACTGTTCCATGTCTATGCTTCCGGAGAGAACATCTTTTAAGGAATATCTCGCTGTAAAATCCTGAGGGATCTCCGCCGGCATATTATCGATGCGTCTCTTTTTTTCATCAATATCAGATACAGGTACATCCTCATATTTTACGGATAATGTTCCCTCTGTATTTTCAAAAGCCTTCATTCTCTTAAAGCTCTCCATTGGTGCAAGAGCTTTTGAGAGCTTCTCTATCAGAGTATTTTCTTTTAACTCAAATGAGCCTTCGCTGTATGTATCCCTTACATTTTTACCTTCATATACTGTATACTTTCCTGCCTCAAGTACAAAGCAGCTCTCGTATCCGGTGACTCCCGCATCATCAAAAGAAGCAAATCTGTCAAAGGGAACCGTCACAGTGATTTTCTCTTCTTTTCCGGGGGCCAGCATGCCTGTCTTTTTATATGCCACCAATACTTTTTCAGGTTTACCGAGCAACCCCTGGGGTGCAGATACATAAAACTGGGCAACATCCTTACCGGCAACAGCACCTGTATTTTTTACAGTGCATGATACCGTTAAAGTCCGCTCATTTTCATTAACGGTAAACTCACCTTTTGTATGTTCAAACTCTGTGTATGATTTGCCATATCCGAACGGATATCTGACTTTTGATTTGTCAAAAGTCTCAAAGTATCTGTATCCTACATAGATATCTTCCGCATAATAATCTTTAACAGGATCTCCAAAGTTTTCTGTTGAGGGATAATCTGTTATCTCGTATGCTATGGTATCCGTAAGCTTACCGGAAGGATTTACCTTTCCTGTAAGGACATCTGCAGTACCGAGTCCTCCGATCATACCGCCCTGCCATACAACCATAAGGGCATCAGGTCCGATATCGTTTATCGTATTCAGATCCATAAGGGATCCAACATTTAAGAGGACCACCATTTTGTCAAAATGCTTTCTGACTCTGCGGAGCATATCCTCCTCTGCGTCAGACAACTTGTACGCACCGGCCACATCAGAGAAGTCTTTATCCTCTCCTGCTGTTCTGCCTATGATGACGATTGCCACATCAGATTTTGATGATGCGTCTGAGACTATGTCATCCGTCAGTTCCATCTCCGGCTGTGACCAGGGCTCAGTACCCCATCCAAGACCTTCATCAAAGGGATTTTCCTCTTCCCATTTTTTGTAGATATTTTCGAGTTCTTCATTTACGGTGACATGACCACTTTGCTTAAGACCCTCCGGAATACCCACTACATGGGTTACGTTGACCATACCCCCTGATCCTGTACCACTCTTGTAATAATGGGTCTGTATGCGCCCAAAAATCGAAACAACTGCCCCTTTTTCAAGCGGCAGTGTCCCATTATTCTCAAGAAGAACACATCCTTCGCTGACAACCGATCTGGCAGCTTCGATATATTCATTCCAATCAAGTATCACTTTTTCAATATTCATACATCATCCTTTCGGGAGATTTACTGACCAAAATCTCCTATATAGATTTTTGAAGAAAATACTGCTATCTCAGCAATCAGATTCATCGCTATCTTGGGATCGATCATACCCTTTGTGGCAACGAGACATTTCTGGAGAACCATAGCATAAAGAGTAGGCCACTCCTCAGAATTGGGACAGTATTTCTTCATCTTTACGTAGATGTTTTTCCATACAAGAGCTATCATCTCCGTAAGAGCCTCCGGTGTCTGCTCTCCGCATACCATATAGTTAGGATCTCCTACCGACTCTGCAACTTTCTTTATAAAAGGAGCGGGCGACGGAACCTTAAGAGACGGATACATCTTTTTATAAACACCGCTGACAAGATTCCATACTGAATGTTTATCGGTAAAGAGCTTCTCGTTGATACAGTCGGCAAAGATATACTTTTCACCCCTTGCCGTCATAATAAGATGAAACTTATCATTAAACTGCAGTTTTTCCCTGACGATATATTTCTCCATACATGAAGCCTGGCAGGCGTATCCCGCAAGACCGGCTGCGTAGAGTGTCACATCATGTACATTGACCACATTCTTGTCATCCCTGGCTATTTTCATCAGGGATTTAAAGATATCATCCGATCCGAGCTTTACTCCGATAAGGGGATCGTCTTTTCTGCCTTCCGCAATTTTGGCGAAAAACTCCTTTTCTATCTCCTCTCTGGATTTACCCTCGGAGCTGTTGTTCTCCATGTCTGAATTCTCGTTAATCATTTCTTCACTCATTTAGTCGTAACCCTCCTGAATATAAGTTTATTTTATCTGTAAATCAGTTTGAAGTGTTCGCTATCATATCCGCAATTGCCCAGTGGGGATTGTCCACACCGTCATCGGAATCATCGTAGTAGACAAATATAAATGTGGAATCCGTCGTATCGTAGGCCGTCTCTCCTGTCCTGGTCAGGTACATATCTTTGTCAAAATAAATATGACATGAGAAACAGTTGTCCGTATATTTCACATAATCATCCACGACGATATTTGTAAATATCGGATTGCCGAGAGTATGGGCACTTGTAAATGTGATATCTATTCCGGTTGCCCAGTCATAAGCCATCTTGTAGTAATATGATCCTTCGATCAGATACTCTGCAAGAGTGTAAAATCCGTTGCTGGTTCCGCTTAAGTCTCTTGTCATTAAAAGGCTCCATGTCTCAGCCATGTTAAGAGCCATATCCTTGTAATCTTCCGGAATCTCTCCCATCGACTGGTATCCTGCACTGTAGTCATATCCGTTTACATTGCACTCTACCTGGTTGCCGTCTCCGTCATATACCGCAACGGATATATCGGACATCACTCCGGTAATGACATATTTCTTCATATCATGGAGGTCAGCATACTCTCTCGCATACTGGAAGAGATCTACTGTCTCAGTCTCTCCTGACAGATAAGCATCTGAAAGAGGTGTACCGTTTACAGTTACTGAATAATTATCCGGTACGGTGATTGTATAATCATGGGTATCCATACTGAATATGGGAGTTACCTCTGTAACATTCCAGTCAAGTACAGTAAGGATTGCCAGGATCACCTGTCCGTTTGTACCCTCCATTTTAACCCTGGCCACATCTGTTCCGTCTGCCTTGATCAGATATACAGGAGCCTCCGTCATATAACTGTCGGGTGCTTTATCATAAGTCAATGTCTTGCCCTGAAGGTATGACAGATATGATGATGACATAATATCAGCACTGTCAAACTCGCTCACACTTGTGGCAAAACTCATTCCCTCCGGAATCGTACCGCTGCCAATCGCCTCGCTGAATTTCTTTAAATAATTTTCCATGGCGTATGACGACTGGGATTTCTCATATTTTTTCAGACAGCTGTCTGTATAGATCAGGAATATTATCGAGAGGATAAGGAGTACTCCCGCATATATGGCAAGTATCTTCCAGAATCTCTGCCATCTTCTCTTTTCTCTCCTGTATGCCTTGCCCCTCTTGCCTTTTCTCTTTTTCTTTTTAGAGGGAGGAATGGCTCCGTGCATCAGCTCATCTGCCGATCTTCTTCTCTCCGGAATCCTTCCGTGTCCGTATTCATCGGTTATCCTTCTTGAGCTTCCCGTTGATCTCCTGGCACTTCCCGTTTTGCTCTTACTGTTTCCGGATGTCTTTCTCTTTACCGGTCTGTCGTTTCTTCTGTCCAGATCGACCATATTAAGGTCATTATTGTTAAGTCCGTTCATTACTTAAAGTTCCTATTGCTTTTATATTAATTCCCTGCAGGCATTACCACAAATGCAGTTGGCAGTTTCCATGATGAATTCTGATAATAGAATGTAACTGATGTCATCTCCCAGTTTCCGTTATAAACCATTGTTGAAGACGATCCTCCGTCAAGGTTTGCCGCATTGACCGCACCGTACTCCTGCATGATACCGATAAGGTCTGATGCAGTTGCTCCGAGGTGTCCCGATGTACCTCTTCCGTCTGTGACAAGGAGGAGAACTGCACCGTCGGATCTCTGTCCGATTACGGTTCTCGGGTTTGCTCCCGATCCCTGACCGTCGAGCTGTCTGGGCTCACCGTTTATGATAAGGGGTACGAAATGGTTGTCAGCATCCGATGCTTCATCCTGGAAGGCTACCGCATCCCTGATTCCGTCTGATTCTACATAAGCCGAAAACTCAGATGCGCTCATACCGTTTATATCCTTGACAATCAGAATATTTTCATTATTAAATCCGATCATATACATACCGTTTGCATCATAGGGAGCGTTATATGTGATCTGGCCGTCCTGAACGACTACTCCCATGGGCTGTCCGCCGGTATTACCTGTGGAAACATATATTCCGCCATTTATACCTGCTATCGCTCCGGCATCACTTACTATCTCATCAAGTTCTTTTCCGTATGTGCCCCAGCCGCCGTTATATGTGGTACCGACTTTGACCTGAGAGGGATCCTTAACTATCAGCATCTTTGCAAAAAAGCTTCGACCTGATATCTCCACCATCCTGATACCGTTTTCATCAAAGACTTCCGTCTCTGTATATTCTCCGGCTGACGCTTCTGCTGTGTTGCCGCTCATGCTGATAAGTGATGTATCTACATCAGCCTCCATCTCCTGCATGGCGTTGGCTCCGACTATCTCTGCTATCTCCTCCGGTGTGCATACAAGGGATGCCACAAACTTGAGCTGTCCCGTTTCCATTATCGTTGTGATAAACATATTCTTTGCTGATTCTGACGGACCGTTCTTGAATTTAAATATCATCAGATAGAGCGTTCCGACAAGCATCACAACTGTTACCAGTATTACGATCAGTACTCTAAGGACGATATTGCCAATCCTTTTTCCCATTTTTCATTCCTCTTTAACTATTTATTTCTTTATGAATTATATCTGTATACCGTGTTAATGGCAATATATGATATCTTTTATGAGATTATTTTTTATCCTGATAAGCGTATCTGAATTTGGCCTCATTTTTCTCTTTGGGGTCCATGGGTTTTACCAGCTGTACCCTCTTTTTACACATATCACACAGTCTGCCGCTCCTGATTGCTGCTCCGCAGTTCTGACAGGCAAGCATCACACTTGACGATCTCGGTATTTCAAGATGTTCCTCAAGGAGCAGATATTCCACCATCTCCTTGGGCAGTCCCGTCTCAGCCGATACCTCTACTGCCGGTGTCGGACCATGCTCATCCAGAAAGTTTTTTATCTTCTGGAAAGAATCGTAGCTGATCTTACCGCACTCCTCGCATTTATACGCACCCTTACCGCACATGGTGAGTTCACCCTTGCAGTATTCACACTCCTCGGGAATGTGATTCATAGATACGGCATTCTGGCGTCTTGCCTGGATCCTGTGAGGCGTCAGGGTCCTTTTTTTCTCCTGTTTTGTTTCGGTAAACGGGTTTGCCACCTTTCCGTTTTCAGACTTTGAGACGTTTTTGATGATACCCGTCATCTTCTTTTCTTTTTTTCTCTTAAGCTCTAAAAGCTCTTTTTCGACGCCGGTCAGTTCTCCCGTGTCATCCCCCGGATAATCGGCAGCTTCCTGATTTTCTTCTGTCTCATCTGATACATCCTCATCAAATGTGAATATATCCTTTCTGGTCAGCTGTTTTAGTTTTATCTCAAGCTGGCGCAGTCCGTCATTTTGATTTTCATAATATTTAATGATCTCAAGATCGGAGAGATACAGCCTGTATTTATTATCAAGGGGTACCCTGGTGATCTGTACCGGCACGATCATGCTGCCGCTGTTAATCGCAAACTCGACTTCCTTGGCGACCCATGCGGATCTCTGGGAATCTCCTGAAATAAGCAGCAAAAAAACCTTATACTCTCTGATCGCGCCCGGGATCTCCTTTGCATAATTGGATCCCTGGGGTATACTCTCAGGTGCCTTAAAAAAAGGTATATTATTTTTATGCATCATCCTGACGATTGGTGTCAGGATATCCAAATCCTTTGAACTGTAACTGACGAATACACCCGTCATAAATTTCCCCTTTTCTACTCTGCCGTTTATTTTAACAGTGCGATCAGCCTCGATGTCCCCAGTCTGTCGGCCCCGAGCTTAATAAACTCTTCTGCATCCTGTACTGTCGCTATACCGCCTGCTGCCTTTATTTTAAGTTCCGGTCCCGAATGCTTTCTCATTAATGCCACGTCTTCAAATGTCGCTCCGCCTTCTGAGAAACCTGTGGACGTCTTTATATAATCGGCTCCTGATTTTGTGACCACCTCACACATCTTTATCTTTTCTTCTTCCGTCAAAAGACATGTCTCGATAATCACCTTTAACAGTTTTCCGCCACACGCTTTCCGAACTTCCTTAATCTCATCAAGGACAGCCTTGTAATCCCTTTCCTTTACAAGGCCGATATTGATGACCATGTCTATCTCGTCGGCTCCGTTTTTTACAGCATCCTCTGTCTCAAACACCTTTACCGCCGTAGTGACGTTTCCGTTTGGAAAGCCAATGACTGTACAGATGGGCAGTCTGTCTCCCACATATTCCTTTGCTCTCTTTACAAAACACGGAGGGATGCAGGCACTTGCCGTATGATTTTCCATGCCCTCATCGAGTATCTTTTTTATCTGTTCCCAGGTGGATGTCTGCTTTAATAATGTGTGGTCGACTCTTGATAATATTTCTTCTTTTGTCATCTTATATATCTCCTAAAATGGAATGGCCTATGGTACCTTCCGGCATCTCAACTCCGAAATTGTCTGCTATCGAAGCTCCGATAACTGCAAATGTGTCCTGCTCGTTAAGGGCACCTCCCTCCTTATATGAAGGAGAATATGCGATAAACGGAACCTTTTCTCTTGTATGATCCGTTCCCGTATATGTAGGATCGTTGCCGTGATCAGCAGTGAGTATCAGCAGATCGTCTTCTTTAAGAAGCGGCAACAGCTCTCCGAGCTTTTTATCAAAGTTCTCTATCTCTTTGCCATACCCTATAGGATTTCTCCTGTGTCCCCACAGCGCATCAAAATCAACAAGGTTTGTAAAACATATACCCTCAAAATCTTTTTTCGCTTCATCTATTGTCTGCTCCATACCATGGACAGATGATTTTGATTTATATGCATCGGTGATGCCTTCACCCACAAAGATATCATTTATCTTGCCTATACTGATACAGTCATAGCCCCCGTCCTTTAAGGCATTTAATGCCGTTAAACCCGTTGGCTTTAATGCGTAGTCGTGACGGTTGGCGGTTCTGACAAACTCGCCCTTTTTCTTTCCCGTGTAGGGTCTCGCTATTACCCTGCCGACTTTCCACTCATCCTTCATGGTGAGTTCTCTGGCTATCTCGCAGTATTTATAGAGAGTATCAACTCCCATCGTCTCTTCATTACCGCATATCTGTAAAACAGAATCAGCCGATGTATAGACGATCAGTTTACCCTCATTAATTTCCTGTTCTCCGAGTTCATCCAGGATAACCGTACCGGATGCACTCTTGTTTCCTATGATTTTTCTGCCTGTCCTCTTTTCAAGCTCATCGATGAGTTCCTTTGGAAAGCCTGTGTCGGTAAAAGTCTGAAACGGTTTTGTGATATAAAGTCCCATCATCTCCCAATGACCGGTCATGGTATCCTTGCCGAGGCTCTTCTCCTTTAAGGCACAGTATTTTGCAAGGGGAGCACCTGTCTTTGATACTCCCTCCATATCATGGAGATTGCCTATGCCAAGCTTCACAAGATTGGGGATGTCAAACCTGCCCTCTTCGCTCATCATCTTCTCTGCAATATGACCGAATGTATCGACGCCCACATCACCGTATTTTTCGCTGTCGGGCATGGCACCTATACCAAGTGAGTCGAGAACTACGAGAAATACTCTTTTATATTTTTTGTAACCCATATTATTTACCCCTTAAAATATTGTCAGTTTTTATCTTCCGCAATCATTATCCTGAGGGCTTCCACGCCGATCCTGATCGCACCCTCCGTATCATGGCAGATGTTGTTTTCCATGCCGAGGGCCTGTCTCTCCTGATTGCCGACTACGAGAAATACCGACCCGCATCTGACGCCTAAATGTGCTCCGGCTACAAATATGGCTGCCGACTCCATCTCCGATGCTTTTACACCGAGGCGCTTCCATGCTTCCCATTTATTTAAGAGCTCGTAGCTCACCGGCATTCTCTCCGGACAGTGCTGTCCGTAAAAAGCATCCTTGCACTGAACCACACCTGCATGGTATGTAAAATCAAGTTTTTTAGCTGCCTTAATAAGTGCGTTTGTCACTTCTATATCTGCAACGGCAGGAAACTCTATGGGAGCATACTCCCGGCTCGTACCTTCATTTCTGACAGCACCTGTTGCGATGACGGCATCTCCGCCGCACACATTTATCTCTATACCGCCACATGTACCAACTCTCACAAATGTATCCGCACCGCAGTTGACGAGTTCCTCAAGAGCGATGGATGCAGACGGTCCGCCTATACCCGTACTTGTGACGCTGACCTTTTCACCGTCCAGATAACCTGTGTATGTCACAAATTCTCTTGAATCTGCCACCAGTTTTGCATCATCAAAATATTCTGCGATCTTTGCGCACCTTTTCGGGTCTCCCGGCATTATCACATATTTACCTACATCCCCGGGTCTTATCTGAAGGTGATACTGCAGATCCTTTTCCCCCGAATAGTTTTGCATTGCCATAACGTAACCCTCCTCGTTTTATATTGTTTTCCTGATATTAATGGTACCGACCTTGCCATCCTGCTCTTTATCAAAGATATATACGATATCGCCTTTCTCTATTACAGTCTGGCCCCTCGGTATTATCTTTTCTCCGGATCTCTCGATACAGACAACTATTTCCTGTTTTGAGATATTTAAATTCTTTATCTGTTTTCCGACCCATTCATGTTTATCCCTGATCTCAACCTCGTAGAGCATGAGAGCCTTTTCATCCCCGTAGAGTTCCTTGTACTTAAGGTCTGAGTAATATTCGACAAATCCTGCGCTTATGATACCGGTAGGTATAGCCACCAGACCTACGCCCAGGAATGAAATAATGATCGTAAAAATCTTGCCGGCTATCGTGACGGGATATACATCACCGTAGCCTATGGTGAGCATGGTTGATACAGACCACCAGAGTCCTGAAAAAGCATTGCTGTACTGCTCCGGCTGGGCATCATGTTCAAGAGAATAAATACCCATGGACGCTGCCAGCATGAGTATCACAATGAGGCTGATGGATGAGAGTATCTGATCCCTCTTTTCTTTTAATACTCCGGTGATCACACCAAATGCATCAAGCTGTGAATTGATCCTGAACAGTTTCAGCATTCTGAGTGTCCTTAGGAGTCTGATTGCCATAAGACCTCCGCCTATTGATACTCCCGGTAAAAATACAGGTGCAAAAGAGAGCAGATCTACAATGCCGTAAAATGAGAAAACAAACTTAAGTCTGCTCTTTACCATGCCGCTCCCCGGATACAGAAGGTCTGCTGTCCAGAACCTGAGGACATACTCAATACTGAATATGATCGCTGTGACATACTCTATGGTCACTATCACATTGGTATAAGGTGCCGACTCGTCAAATGTCGAGTAAAAAGAAGCTGCAAGATTCACAAATACGACCAGCATTATAAAATAATCAAATAAATTGCTGACCGTATCTCCCTTTTCACCGATTTCTATAATTGTAAAAACTCTGTTTTTAATCTTTTTCAAGACACTACTCCGAATATAAATTTTACCACAAAATGCCTTTATTTTACAGTTTACTTAACGCTTTTTCACACGCCTCCACTGACTCGTATCCGTAATAATATGATGTGATGGTCATGATCTTTTCTGCAAGATTCTCTCCGTTATTATAAAGAGTCACTATGAACTGACCGTACATCTTAAGTGTCTCATCATCATATGTGGACAGTTCTCCCCTAAGATATGTCTCATAAGATGTCATATAAGGCGTATCATCCTTGGTATGTATGGCCCTGGCATTTGTGGCCATCTTTGGATGACCTTTTGCAAACTCCTCCATCCAGCCTACCTGTATACCGATGATAGCCTCCATTACCTGTTTCTTCTGCTCCGGTATTTCAGGGAGTTTATCCTTTATCTCCTTGAATTCATCGGGAACGGTAGATTCCATCATGTATCCGTATTTTTCCGTGATAACATTTCTGCCGTTTTTCGTTTTTTCTTCAAAGTCTGCCAAAAGAGTGGTCAGCAGTTCTTCCGGCCATGTATAATACTGGCTTCTCCTCATTACCGAAAAGGTTCCCCAATTGTCCTGACAGTCCGCTCTGCCTCCCTCGTTTTTAACTTTGTCAAAGAGGTCCCACTCAAGATCAACGATACGGTCTGCCGTAAGTGTCCTCATGGCCAGTGCCGATATCTCATAGGCCTGAACTTTCAGGAAAGTCTCATCCGAATATGCGAGGCCCCTTGATTTAAGGCCGTTTCTAACCAATGTGCATATCTCCTCTATGACAGAGATATCTTTCTCTGAAACGGCAGATTTTGACAGTTTGTCGATCAGTTTTTTTATTTTATCCGTTCCGCTTATATCATCGAGGGAGCGGCGGAGCCACTTTGCGTAGGGAGCATATTTACTGTTCATCAGATTAACTGCCCGCATTGTCGCCTTTAAAAATTCGCCTTTTGCGATAAATGCCGCCGTCAGATCAGATCTCTTAAGGGCCCGCTCAAAACTGTACTGACCGTGCTTTGCCATCAGTTCCAGCTGGATACTTAATTTTTTCAAATGGACATAGGCCGGCTGATCCTTCTTAATATGCTTACGGAGCATGCCCATAAAGCCTGACCTGTCGGTAAATATCCTGCCGTTTACAAAAGTGATCAGATTTTCATCAACGGTATACTGCCACTCAGCCGGGCCTTTGGGGACATGGTCAAAACCGGTGGCGCTCTTTAAAAAGTCTTTTACCCTGATTACACCGACTCTGCCCCTGCCTTCAACTGTCTCGAGCCGTTCCTTTCCCATAAATGATTTTGGCAGGAGTTCGTACATTTTCTTTAATCGCTTTTCATCTTCCTCAGACACATTATCATTTATGAAAATGCAAAAGCCCGGTCCGAAATCGTGATCCGGTGAGATATCATCATCGTATCCGAGACATTCGGATCCTGCTCCCGCCATACCACATGCAATATAGTCCAGTATACTTCCAAAATTCTTTTCTATAACAGGCTCTCCAAATGCCCTGTAATATTTTTCACACAGGTCCAGTCCCTTAACATTTCTGAGACTTTCCTTTGTGCACTCCTCACCCTCTGACCTTTTCTTTCTGGCCAGGATCTCGTATGCGTTATCCAGATTATCAGAGACGATTTTGTAAAAATCGTTTTCTCCCATATGAAGTTTTATCTCAGAGAGTGCCATCTCGAAATACATCACACTCTTTTCAAACTCTCCGTTTAAAAGACTTAAGTCTCCCATGGCAGAGAGGGCAGCGCTGTAATGGAAATCAGACGGTGTCCTGCCTCCGAATATTTTAAGAGCGTCAAGTAGATTTGCTTTTGCCTCTTCTTTTTTCTTAAGCCTTAAATATGTGCCTGCCAGATTTGTCTCAGTTATTGCACATCTGATCTCATCATGCATTTCATCTCTCACGATACGGAGTGCCTTTTCAAGACAGTCTGCTGCATCATCAAACCTGTCCGCTGTCTGATGCAGCAGTGCCATATTGTTGTAATAGCTTGAGTACAGATTGTCGTCTCCGCATATCTCAATTACTGATAATGCTTTTTTGTAAGCCTCGTAAGCTTCATCCGCATCCCCCGATGCTCTGTAAGCATTGGCCAGGTTCAGCAGGGAAGCTGCCCTTTCTTTTGTGTTGATTACGCCCTTTTCTTCAAGAATTTTTTCTGATTCAAGGCAGCAGGAAACTGCTTTGCCATGTTTTCCCATATCACGGTACAAACCTGCCTGCTCATTTAACACAGTTAAGAGCGTGTAATCATTTCCTTCTTCCTTTGCTTTTTTATAGCAGGAGTTAAGGTATTCCTCAGCCTCGGAAAGTTTTCCTTCGCTTGTAAGATTTCTGGTTTTTATAATGATATCGTTCATAATCTTTTCTCCAACTTTAATTTGAAAAAATAACTGTCAAAAAGAGCAGCCTGATACAGTCTGCTCTTTTATCCGTAAAATTAGTTATTTAATATCTTCTTTGATTATCTCTATGGCTCTGTCGAGCTGGTTGTCATTTTCGATATCCTCAAGATATGCATCCACATCAAACTCAAGGACCTCATCAGGCTCTATACCTACACCGTGGATATCATTTCCAAGAGGTGTGTAATAATGGCTGACAGTAAGCTTCACTGCCGATCCGTCATTAAGTCCGATGACTCTCTGGACGATACCCTTTCCGTAAGTAGTCGTACCAAGCAGGTATCCTTTGCCATAATCCTTTATGGCACCTGCAAGTATCTCAGATGCACTGGCTGATCCGCCGTTTACGAGGACAACCATGGGTACCTGTATCTCATTGCCTCCTGCAGACGGATACTCTGTCTTTTTACCGTACTTGTCCATGGTATAAACTACAGTGCCCTTGGGCAGGAGCTGTCCGGCGATATCAACTACAGCCGGCAGGGATCCACCCGGATTGCCGCGCAGATCGAGGATGAGGCCTTCCATACCGTCAGCATACGCCTCATTAAGTGCCTCTGAAAACTGGCTCACTGTGACTTCGTCAAATTCCGTGATCTGTATATATGCTATACCGTCCTCTATCTTTTCGTAATTAACGGTAGGGCTCTCGACCTTGCCTCTCACAACAGGTATCTCTATTTCCTCTCCCGTCGCTCTTCTCACAACCGTGAGATTAACAGTCGTGCCCTCATCACCGCGGATCTTTGCAACTACTTCGGACAGTTCAAGACCCTGGACGTCCTCTCCGTCTACCATATAGATGTAATCATCCACACGCAGATCAGTCTCAGATGAGGGAGAATCCTTGATGATACCCGTTACCTTGGGATATCCGTATGTATCGTCCATCTGAAGGTAAGCACCTATTCCGTAGTAAATACCTTCATTGCTCTGGGCTATTTCGGTAAACTCATCTGCAGAATAATAGTCGGCATATTTATCTCCAAGGGAAGCCATGATGCCGTCATATATTCCTTCCTTTATCACGCTCTCATCAATATCTTCTATGAAGTATGCATCCACAATAGTCTCAATGGCCATCACTTTTCTGAGCATCTCATCGTCGGAGAGGACAGAATCGACCCCGTTGTTTTCTGCATATTCACCGAGCATCAGCGCATTATCAATAATGGTATTTCGCTGTTTATTCTCCTGACTGTTCAGATAAAGGATCCTTGCGCAGATAAACATCGCACATAAAAATACTGTTATCAGTATTCCCGACAGTAAACCTGCTAAAAAACTTTTTTTATTCATTTTATATCTGCTCCTTACAGGTAATTCCAGGGATTAACATATTCTCCGTTCAGACGGACACTGAAATGAAGGTGATTACCGGTACTCCATCCCGTTGATCCCACTGCGCCGATCTGCTGACCGGCTGTTACATGATCGCCCTTTGATACATAAATAGCTGATGCATGCATATATACAGTGGAGAGTCCGCCGCCATGGTCCACATAGATATAATTGCCCATCGAGCTTGAATAGCCTGCTGCCGTAACCGTACCCTCACATGCAGCGAGGATAGGCGATCCGCCCGGTGCCGCCATATCAAGTCCGCTGTGGAATTTCTGTGTTCCGAATATGGGATGTGTTCTCCATCCAAACTCCGAAGAAATACGGGTATAACTGGGTGCGGGCCATACAAACTGACCTGATGTATAGTAGCTGACTGATGTAGCTGCCGCCAGGGCATCCTTGTCAGCCTTTAAAGCTTCCTCAAGTGCGGCTATCTCTGCCTGCTCCGCAGCGATCATCGCATCATACTCCGCCATTATCGCCTGCTGGTCTGATATATCCGCATTGTAGCCCGCTATCTCCGATTCCTTCTCGGCGATGAGGGCATCCATGTTGTCAGCTTCCTCCTGGGCAGCTTCCTTAGCAGCATCGAGGACTGCCTGCTCTGCCTCAAGCTCTTCCTTGATAGTCAGGGTATTTTCCACTGTCAGCTGGTACTGGACGAGCATAGCTCTGTCGTATGACTCCAGTTCATTTATATAATCTGCTTTGTTTAACATGTCTCCAAAAGAGCTTGCCGTAAACAAAAGCTCCATGTACATGGTATTTCCCGATTCGTACATGAATTTTATCCTGGTCTTCATGGCCTCATACTGAGCCTCCGTCACAGCTTCAGCTTCCTCAAGCTCAAGTGTGGTCTGGGCTATCTCAGCTTCCTTTTCCTCTATGAGTCCGTTATAAAGATCGATATTTGACTGTATGCCGGCCAGTTCCTGATCAAGCTCAGCCACATATGATGTGAGCTCTCCCTTGCTTGTCTGGAGACTGTTTATAATGCTCTGTACATTTGATTTCTGGTTCTGAATGCTCGTCTTCTGACTGTTCAGATCGTTTATCTGCTGGGTTCTTGAACTGATCGAGCTTTGGAGCGCAGCTATCTCGTCTTCATTTACCTGATTTGATGACGCGGAATCTGCAGCATTAGCCATGTTTCCCGGGATGAGAACCATGATCCCAACCATAGCGCACAGGCTAAAGCACTTTACCGCCCTGTCTGCAATTGTTTTCAAATCTGTCTTAAACAAAATCTGTCATCTCCCGTATTAAACATGTAAATGTTTTCTGACGGTCAGAAAACTTCCGAGAAAACCTATACCTATTCCGAGTCCTACCGAAACAGGTATCAGATAATAAAATACTGCATTGACCGGAAGGAATGTTACTACCGAGCTGAATCCGGAATACCATCTCATCACGTAATCAATAGCCTTGTTGTAAAGGACATAAATGATCGCGAGGGGGATGAGTGCTCCCACAGCTCCGATTATCATACCTTCTATCACAAACGGAGAACGGACGAAAAAGTCTGTGGCTCCGATGTATTTCATGATGGAAATCTCCTCACCTCTGACAGTAATACCTATCATAACCGTATTGCTGATGAGGAATACCGATACAGCCAAAAGGATACCGATAATGCCCATTGATACATAGGTGATAAGAGAGTTCGCTCCACTGAAAAAGTCCGCAGTGAGTTCCGATTTATTTACTCTGCGTACACCGTCTATGGACTCAAGATATGCAACAAGCTCTGCCTGTCTCGATACATCATTCATGTATATCTGATAGTTTTCCGAATCGGCAAGGGGATTTTCCGTAAATCCGTCTGCATACTCTCCGAGATATTCTGTCTTGAAGCTGTCCCATGCTTCATCAGCTGATACAAACACGGTATGGTCAACTGCTGTATGAGCCAGTATCATATTGCCGATTTCCTGTACTCTCTCATCAGGGAGACCGTCATCAAAAAATACGGTGACCACGACACCCTGCTCTGCTGTCTCTACCATATTCTGCACATTGAGGACCAGGGCCACACAGATACCGAAAAGAAAGAGGCAGGCTCCGATCGTCGCTATAGACGCAAGAGTAAACCACTTGTTTTTAAACGTACTCTTTATACCCTGACCTATGCAGTAAAAAAGTGAACTAATAATCCTCATTTATATAACCACCCTTCTCCTCATCGCTTACGATGATACCTTTCTTAATAGTAATAACGCGCTTCTGCATGTCATTAACTATTTTGTCATTGTGAGTAACCACGATGACAGTGGTACCGTCCTGATTTATCTTGTCAAGAAGGGACATTATCTCGCTCGTGTTTTTAGGATCGAGATTACCCGTAGGCTCATCCGCTATCAGAATGGGCGGTCTGTTTACAAGGGCTCTGGCTATAGCCACTCTCTGCTGTTCACCACCTGAAAGTTCTGTTGTCTTTGCCCTGTACTTTCCGGCCAGACCTACAGCCGCAAGCATTCTGGGCACATTCTTTTTAATCTCTCTTGCAGGCTTTAATATGATCCTCTGTGCAAATGCAACATTCTCATATACATCCCTGTCCTTAAGGAGTCTGAAATCCTGGAATACGACACCTAAATTTCTGCGGAGTCTCGGTATCTTGCCCTGACGCATCTTTTCTATCTGCATGCCGTTTACCATGATATGGCCTGATGTAGGCTTAAGCTCACGGAGGAGCAGTTTTATCAAAGTTGATTTACCGGAACCGCTTCCGCCTACGATAAATACAAACTCTCCGCGTCTAACCTTGAAATTAACATTGTTAAGTGCAGGCACACCGGCTACATACTCTTTTGTGACATTATCAAACTCGATGATGACATCATCATCGCTTTCGCCTTTGCCTTTTTTCTTTTTCTTTTTTGAAGATGACTTAGCGGACTTTTTCTTTTCCTTTAAAGGAGGTTCGGGGACTTCCTCTTCATAGACTTCCTCATATACCTCTTCCACATACTCAGTCTCTTCCTCTGAGTATGCCCTGTCATCGTTGTAGCCTTCATCTACCGAATAATCCACATAATCTGATGCCTCATCATATTCGGATGACTCTTCATATACGGGCTCGTCCGTATCATCGGCAACTGCAGTCCCAGCCACATTGTCGAGTTTCTCCTGGAGTTCGGCAATGGCTCTCTTTAACTCTTCTGTTTCCTCGAGTTTTCTCTCATCTTTTCTCATCTATTTTAGAACTCCGCCTCTTCCATATATTTCATATACTTAACAACCATAAGGGCTATCTTGAATGTGATCGCATCCTCAAACACGCGCAGGTCAAGGCCTGTGCTCTTCTGAAGCTTATCAAGACGGTATACCAGTGTGTTTCTGTGGATAAAGAGCTGTCTTGATGTCTCTGATACATTCAGGCTGTTTTCAAAAAACTTGTTTATTGTACTTAAAGTCTCCTCATCGAAATCCTCAAGACTCTTGTCCGCAAAGATCTCAGTGATAAACATCTTGCAAAGAGGTATGGGGAGCTGATAGATCAGTCGGCCTATACCAAGCTCGCTGTAGGGAATGACTGTCTTGTCCTCAAAGAAGATCTTTCCTACATCAAGGGCTACCCTTGCTTCCTTGTATGAGCGGCTCACATCCTTTATCTCATCTACTATCGTACCGTATGCCAGTCTGACATTCATGAGTCCCTCTTTTTCAAGATGAGCCACGATTGCTTTTGCGGACTTCTCGATATCCTTTATACTCTGCTCATCGGGAAGCTCTTTAACTATGGTCACATTACTCTCATCAACTGCCGTTACGATTTCCTTTGTACCGGTCAGTCCAAGGTAATCCTTGATCATGTCGGCAACATTGGCCTCTTTTGATGAAGATGTCTCTACTATAAGTACGACTCTCTTTAAATCTATCTGAAGATGAAGTTTCTTTGCACGGGAATAAATATCTACAAGAAGGAGATTATCAAGAAGCAGGTTCTTGATAAAATTATCTTTATCGTATCTCTCTTTATACGCTGTCAGAAGGTTCTGGATCTGGAATGCAGCCATCTTGCCTACGAGATACGCATTCTCACTCGAACCGCCTGCGATGAGGATATACTCAAGCTGGTGCTCATCAAAAATCTTGAAAAACTGGCAGCTCTGGATTTCCTGGCTGTCTGCGGGAGACTTGACGAAATCGGTTACTGCTGCCTCGTAGTTCTTTTTCTCTTTCATCGTGGATACGACACTTCTGCCTTCCGTGTCGGTTACCATAAGTTCGACATGGGCTATAGCCATCATCCCGTCAATCGTGTTTTGTAAAATCTGGTTAGAAATCATAATGTCCTCCGTGCGATAAACTTTGTGCAAAGTTTTCTCATTTATATAATTTGTGCAATTTTCCCATTAGTCTGATTCGTGTTTTGTTTATACAAATTACACAAACAGTACAAACGGGTTTTAATTACTTTTAGATACACACCCAATTATTTTAAAACAATTACACAAAAAAATCCATATTTTTTGTTAAATTGATTATCCATTTTTCATAACTAAACCTGTTCATCATTATTAACAAAGAATTTGCCCACTGTACAATTCATAAAAAACATCGTGATTTTTTACAAAAGAAATCCCCTCTCGTTTTTCCGAAAGGGGACGACAATGGTTTCTTTATTTTTTTTCATCGTTTTTCTCGTAAGTGGCAACTCTCCTGCCAAACATGAATCTGTCGAGAAATGCTTCGTTTTTCTTATGTATGGGTGCATTGCCGGGAACCAGCATCTCAGGCAGCATACAGATCCAGAGGGAGGCGCTTGACATCTGTCTGGCCATGTCGAGTAAAGGGCCCTGACTTGTCCAGGGCAGCAGTGTGATGACTATCTTTGGAAAATCTCCGTTGATCTGGTTAAAGAGATCGTCCATATAATCTATGCCTTCATAAACATATCTGGAGATAATATTGAGCCTGTCCGAATATCCCCGGAGCTTTTTATGGAGATGCTCGATATCATCTATACTGTCACAGATAAGGGTGATGGATGCTCCGTTTGTACCCAGGTACTTGAAAAAGTTTTCCATGAAGTCCTCACTCTTGCCGTCTCTGTGAAGTTCAGAAGCAGCCCTGCCCCTTTTTAAGATACCGGCCTGATCACAGATCATCAGGTCAAGATCGTCCACCCAGGGTCTCTGTTCCTCTGCATTTTCACTTACTGATAAAAGCACATTGGCCGAGAGCCATGACATAGTATGAACTCCCGGTCCTGCAAGATATTCCGTGGAGAGCTTAAGCAGCTCCTTTAAGGGATAATCCTTTATATTTACTCCAAGAACACTTATTTCTTTCATGCGAGGAAACCTCTGTTTACTCCCGCTCCTGTCTCGTTAACGCCTGCGCTTCCGTATGTCATGCCGGCATATACCGGCTCTGCATTCTGCATAAGGGGTGTATCGGTATCTTCTTTTGCTATTTTTCTGAAGCTCTCACCGATCATTTTCATATGATCCTTTGCCTCTTTAATGGGAAAAACATCTCTCCTGACGCTTGCATCTATGAGCAGTCTGTCCACATATCTGTATATACTGTAAAGATTGTTTGATATATCATACTGTCTGTCGAGAGAGTTGATCAGTTCGAGGACAACATTTCTCGCTCTGCCTGTCTCAGCTGCCATGGCATCCTTTTTGCCCTCATTTGAAAACATGATTGCATCCTCGGCATATCTCTCAAACATGTCAAAGAGTATGACTACCAGCTCGGATTTGTTTGCTGTAGTTATTCTTCTGGTAAATTCCTGTTTTGCCTCATCTGTCATGACTTATACCTCCGTTTTGTATTACTGCAGCAGCTGAAGAACCTGCTGGGGTCTCTCGTTGGCCTGGGCCAGCATTGAGATACCGGCCTGCTCAAGTACCTGCTGGGTCGTGTATTCAACCATCTCCTCAGCCATATCCACATCCATGATCCGAGAATATGATGATGTCATGTTTTCCTCACTGACTGCGAGATTTGATGTATTATGCTCCATACGGTTTTCGTATGCACCGAGTCTTGAACGCTCACTGCTTATATAGCTGAGAGCATATTTAATCTGCTCAATACCGGCCTGAGCTCCCTCTGCCGTAGTCACATCAAGATCCTGGATGTGCATATTTTTAAGGGATACTTCAGGGATCCTGACTGCCAGTTCCTGATGCTCGTTGGCTCCCATCTGGATCTTCATGGCACCTATTCCCGTGATGTCGAGCTCAAGATTACCTGTCGGGAGATTAGCGTATTCCACATCAAGCTTCATCTCGAAATTGCCGTTGCCTGTGATGGTGAGCTGTTCTCCGTCATATGTAGCTGCAAGACCTGCGGGCCACTTGGGATCGGTTCCTGCAAGACCTGTCACATCCACTGTGTAAACAGTGTTTCCGTGGGCATCAGTTGATGTGGATACTAAAGATGCCAGGTTGTTTATATTATATTTTCCCGTGATCACCTCATCCGAATATGTAGCAACCTTTACATTGGGATCATCTGTATAACCCCTTAAATCAAATGTACCGTCAAGCAGAGGCTGACCGTTAAATTCAGTATCCTGGGCGATACGCGTGATCTCCTGCTTGAGCTGCTGGACCTCCTCATCGATGATCTTTCTGTCCTCATCTGTCTTTGTATCATTGGCAGCCTGGTTTGCCAGCTCGTTGAGTCGCTGGATGATTGCAGATATCTCGCTCATGGCTCCGTCTGCAGACTCAACTACGGATATACCGTCATTTGTATTGTCAGTTGCCTGATTCAGACCTCTGATCTGGGAGTCCATTCTGTGGGCAATGGCAAGACCTGCCGGGTTGTCCTTTGCATGATTTATTTTTAATCCTGATGATAAACGCTCGATCGAGTTGCTGAGCTTTGAATTTGTTCTGTTTAAACTGCTGTTGGCCAGAATAGCCGACTGGTTGTAATTAATTCTCATATGCCGTCCCTCTCATTTCTGTATTTCTGTTATGTCCCGTTTCGCAGAAAAATCCTTTTTTCTCTCTTTTCGGGCTTTTATATGACGGCATCCGTGCCTTTATATTACATGCTGATATATTTATCGGCAAAATGAGAGGGAATCATTAATTTTTTTATAAAATTTCAGGCCGGGCCCTTAAATTTCTCCTTCAAAAGTAGTAACCGCAGGGCCTGTCATGTAAATAAGATTATTTTCTCTGTCCCATTTTACGATGATCTCACCGCCTAGGACCTTTACCGTGACCTCATCACCCGTCAGTCCGTTCAGTATACAGGCAACAGTAGTGGCGCAGCATCCGGTACCGCAGGCAAGAGTCTCTCCCGTACCCCGCTCCCAGACACGCATTTTCACATGGCTTTTATCAATTACCTGTACAAACTCGGTGTTTGTCCTGTTTGGAAAGAGCTCATGATTTTCAAAAACCGGTCCGACCGACTCTATATCCAGATTATCGGTATCATCAATAAATACGACCGCATGGGGATTGCCCATTGATACACATGTCATCCTGTATTCAGTGCCGTTTACAGTTATAGGCTCTCCGATGACCGTATCTTTATCTATCCTGACGGGTATCTCACTGCCCTTAAGCACAGGTGCGCCCATATTTACCCTGACGCTCTCTATCCTGCCGTCCCGGCCCGGATAAAGTGTCAGATATTTTATCCTGCCAAAACTCTCTACAGTGATCTCTTTTTTATCGGTAAGTCCGTGATCGTAGACATACTTGCCTACACATCTGATGCCGTTTCCGCACATCTCTGATCTTGAGCCGTCAGCATTGTACATCTCCATCTCAAAATCGGCAGTCTCTGACGGGTTGATAAATATGGCACCGTCGGAGCCTACTCCGAAATGACGGTCGGAAATCCATTTTACAAATGTGACCTTGTCTTCAACATGCTCGGTGAAACCGTTTATATAAACGTAATCGTTTCCCGCTCCCTGCATTTTTGTAAATTTCATATTGATCCTCTTACAGTCTCTTTATCCTGTCTACCGCCTCTACGGTATTTTCATAGTTGCCGAATGCCGTCAGTCTGAAGTAACCCTCTCCGCTTGGTCCGAATCCCGATCCCGGAGTACCGACTACATTTGCCTTCTCAAGGAGATAATCAAAAAATTCCCAGCTCGTCATATTGTCAGGAGTCTTTAACCAGATATACGGAGCATTTACCCCGCCTGAGACGGTATATCCCGCATCCTTTAATCCGTTTAAAATATAGGATGCATTTTTCATGTAATATGCCACGAGCTCTTTTATCTCGCTCTTTCCTTTTTCGGAATATACGGCCTCGCCTGCTCTCTGTACAATATACGGAGCCCCGTTATATTTTGTGCTGTGACGCCTTGCCCACAGACTGTTAAGGCTCACATCCCCGCACTTTAAATCCTTTGGTACTACGGTGTATCCCAGTCTCACACCTGTAAAGCCGGCATTTTTTGAAAATGAGTGCAATTCAATGGCACATGTCCTTGCACCCTCGCATTCATATACGGAGTGGGGTACGTCTCCTTCCGAAATATATGCTTCATAAGCCGCATCGTAAATAATGAGCGCCTTGTTTTTGTTTGCATAATCAACCCACTTTTGCAGCTCAACCTTTGTGATGGCAGAACCTGTCGGGTTATTGGGAAAGCACAGATATATGACATCCGGCGTCTCCTTTGGAAGCTCCGGTGCATAATTATTTTCAGCAGTGCACGGCATATAGATCACATTTGACCATGTACCCTTTGACTCATCATAATCACCGCATCTGCCGGCCATCACATTTGAATCAACATAAACCGGATAAACCGGATCACACACGGCAATCTTTGTATCAGCCGCAAATATCTCCTGAATATTTCCCGAGTCGCATTTTGCTCCATCGGATACAAATATCTCATCAGGGTAAATCTCGCATCCCCTCATCTTGTAATCATTTTCTGCTATGGCATTCCTAAGGAACTCATATCCAAGGTCAGGTGCATATCCCCTGAATGTCTTTGCATCAGCCATCTCATCCACTGCTGTATGGAGCGATGATATGACAGATTCAGACAATGGCTGAGTCACGTCGCCTATTCCGAGCCTTATTATTTTTTTGTCCGGGTTAGCCGCCGTAAATGCATTTACCTTTTTAGCTATAGTCGAAAAAAGATAGCTTCCGGGAAGTTTTAAATAATTATCATTTACCTTAAACATGATCTTCATCACTCCTTAAGTTTTTTAACTGTGCCAAACAGAGAACGCACTTTTATTCATCATTATTCATCATCAGCAGGACCATCTCGGCAGTCTCAACCATGTTGGTACCGGAATCCATACTGCATTTTTGAATATACCTGTATGCCTCAGGTTCGGTCATGTTCCATCAGAATAAACTTTGCTCTGTCTATTATGGCTTTTTCATCGCCACTCCTTTTGGAAAGGGACTCCTTTTGCTTATTAAGGATTCTCTCATGCTGATGTATCAGCATGTTTACGGTATCCACCAGGTCCGAAGGTTTGAAAGGCATTGTCATGTTCACGACATTATCAAGTTCGTTGGCCATTGATACGTCGTGAGTCAGGAGGATTATATCCACCATCTTCGGAAGATAACCGGCAAGCTCCATGTATCCCATATCTTTTAGTTTAACGGAGCAGATTACGATACCTTCCTCAGCGTTTTGCGCTTCATACAAAACCTCGGATGCCAGTGTACATGTGAGTGAAACCTTAACGCCTTTTCGCCAAAGCATATCACCGATTTTTCTTGCATCCTCAAGTTTGGGCATTGCAACTATTATGCAGCCCATCGTAATATTGCCTTTCTACATTTGTATGAGATAACGATCGATTTCCCACTTGGAAACCTGCTTCATGTATTCATTCCATTCATCAGTCTTTGCCTTCATGTAAATCTTTGAATACTTTTCACCGATTGTTTCTGTAATGAATTTATCGTCCTTCATGAATTTAACGGCTTCCTTAAGATTCTCAGGGAGAAGCTTTCCTACTGCCTTTGATGCAGAACCGGTCACAACTCTGTCTGTAGGTTCAATTTTATTCTTAATACCGTCGATACCTGCTGCCATGCATACGGCAATTGCAAGATAAGGATTAGCTGATGCATCAGGTATACGGACCTCTATCTTGATCTCTCCGTCATAGCACTTATGAGCCCTGATCATGGAACCGTTTGAACCTGTACTCCAGTTGGCAATCAAATCCTGACAGGATGCGCTTGTATGAATTAACGATAGGATTTGTCACAGCGCATATACCCCTCGCATGTTTTAATATACCGCCGATAAAATATCTGCCCTCGTCACTTAAAAATTCCTTAGAATTCTTCTCCTTTGATCTGAATACATTTTTGCCGTCTTTGCCATAGAGGGTAAAGTGAAGATGCATACCTGAACCCGCCTCATCCGTCATGGGCTTTGGCATAAAGGTAGCGTACATTCCGAATCTCTTCGCAATGGATCTGACCGCAAATCTGAATGTGGTGACACTGTCTGCTATCTGGAGAGCTGTACCCTCTTTAAATGAAATCTCATGCTGGGCAGGAGACTTTTCATGATGGGAAGACTCTATCTCAAAGCCCATCTCCTCAAGGGCAAGTACCATATCTCTCCTGGCATTTTCTCCTCTGTCAAGAGGACCTACATCCATCAGGCCAGCCTGCTCATGGGTAATGGTTGTAGGTATATCATTCTCATCAGTATGAAACAAAAAGAATTCACACTCAGGGTCTACAAAAAATTCATATCCTTCCCTGTCAGCCATCTCCACTACATTTTCAAGTACTGTCCTTGGGGAAAGCTCATATTTTGTGCCATCCTCATATCTGATATCACACAAAAATTTACCGACTTTGCCCTGCTGGGGTCTCCATGGCAGTATTACAAATGAGTCCAGGTCAGGCCACAGATAAAGCTCCTCACCGTCTATATCCATATCACCAAAAAGTTTTCTGCCGTCGAGAGTAAACCTGTTTTCAAGTACTCTCTCCATCTGCCCGGGTGTAACGGCGATATTTTTCAGTGTGCCATACATGTCCGTAAACTGAAGTCTGATAAATTCCACATTTTCTTTTTCTATCAGCTGCTTAATGTCTTCTTTTGTTTTCATGATATGTCTCCTTCTGATAGCGGTTCACCATCCTTTCCATTGTACAGAATTGATATAAAGTATGGAAGATATCAAACCATCTTCCGAAAATAAAAAATGCCAAATATCCTTTTCCGGAATATTTGACATCATTGTCCTGTTTTTATTTACTTATCACTTTCATCGGTTTTATCCCGATGAGTGAATTATAGTATAGCCAAAAACAAATATCAATTATTTTTTCTTTAATTTATCTTCCTTTCGTTTTCTGGCTACCTCTATGAGTTCTATAGATTCATCAAAAGCCCTTGGCAGATACTCTGTCACATCGGTCTTGCCCTCTTTTTCCTTTGCCTTGATATCCTCCCAGTTTTTAAGGACTTCGCCGCTACCTGAAACTACCGTATCGCCAAACACATGGGGATGACGCCGTATCATCTTTTCCGTAATGCCCTTAATCACATCATCGATCGTAAAGAGCCCTTCCTCCTCGGCTATCTCCGCATGCATCATGATCTGGAGCAACAGGTCTCCCAGCTCTTCCTTAAGATTTTCCGGATTGCCTGTCTCACTAAGGACATTTACGCCACATATCACCTCTGCAGCCTCCTCAATGCAGGACGGCTTTAATGATTCGTGAGTCTGCTCCCTGTCCCAGGGACATCCTCCGGGAGCCCGTAGCTGTGCTATTACTTTCTTAAGTTCATCAAATGATTCCATACTTATTATTCCTGATTATCTTCTGTATTATTTCCATATACTATGACACTGTTTTTACCATAATATCCGGCCACGCCTTCATTTAACCAAAATGCCGGGTCATCTGTGAGGCCGACTCCCTTGATATTGGTCCACTCTCCCTCAGGGCCGCTCTCTACATATATTATCACGTCATCGTCCGCTGCCTGCTCCAGCTCATTTATCAGCCAGAGTTCTCTCGCCTCCACTCGCTTAAAATCCCCGCTTGCTATATGCCAGAACATCCTGACGGGGATCAGCTCACGCATTGTATCATTATCAAGATATCTCGTCATAGGGACAATGCATATAAGTGCCAGTATGAGATATGACACAGATGTAAAAGTAAACAGCTTTTTACCTGCAGCCCATCCGGCGAAATACATGGTGCCGAGAACTATGAATATATAAAGTGCAAAGTATTCTATAAACATGCATCTCTCGGGGATAAACTTGCTCGAGTATCCGAGGCATACAGGAAACAGTATGACCATAGGTGCCACATAGCAGAAAAATGCGACCAGTCCGGGGTAAACAAATTTTTTATCCGCATTTTTGAAAATGTTATAACCTGCTATAAACGAAACTACTATTATGACTGTCAGTATGCCTGTTCCAAATCCCTCGGCAATCATTGTATTAACACGGCTGAGTGAATAATAAACACATATGCCCGGACTGATACTATCCACATACGATGCGTGTCTCGCAAAATTACCGGGAGCAGCTACCGTAATAACAGTTGATGCAAGAGCAGCTATTCCTATTATTATATTCTTTTCAATTTTGCCTTTAGTCAGTTTATCGTATATCACGGCAAACAAAAGAAGAGCACAGATAAATGTTCCTATATTCAGGGATCCACCCCCTGCCATTATTCCGAATACCACACCTGTAACGATATGCTTTTTCTTTTTATCTATACTGTAGAGCACATACGATGACAGGCATATCAGGCCAAAAGACATAGGGATCGTATAGGCACATATACCTGTAAACCAGTAAAAAACTTCGCTGAGGGGATTATTGGAAAAAATATAAAACAGAGACATGGCAAGGAGCACAGCCGTAATCAGACCGGCTGTAATCTTATCCTCTGTCATCCACTTTGATACCGAGCCAAAGAACAGCATCACGGAAAATACAAACAAAACTACCGCAAGGAGACATACAAATCTGTATGCACCGAGTCCCAGTGCGTAATAAACAGGGAATCCGATCAGGATATTTACGAAATGGGTGCCCTGCCACTCCATATATGTAGTGAATGCATTTTTGATGATGTATATAAAATGATTATCAGATGTGTTTTTCCAGCCGATTGCAAATTTAAAATCGTCTGCTGATGGGATTGCGTACTTACATCCTATTAAAACAGGGATAAGCATGGCTGCTATTATCAGGGATAATATAATGATTCCCGTTTTTTTCTGTTTCATTTTGTCCTCCAAAAATGCGATGTTTCTGTACGGGATTATATCATATTTTCATTGAGTGACAAAGGGACGCCAGGGCCAGACAGGTCGCCTGAAAATCGGTGCAACGCAGATATTAAGCTAACTGCTAACAGCGGCACCGTAATCATCTTCCGGTGACCTGCCTGACCCTAGCTGTGTTTTGATACAATAAGAACAGAAAAAGAGCAGGTGTGCGATTAACCTGCTCTTTTATGTATTCCCGAACCCCACCCTTTTACGAAAGAGGTATTAATTTATTTCACAAAGATAACACGTGAATCTTCGAGTTCTTCATAATCTCCAGTAAATTGTTCTCCATTCTTTTCGCCATAACGATCACTAAACTGGACAAATACAGCGAAATTTGTACCATCTTCATTAGCAGCTGTCATAAAGCCTAAAGAAAGACCCGACTTCGGTGTTGATTTTAAATAATCAGTGTCTCTTCCTGTTGTGTGGTTTATATCAAAAGGATTCCACCCTCCTAAAGATTCTGTAACTGCAACTGCAAAAGCACATGTAAGCCAATCTCCTGAATAATGATCCAAACCATGAACTCTTCCTCCCAAAATATCTGGTTGAAGAATATCTTCTATCATTTCTTTACTCTTATCATTTGCCTGAACAACATCCGGATCCATCATTGCATAATAAATGGCTTTTCGAACGTTGTCGCACATCTGTGTATCTGCCGCCACATTAGACTTCTCAATATACTTAATCAGCTGCGGTGCCATAACACCGATTAAAATCGCCATAATCGCAATTACGATTATCAACTCCACAAGTGAAAATCCTTTGTTGTTTGTTGCTCCTCTTTTCATTTTATTCCTCCCTGTTTTGAAAAAAGTTGTTGTTTATTACATCCCTTATTATTGTTCCCTATAAATTCCTATATGTTTAAATACTTAATACCTGTAAAAATAAACCGGAAGCTCGATATCATAATCATCCATAAATGACATATCCGCATCCTCTCCTACAACAAGCGCATATCCTGCCGTACCCTGCATTTCAAGTGTTCCCTCTATCTCCATGCCCTGACCTGTTGCAGTGACTTTGTCTCCGTCTGTCTCATACTCAAAGACTCTGTCCGACTCGTCTCCAAGTTCTCCTTCTATTTCCTCGGTGATCATTTCGGCGATCATAGCGTCCATCGAATCATATCCGTAAAGTGATAACATAACTCCGATCAGACTCTCATCATATCCCATATCCGCGAGTGTATCATACACATACTGGGACAGGACATCCGATGAATCTGAGCAGGCATCGATTATCGACTGCTGATCGACCCCAAACGATCCCGTTCCGTCTTCATTAAATGTAAGCCATACTCCAATATTAAAGTCGAAACTATCCTGCGAGTTAAAAAAATCTGCCAACGCACTGCCAAAGTTTATATACGCCATCCAGTTCCCGACTACACCATCCGCCAACTGTGCCTGAAGCTCTGCGATTATTTCCTCACATTCGCTTATCTTTAGTACAGCATCGTTATAATTATCATCCTCTTCCCAGACCAGTGAGTAGTAATCGATTGCCGTCTCATAATCCTCTGCTTCAAACAGTTCCTCGGCTGTATCATAGTACTCCCTCGAGTCCCGGAGGTTCTCGGCAAAATCCATCAGATCATCAAACTCTTCATTTTTTTTCAAGATCTTTTTGCCAAGTACTTTATAGAGATCCTCGACGTCATCAAAATCTATTTTTTCTCTCTTGTAGCTCTTTACTGTCTTTTCAAAATAACTGAGCATTTCCTCCTGTACATAAACCCTGTCATCGTCTCTGCGAAGCTCTCCGTATAAACTGACAACCTCGTCTATATCCTCGTTTTCAATGGCTGTCTTTATATCGTTAAATGGTTTTATATAACAAAGGTAATAGTAGAGTCCACCTCCGGCGGCGGACAGAAGCAATACAATGATCAATATGATTGCTATGACGGGTCCATGATTTTTCTCTGACATCTAAATCCACCCCTTTACTCGTATACTAACCCTGATTTTATCTTACACCTCCGACTTGTTTTGGTAAATATCGTTCGTTTTCATCAGTAACAATGTATCTGTGGCTTATCGTTACTATAATAATATAGTATAATTATTTTTGACGTTAATATACTGTCGGATGGGCATAATAACCCGATTATTACGCCTGATTTAGCGAAATATAATATCTAATACTTTATTTAGGGAAAAATGGGCAGAAAATCCACAAAAGAAAACAAACGAATCGTTCAGATAAAGAGAGAAGAACTGGGGCTGACCAGGGAGCAGGCATCGGAAAAACTGGGATTTATATCAGCTGACCGTCTCGAAAAAATAGAAAACGGAAGGGTAGAGGTTCACCCCGAAGAGATCCTCGCCATGGCAGAAGCATATAACTGTCCGAATATATGCAACAATTACTGTGCCAATGAGTGTCCCATAGGTAAAAAGTACGTACCTGAAGTTGAGGAAAAAGCCCTCAGCCAGATCACACTCGAGGTCATAAATACTCTGGCCAATCTGAATAAACAAAAAGACCGCCTCGTGGAGATCACGGTAGACGGTCAGATTACCGAGGAAGAGGAAAAAGATTTCAAAATGATCCTCGATGAATTAAACAGCATGTCCCACTCTATCAGCAGTATGAAGCTCTGGATAGAGGAACATGTGAAATAATCTACAGAATATCTATATATTCCCCCTCCAGAGCTTTATTCATACTCCTCACAGCACAGAACTTGCCGCACATACTGCAGGCTTCACTGTGATCGTCTTCCGGCTTTCTGCTGTCCCTGATCGCCTTTGCTGTCTCAGGGTCAAGGGCAAATTCAAACTGCTTGTCCCAGTCAAGGTTTCTCCTGGCATCAGCCATCCTGTTATCAATATCCATGGCTCCCGGTATGCCCTTTGCTATATCGGCAGCATGAGCTGCTATCTTTGATGCAATTATTCCCTGCTTTACATCATCGACATTCGGCAGAGCCAGATGCTCCGCCGGAGTCACGTAGCAGAGAAATGCCGCTCCGCTCATGGCTGCTACTGCCCCTCCTATTGCTGATGTAATATGGTCATATCCCGGTGCGATATCTGTGACAATAGGTCCGAGTACATAGAATGGCGCACCCATACAAATGCTCTTTTGTATCTCCATATTTGCTGCCACCTGATTCAGGGGTACATGACCCGGTCCCTCTACCATCACCTGGACATTGTGAGCCCACGCTCTCTTTGTCAGTTCTCCGAGTCTCACGAGCTCCTCTATCTGACATACATCTCCCGCATCAGCAAGACATCCCGGTCTGCATGCATCTCCGAGAGATATGGTCACATCATATTCCTCGCATATATCAAGTATCTCATCATAATATTCATAAAACGGATTTTCCTCACCGGTCATGGTCATCCATGCAAATACGAGGGATCCGCCACGACTGACGATATTCATCTTTCTCTTATGCTTCTTGATCTGCTCTATCGTCTTTCTCGTGATGCCGCAGTGGAGAGTCACAAAATCTACTCCGTCCTCGGCATGGAGCCTGACCACATCAATAAAATCCCTTGCAGTAAGGGTTGCAAGATCTCTCTGATAATGAATGACACTGTCATATACCGGTACCGTACCTATCATTGCAGGGCATTCGCTTGTCAGTTTTTTTCTAAAGGGCTGGGTATTGCCGTGGCTGGATAGATCCATGATTGCTTCCGCACCGAGATTTACGGCGCTCATCACCTTCTCCATCTCCATATCATAATCTTTAAAATCCCTTGAGACTCCGAGGTTTACATTTATCTTGGTACGTAGCATACTGCCGACACCTTCCGGATCAAGGGACTTGTGATTCTTATTGGCACATATTGCCACTTTGCCCTCTGCAACATATCTCATGAGGGTATTTACATCCATGTGCTCTTTTTCCGCCACCGTTTTTATCTCAGGGGTGATTATGCCTTTTCTCGCAGCATCCATCTGGGTTGTGTAATTTCTGTTTTCGCTCATTATATTACTGCTCCTTTATATTCCACATATGATTGACCGGACCGTGACCTCTGCCTATATCCATCATATCGGCCAGTGCTCCAGTCAGATATTCCTTGGCATTTCTGACTGAAAGGTATTAGGGTTATCAATCCTTCTGCCTTTTAGTACAACCGGAACACCGTCGCATATCAGTACATCATTTGCATCGTTTATGCTGTGGCCTCCCTTTACAAGTACTGCTGTGCCGGAAATATTTTTGTCCTTGGTACGATTTATGTCATTAAATATTTTAAGTCCGGCCGTAATCATATCCTCTTCATTTTCGATCTTCATGCCTGATATCAGTTCTGCCTCAGGTATATTGGGGGTGATCACTCTTGCAAGGGGCAGCATCTCCTTTATGAGAAAATCGACTGCATCCCTCTCCATAAGCACAGCTCCGCTTGTAGCCACCATTACCGGATCGATCACGATATTCTTTGCCTTATACTCTCTTAATTTACCGGCTACCACATTCATTATATCTTTATTGGGGAGCATGCCGGTCTTTACCGCATCGGGAAATATATCCGTAAATACAGCATCAAGCTGGGCACTGATATTATTTAGTGACGCATTATAAATATCCGTTACACCTGTCGTATTCTGGGCAGTCAGCGATGTGATGACCGTCATGGCATATACACCGTTTGCCGTCATTGTTTTTATATCAGCCTGAATCCCTGCTCCGCCGCTTGAATCCGAGCCTGCTATTGATAATGCTGTATACATAAATGCTCTCCATTTTTGATTAATATGAAACGACTACGCCATCTTCTGTGGCTGTTATATCAATTTCATTGGGATTTTTTGTCACGATATCCGATACTGCCTTTGTCTCGTTTAACAGTTCTTCGTCATAATCATTATCGATACCGATCACAAAAAATCCTGCATCATGTGCTGTCTTAAGAGCGTGGAGACTGTCCTCAACCACGCATATCCCGGATACATCAGCTGTACCAAGACCCTTGCTGTCGATGAGTCTCTTTGCTTCAAAAAAGATATCAGGCTTTTTCTTGTTTGTATTAAGTGCATTGCATGTAAGCAATCCGTCAAAGCAGTCATAGATCCCCAGTCTGTCAAGGGCAGCCATGGCCAGGTTTTCATTTCCCGTAGTAGCGAGGACCATCGGCACTCTGTATTCATGGAGTTTTGTGATGAGGTCATATATGCCGTCCTTTAATGTCACATCTTCCACATAAAATTTTTTGATGATACCGATGACGCCTTTCTCTATCTCCTCAACTGACATCGAAAGATTATAATGTTCCTTGGAATATATACATCCCTCATGGAGAGACATCACCGATACGACGCCGTCGAGTCCGTCCTCCGGCTCTACGCCTATACTGCGCAGATAATCGGA
>CADBFE010000009.1:1904-49457 GCA_902793845.1 uncultured Lachnospiraceae bacterium | reverse complement strand
TTTATCATCATACGGCGATTTATTTGAAAAACTGCCCTATGGCAAAAATGCATACCGTTCAGGCCTTGATAAACCCGGGTTAAGCCCGTTAAGTCACTGTGGTCTCATATATTCCCAGGATCCCGGTGCCATGATGCCGGTCAGTGCTCTCCCATTTGATATAAAGGACTGCTCACTGATCCTCGATATGTGCGCTGCGCCCGGAGGCAAGACATCCATGCTCGCTTCTGTTGCCGGAAACAATTCTGTGATAGTTGCAAATGAGATAAATACCTCAAGAAACAAAATCCTCCAGAGCAATATGGAACGAATGGGATATGATAATGTGGTCATCACCTCATATGACTCATCAAAAATCGCTTCTATCTGGCCATCAGCCTTTGATATGATACTGATTGACGCACCGTGCAGCGGTGAAGGAATGTTTCGTAAATATCCCGAAGCAGTTAATGAATGGTCCGTGGATAATGTTAAAAACTGTGCCCTTCGTCAGAGGGAAATCGTATCTAACGGCTACCTGGCTCTTAAGGACGGGGGCATCATGATTTATTCCACCTGCACATATTCACCTGAAGAAAATGAAGATATCATCTCTTATTTAACTGATGAATATCATATGGAGATACTCACTCCAAACGAGAGCATCCTTAAGTACTCTGCACCTTCACTTTTAACCGACAAGGCAAGGCGTTTTTACCCTTATGTTGCATACGGTGAAGGCCAGTTCCTCTGTATCCTTAAAAAAACAGGAAATGATACCTCCCGCAATCTTTATCCGGTTACACTAAAGGCACCGGATAAAAAGCAGCTTGCAATGATTTCCGATACTCTTAAAGGCAATCCGGATCTAATGCCGGGAGTCAAAATCAATTATTATATTTACAACAATTCCGTTATAGCAATTAACAAAAATCTGTTAACGGATGATAATGAAATGGTCCTTAATTTAAAGCCGGCTTCCTTTGAAAGACTATTTGTGATCGCAGGTACATTTGATAAAAACAGGTTTACGCCCCATCATCATCTCTATAAAGCTTTTGGACCAATGTTTACAAATATATACAATCCGTCTGATGATGATATATATAAATACCTGCGTGGCGAGGAACTGCAACACGATGTACCAAACGGTTACGGTGTCATTTTATATAACGGTGCACCTGCAGGCGGCTATAAAGCAAGCAACGGAAGGCTTAAAAACCATTATCCCAAGGGACTCCGCAATCTTAAATGATCACTTATGATAAGGCTCATTGTTTTTAATCCTGTAAGCTCTGTATATTTGCTCGAGGAGTACGACTCTCATCAGCTGATGGGGAAATGTCATCTTGGAAAATGACAGTTTCGTACTTCCGAGCTTTTTTATGTCATCATGAAGTCCGATGGAACCTCCGATCATAAACTGGATATGGCTTACCGAGGCGTTTTCCTGTTTTGTGAAAAAATCGGCAAAGCCTTCACTTGTCACCTGACTGCCCTCAATACAAAGAGGTATTTTTACAGCATCCTCATTTATATATTTTAATATCCGCTCTGCTTCTTTCGAGAGGATTATGGATACTTCTTTTTCAGATGCGTTTTCCGGAGTTTTCTCATCCTTAACTTCAAAGATATTAAGATTTACATATCTCGAGAGTCTCTTTGAATATTCATCTATCGCATCCGTAAAAAATCTTTCTTTTATCCTGCCGACACAGATAATATCAATACGCATCAGTCTTCGCTCTCATAAAGGTAATGATAAATATCCTCAACAATATGATCTGAAAACAGAGGGTCAAGATTCATAAACTTGCCTTTAAGCAGGGCATTTATCTTGGCATATCTGGTGAAATACTTCTCTTCTTCCGATTCATCACTGTTAACAGGAAGATTTTTTTCTATATAATCCTTTGTCAGGCTTGTCTTGTACCAGTCCTCGATCTCCTTCTCAAGTCTGTCTTCATCTCCTGCATCTTTCTTGAGGTTTTTAAACGACTTGATAGATAAAAAGCCTGCGATGATCAGTATGATAAATATCACTCCCATCACAAGAGGAATGGTATAATGGCTGAATGTATTTAACTTTATCGGGATGATCTCAAAAAAGAGAAGCACCATACATATAAGGCCTGCAAAGCCGACGATGATAAGAGAAAATGCAGATGACTTCATCTCCTCGGCTCTCTCACTTGTCTTTTGATAAACAGCGGGACCTTTATTGTATGAAGCTATCTTTGCATGTTCCTTGCTTGATATAGTCCTGTTTTTGATAATATCTATCTCATTAATATTATCTGTTAAGGATTCTTCGGGCTCCATATCGCCAAACGCATTATCAAGGGCTGCATTAAAGCTGTCAGAGTCAAAATCATCACCTGTCTCTTCTGACACGGGATTACCCTTCTCATCAAGAGCATCCACAAGCGGCACATCGCATTTTGGACAGATTTTTATTCCTTCAACAAATTCATTTTTACAATTAGGACACCATGCCATAATTATTTACCCCCTCCGGGAAATTTAGTTATCTGTATTGTTTTCTTCAGGTGCGTCAGGTATCTGTACCAAAAGGGCCGGATCAATGGCAGCACCCGGTATGATATTGCCCATGGTATCAAGGGATGAAAGCAGGATGGTACCGTCTCCCGTATCAACCAGGAACAGGTTGTTGGTCTTGGTCTGGTTACCAAACATGTCTTTCAGATACTCGACAAAAATATAATAAATATGATCATTAATTTTTATTGCCTGGGATACAGAGTATGTATAATTGTTTCCGCCCGGAATCAGACCGTTGTAATCAACTGCTCTGCCCGAGTTTTTATTGTATGCATAAAGCTGTCCGATAACACCGTCTACATTAAGAGGTGTATCTACGGTCAGGTTATACGAAACTTCTGTGACAGGTCCCGGTATGCCCTCCTGGCTGTATGCAATAAATACAACAGTACTTGATCCGATAGGCATGGGGATAGGCGACAGATACAGGGCACTGTTCATATTGGGCACAGTACCGTCAAGGGTGTAATAAACATCTGTATATGCCTGTACATCAACTTCGATAAGTTCAGGCTCTTCATAGTCGCCGCCCTCTGTCATAACAATCGGAGGATTAGGTACACTGTTATCGATAGTAAATGTCCTGTGAACCACTTCACTCTTTATGCCGTAATCATTCACAAAGAGAGCCGAAATCTTAATGATGCCTCTCTCTAACTTAATAGGTGCCTGATATACTTCATCCTCTGTGGTTGCGTCGGCACCATTCATATTGTAATATATGGTACCCTTTATATTACTTGATAAATAAAGCATCTGCTCATCTTCGTATACTCCGTCGTCAAGAGAAAACTCAGGAGCATCTGCCATATAATCAATAAACTGTTCCTTCACGGAATCGATGTAACAGTTGTTTAAAACTTCTGCAGCCATCTCATAATTGCCGGTCGTCACATAATAATTAACCATATCATTGTATGCTATGGCCGCATTACCGTCATTAAGGTTTATGATCTCCCACAGCATAAGCAGTGCATCATCATCATCACCAACATTGAAATAATACTGTGACAGCTTATATTTAAGGGCTCCGCTCTGGGAGTTGAGTGTCAGGGCTTTTTCCATATATTCTATGGCAGCCTGATAATCGCCTCTTGCGGCAGCCTCGTCCGCGAGTTTTGTCTGGTATTCATATGAACTGCTCTGGTATATCTTCTCGGAAACAGATCCGGCAATCTTGTATATACCAAATACAAGGAGTACAACGGCAGCCAGTATAAACCATTTTGCCTTACTGTGTATTACAAAATTACAGAATTTCTTTATGTAATAGCTTTCATAAGCGAAATCATCAAAGGGATCTATCTCATATTCACTGTCAAACTCGGTAAGCGTAGAATCGGCATACATCTCATCATAAAGGGAATCCGAGAGATTGCGTACTACCTTAGGTCCTCCGTCAGGTGCACTGATACCCGCAAGAGCAACTGTATCAACAGATTTATCTTTTTTTGCAGGTTTGCTTTTTTGTTTACCCAAAGCGGAAACAGGTTTTGAAGGCTTTGTCTTTGACTTTGGAGGTTCAGGTTTTTTCTTCTCTCTCCTTGAAATCTCTGTAATCTTTTTATCCTGCTTTTTTACGGGAGAAGCCGGAGCCTCGGCAAAATCCTGGTATTCACCGCCGTCATAAGGATCAAGGAATACAGGCTCACCGTTTTCGTCAAAATATCCGGGTACATAAACTTCATTTCCGTTTTCATCTACGACAGGGATGGTCTCTATAAAATTACCAAACTCATCATAAAAACCGGTGAGCTCAACAAAGTTGCCATTTTCATCAAAATATCCGGGAGTCTCTACGAAGTTGCCGTTTTCATCATAATAACCAAATACTGGCTCCTCTCCCTCAGGAAAATAATCGGGAGTCTCAACATAATCGGATATATCGGACAGAGATTCATTGATACTCTGCTCTATCTCCGGTTCAAAATCAGGCACGAAATTTATCTCCGCACCGCATACTTCGCATAACAGCTTGTCATCTGCAATTTTATTACCGCAATTAGGACAAATCATAATAATCAGCCTGTTACAGATTCAGCACAGTTTTTCATCAGCATGGCAATGGTCATGGGACCTACTCCGCCGGGAACAGGTGTGATAAGACCTGCTACGGGTGCGACTTTATCATAGTCCACATCACCGCAGAGCTTATTATCAGCGCCTCTGTGTATACCTACGTCTATAACGGTGGCTCCTTCCTTAACATATTCATCATCTATAAACTTTGGTTTACCAATGGCAACAACAAGTATATCCGCTCTCTTGCATACTTCCTTAAGATTCTTTGTCCTTGAATGGCATGTGGTGACTGTACCGTTCTCACGAAGGAGAAGTATGGACATGGGCTTGCCTACGATATTGCTCCTGCCTACTACCACGCATTCTTTACCGTTTATATCTACGCCTGAACGCTTTAACAGTTCGATCACACCGGCAGGAGTACAGGGCAGAAAACCCTTCTCGCCTATTACCATCTTTCCTACAGTCTCAGGATGAAATCCGTCCACATCTTTAAGGGGACTGATTGCTCTGATTATCGCATCTTCATCGATATGACCGGGCAGAGGCAGCTGGCATAATATACCGTTTACAGAATCATCTTTATTAAGTTTATCTATTAAACTTAAGAGTTCTTCCTGAGTAGTTTCTTCAGGGAGTTCATATGATACTGATTTGATACCTGTATATTCGCAGGCTTTTTTCTTATTACCTACATAAACTGCAGACGCAGGATCATTTCCGACTAGGATGACAGCCAGACAGGGATAAATACCTTTACCGTTAAGGTCTGCAACTTTAGCCTTTACCTCATCTTTTATAGCCTGTGATATTGCTTTTCCATCAATTATATTAGCCATTATTTATGCTCCTTTATCATTAAAACAGTCCTGTAATGTTTCCGTCATCATCAACATCGATTGAGAATGCAGCAGGTTTTTTCGGAAGTCCCGGCATAGTCATGATATCTCCGGTCAGGACTACTATAAATCCTGCACCGTTTGAGATATATACATCCCTGATCTCGAGATCAAATCCCTTTGGAGAACCGAGGAGTTTCGGATTATCCGAAAGCGAATACTGGGTCTTGGCCATACATACAGGCAGATCTGAAAATCCGAGTCTTGTCAGATTATCAATGACAGTATTAGCCTTACTGCTATATACCACTTTGCCTGCGCCATAAATATTTGTGGCAATCGATTCAATCTTTTCTTTAATGCCAAGATTATCTTCATAGAGGACCTTAAACTGTGATTCTCTGCTGTCAACGATGGCAGCGACCTTATCGGCCAGGTCCATGGCTCCTTCTCCGCCCTTAGCCCATACATCAGATATGGAATACTCGGCACCGGCCTCTCTGACTATAGCCTCAAGGGTATCAAGCTCTTCCTTTGAGTCTGATACAAATGAATTGATGGCTACAACAACAGGGAGATTGTATTTCTGTATATTTTCAATATGTCTTAAGAGATTACATGCTCCTTTTTTAAGAGCTTCCACATCAGGTGTCTTTAAATCTTCTTTAGCTACACCGCCGTTATATTTAAGGGCTCTGACTGTGGCAACGAGCACTACGCAGTCAGGCTTAAGGCCTGCTTTTCGGCATTTAATGTCAAGAAACTTTTCGGCACCGAGATCAGCACCAAATCCCGCTTCTGTGATACAGTAATCAGCCATCTTAAGAGCTGCCTTTGTAGCAATTACAGAGTTGCATCCGTGGGCGATATTTGCAAAAGGGCCACCATGGATAAGTACAGGCGAGTGCTCAAGTGTCTGAACAAGGTTTGGCTTTATCGCATCTTTAAGAAGAGCAGCCATGGCGCCTACAGCATTTAACTGACCTGCTGTCACAGGCTCTCCTGCATAATTGTATGCAACGATTATACGGCTGAGTCTTTCTTTTAAATCCTTCATATCATTTGCAAGACAGAGGATGGCCATAATCTCTGATGCAACAGTGATACAGAAATGGTCCTCTCTCACAAATCCGTCAGTCTTGCTGCCAAGACCTACTACCACATTACGGAGTACTCTGTCATTCATATCGAGACATCTCTTCCATGTGATCTGACGAGAATCAATATTTAATTCATTACCCTGCTGAATATGGTTATCAAGGATTGCTGCCAAAAGGTTATTGGCACTGGTAATAGCATGAAAATCACCTGTGAAATGAAGATTGATCTCATCCATGGGAACAACCTGGGCATATCCGCCACCTGCAGCGCCACCTTTTACACCAAAGCAGGGACCGAGCGACGGCTCTCTGAGTGCAAGCATGGCCTTTCTGCCTGTGCGCTTAAATCCGTCTACGAGCCCTACACTTGTCGTAGTCTTTCCTTCTCCTGCCGGAGTAGGATTAATAGCTGTTACAAGTATCAGTTTGCCGTTTTTTCGTGATTCAAGACTTTTAAGATATGAATCAGAAAGCTTTGCCTTGTACTTACCGTAAAGTTCAAGGTCGTCCTCGCTGATACCGACTGATGCGGCCACATCCTTAATGGGATTTAGCACCGCTTCTCTTGCAATCTCAATGTCTGTCTTCATTTCTCTCTCCTTAAATATTTATAAATCCTTTAATATTTCCTCAAGCTGTTCTTTATTTACCAGGACATTTCTGGGTTTTGTACCCTGCTCACCGCTGACGATACCATACTCCTGCATCTGATCTATCATCCTGGCAGCCCTGTTAAAGCCTATCCTGTACATACGCTGGAGCATTCCGCTTGATGCAGAGCCTTTCTCTACTACAAAACGGCTGGCTTCCTTGAAGTATTCATCAACATCGCTTCCACCATCATCTGCTTTTGAACTGCCACCGGAAGGTGCTCCCTTGGCGATTGATGCTATTTCAGATTCAGCATCCGATGAGCTGTCATATTCATTATTATTTTTCAGGAACTCAACAACATTCTTTACTTCATCATCGGATACAAATGCGCCCTGTACACGAAGGGGCTTTGTATATCCCTGAGGGAAGAAAAGCATATCACCCTTGCCGATAAGTCTCTCGGCACCTGTTGTATCAAGTATGGTTCTCGAATCGATACCGGATGATACTCTGAAAGCCACACGGCTCGGCATATTTGCTTTAATGAGTCCGGTGATGACGTCTACGGAAGGTCTCTGGGTCGCTATGATAAGATGTATACCTGCCGCTCTTGCAAGCTGGGCCAGACGGCATATCGACTCTTCAACTTCTTTTGAAGCCACCATCATAAGGTCTGCAAGCTCATCTACTATGACAACGATCTGAGGCATCTTTTCCGGAATATCCGGGACGTCTTTATTTTCCTCAACATACTTGTTAAAGCCTTTCAAATCCCTGACCTGGGCCTCTGCAAACTTATTATATCTGTTTGTCATCTCATTAACTGCCCACTGAAGGGATGCACTTGCCTTTTTAGGATCGGTGACCACAGGCAGTAGCAGATGTGGTATACCGTTATAAACGGAGAGCTCTACTACCTTGGGATCGATCATTATGAGCTTTACATCATCGGGATGAGCCTTATACAAAATACCCATGATCAGAGTATTTATACATACGGATTTACCTGCACCGGTGGCACCTGCGATCAGCATATGAGGCATCTTGGCAATATCACCTATTATGGTTTTGCCCGAAATATCCTTTCCTACTCCAAATGATATATTTGAATCAGCTGCCTTAAATTCGGGAGATTCCATTATATCCCTTATAAGTACAGGTGATGCGGTTGCATTTGGAATCTCAATTCCTACAGCTGCTTTGCCGGGAATAGGCGCTTCTATTCTGACATCTACCGCAGCCATATTAAGTTTTATGTCATCTGCCAGATTTGTTATCTTGCTGACTTTTACTCCGTCTGCAAGTTTCAGCTCATATCTGGTAACGGAAGGTCCCTGACAAATATCCTGAACAGTTGCATCCACGCCAAAGTTTTTGAGGACTTCCTGGAGCCTGAATGCATTTTCTTTAAGGGTTTTATCCTCGTCTCCGCCCTTTTTGTTTTTATTTTCATTAAGGAGCGAAAGAGGTGGCTTTTTATACTTATTCCTTGGAACCTTTTTCTTAGGCTTGTTTTCAATCTCTTTTGCAAGAGCATTTGACTCTGCCTGATGAGTTTTTTCCGTCACGGGATCCGGCATGGAATCTATAAGCGGATTAGTCTCACCGGCTTTTAATGTAATGCCGTTTTTAACCGATTCCGGAATGGGCGCAGCGGAGTTATTAAACTCAGTCACATGTGTTGAGCCGTCTTTTTCATACTGCTTTTTATTTATATCAACGAGACCGTCGCCCTTATTTTCTTTAGGTGATACTATATCATCATCAGAAGGAGTATAAGCCTCATATTTAATGATCTTTTCGGGATTTATATCATGAGATTCTTCCGGATCGATCTCCTGCTTTGATATATGCACTGCTAGGGGATTATCATCCGTTTTATCATCCACGGTATCCCCCGGCAAAGTCTCCTCTGTAACCGTGTCATCTCCGTATCTTGTGATATTGATCTGCTGAAGTTTTAATTCTTCTTTTTTAATTTCAGTTTTATTTTCTGTAACTTCTTTATCATCTTCAGATACTTTAACGGTTATCTCCCTCATGTCGCCTGTCTTTTTAACAGCGGTCACGGGAGCTGTTTCAATATCTTTATTTACAGTTTTTTCCGGCTTTTCTTCATTTTCCGATTCCGGCACAGGAGTCAGCAGTGTTATCTCATGGACATCATCCTTGCTCTTTACCATTGTACCCTTATCGGACACAAGTGAAGATTCAAAATGTTCACCGCCGTTAACGGCAAAATCGTTTCTCTTTCTCGAGGCATTTACGATCCTGTCATCGTCAGCCCTGTCTTCTTTTAATTTCTTTTCTTCAAGTTTTTTCTGTTTCTTTTCTTTTGCTTCTTCTATCTGCTTTTGTTTTTCGATACGCTCGAGTTCTCTTTTTTCCCTTCGGTCATCGGCAATCTCAAGGAGATTTAACTGCTGTCCGTCATCATTTAAGGCAGGCAGCTGTATATCCTTTCTCCTTCTGCCGGCATCCTCATCATCCTCATCGTCGTAGCTGTCATCATAATCATCAAGGAAGTTTAATTTTGAACCGGTCATTTTTATCAGAGAAACGGCTTTCTCCGGATTAAGCAGGATGATCAGTCCGATTATCAGCACAAGGTCAATGATGATCGAGCCGACTTTTCCAAAAAACATGCAAAGCAGTAAGCCAAGGAGTCCGAGTATACATCCGCCTCCGCTCTTTAAATCATATAAAAACTTAAGAGCACCGGGATTCTGGGATGCATATACAATATCACTTTTGCTGCAAAGTGTGAAAAATCCGCCAATTGCAAACAAAAGGAGCACACTGATGATCGTAGTCTTAAGATAAGGCATATAATTATCTTTTTTTGCAAAGATAAACAGTCCTCCTGCGAAAAACACAAAAGGCATCACATATGCAAGAAATCCGAAAAGTCCAAGTAAAACCTGCTTTACGGCAACACCTACACTGCCGCTTATTACACCTGCCATGCACAGAAAAAAGATCAGATTGACGATTCCAAGTACGATTCCTGCAATTATGATATTCTGCATATCATCGGCCTGAGTCTTTACCCTGTTAAGTGTCTTTTCCTTTTTATTGTCAGGAAGAGCAGGTCTGCCGGCTTTTGGCGAGCCGGAGCGGCCGGTTGTGCGTCTCGTATATGTACTTGTATTTGAACGCTTTCTGCCTTTAGTGCTGCTCAAGTTTTGCAATACCTGCCTTAATTCTCGCTATAGTTTCATCTTTTCCGAAGAGCTCCATCATCTCGGTGGCACCACAGGGTGTCATCTGTTTTCCGGAAAGGGCTGTTCTGATAGGCCACATTACATAGCCGGTCTTGTATTCATGGGATGATGCAAACTCTGATAAAAGTGCAAAGAGCGCATCATTTGTATAATCATCTGTTCCCTCAAGTACAGGAAGTACTTCATTTAAAAGGGCAAGAGACTTCTCCGAATCTGTCTTCATCTTTTTGTGAGTATACATGGCTGTATCATACTCAGGTACACTGTCGATGAAATCAACATGATCCTTAATATCAGGGAATATCTCTATTCTCGTCCGCTTTCTCATAGAATACGTCCGGATCCATAGCCTTGAAATACTCACCGTTCATCCATTTAAGCTTTGTATAATCAAACACTGACGGAGATTTCGTCATATGTCTGTAATCAAAAATCTTTACCAGCTCATCCAGGGAGAATATCTCTCTTGTCTCATTTTCGGGACACCATCCGAGCAGTGCCACAAAGTTTACAACTGCCTCTGTCAAGAAGCCCTGCTCAATAAGGTCTTCATATGAGGAATGGCCGCATCTCTTTGAGAGTTTTTTGTGTTCCTCATCTGTGATAAGAGGACAGTGAATATATGTGGGAATCTCCCATCCGAACGCATCGTACAGTCTGTTGTATTTAGGTGTTGATGATAAGTACTCATTACCTCTGACCACATGGGTAATACCCATAAGATGATCATCGATTACATTTGCAAAATTGTATGTCGGAAATCCGTCAGACTTAACGAGGATCATGTCATCAAGTTCGCTGTTATCAACGGTGATATCTCCGTAAAGCTCATCATGGAATGATGTGGTACCCTCATTGGGAACATTCTGCCTGATAACATAAGGCTTTCCTGCAGCCAGATTGGCCTCTATCTCTTCTTTTGAGAGGGACAGACAGTGCTTGTCATATACAGTTATCTCTTTTCCGTCAGGACCTACCGAGCCCTTTAATGATGCAAGGCGTTCTTTATCACAAAAGCAGTAATATGCGTCCCCGCTGTCAATAAGCTTTTTGGCATATTCAAGATACATACCTGTCTTTTGACGCTCAGACTGGACATAGGGGCCTACTCCGCCGTCCTTATCGGGACCTTCATCATGTATAAGGCCGGTTTTTTCAAGGGTTCTATAAATGATATCTACAGCACCTTCCACATATCTCTCCTGATCGGTATCTTCTATACGCAGGATGAAATCGCCGCCTTCATGTTTTGCCACCAGATAGGCATAAAGGGCTGTTCTTAAATTGCCTACATGCATACGGCCTGTAGGGCTGGGTGCAAATCTTGTTCTTATCTTCTTATTCTCTGACATTTATATATTCCTCCGAAATTTATTTCTTTCTTCTCTTTATCCAGATAACGAGACCGCATATAAATAGGCACACAGGTATGATGCCCACAAATATCCATGAAAATACTGATATAAATGTATTATCAATGATTATCTCATTATATGTCTCATCATAACTCTTAACAGGTACCACACTGACTATATCCGTGCCGGTCAGTTTTGAGAGGCAGTTCATAAACAGTGTATAGTTATTACCTGAAACTGCATTATCAATATCATCATAGAGGTAATAATCAGATGATATGACTACTACTCTGCTGACATAATCGGCATAAGTCTTTTCCATATATGCCCCGAGTATGTATCTGGCCGACTCGTAGTTTGTCTGCTCCGTATCGGACACATCGGTTAAAAGGTATGCTCCGGCAGTTGTCTGAAGAAGCGTTGTAACTGCAACGTCTCCGTAATCTTCCGTAATAGTCAGACCTTTTGAATAAGGCATATAAATATATTTTGTTCTCGAGTATGTATAAACACCTTCCGTCAGCTCATTTTCAAGTATATCGGGGAGCAGATAAAACGGCTGGGAGTTGTAATAACTCGTGCCCTGCTCCATAACAAGTCCCGGATTAACATATATATTGTACGGCTCAAGTAGACTGTAAAGATTAGACTGATCCTCATAATCAGAGTAAGCCAGCAAGAATATGGCATTGCCGCCATTAGCCAGATAATCGGCGATCATCTCAGTCTCATTATCGGAAAAGTCGCTTAATGCTCCTAAGATAAAGAGGCAGGCTGCATCTTCCGGTACCGCATCATAGGTAAGCAGATTAATATAATTAATATTCATATTTGCTTTTTCAATCCGGGTCCGGAGTCCGGGCTGTATCTCAAATTCATCATGTCCCGTAATACAGTAAATCTGAGGTACATAATTTTCACATACATAAAGGACGGCAGCCATTACACGGCCTTCACCGTCATATCCGACAACGGAATAATCGGTTACGATATATGAAGCCGAGTCATAATCATACTCATACTCATATGTCATCTCATAGCAGTCATAATAATCAACTACTCTGCTCTTATCACCGGAAACGACTATGATACTGTTCTGATTAGGTGCAGTATCTGTATACTCTGTGTAAAAATAAGGGTTTTCGGTCGGTGAAACCTGTTTTACCTTGATCTTTTTACTGTAATCATCAATATCTTTAAGGGTCTGCTCTATTGTAGAATCAATCTTGTCTGTATCAGCCAGGTAATAGATGGTCACTTCCTGTTCAAGACTATCAAGGATGTTTTCCGTCTCATCTGTAAGTGAATAAATACTGTTATATGTGACATCAATATTCATGGCATCCTGAGGCAGGCCTCTGACAAATGCATTTATAACGATCACAATTGTAAATACAACAATAAATACAAGGGCTGCTGAAACATTAGCCAGAACTCCCTTTTGCATAAATGACCAGCGCTTGCGTCCGATGATACATAATGTCAGAAACAGGCAGAGCACAATAATGGACAGATAATAAACAATGGCCGGGATAGATATGATACCGGTAAAGAAATAATCATCCATCATCTCGGTTAAGTTAAATACCCCGAGAATCCTCGTGATCATATTGCCTGATGCACTGATAAGACTGCATATACCCGGCATCATCACGCCAAGGAGCAGTACGAAAAATGTAAGTACAGCTGCGATTATCTGATTATCGGACAGGCTCGACAACAAGAGTCCGATGGCAAGGCATGCGCCTCCGAACAACAGATAGCCGAAAATAGTCACATAGTTTTCTGCTATGGGCACATTTCCGAATATGCACATAATGAGGGGATAAATGCTCATAACCGCCACAGGGATGGCAAATATGGTAAGGAGTGCCAGATATTTTCCGACAACCACTTTCCATATAGGCACCGGAGATGTAAAGAGCAGCTGATCCGTACGGAGCCGCATCTCCTCCGATATGGTCCTCATGGTGATAAAGGGCAGACTGAGTATTATGATTATGGTTATATTACTGCATACATATGCAATATACGGATAACCCATTATGAGTCCGTAATATCTGAAATACCATCCGGAGAAAAACAGATTTACGGCTATAAAGAGCCATCCCGAAAGTGAGCCCCAAAAAGATTTTAATTCCTTTCTGTATACCGCAGTCATTTATTTCTCCTTTGCCTCATCAATATTAATTATATTGAGGGCATCGTCTTTCTTTAGATTTGAAATGATGATACCTTCTTCAAGGAGGTATTCTCTGTAATGATCCTCACTTGTGAGTTTTAAATAAACATCTTCAAGAGTCACTCTTGACACACTCTGCTCCAGTACCGTAATGTTGTTCTCGGACATCTTTCCTGCGATCACTTCACGGATATCTTTATCCTTTTTAGCAATTACTTCGATCACGGTGACACCGTCTTCTTCGGACAGGATCTTTTTAGAGTCAATATCCTCGATATCTTCAAGAATCATCTGGGCCTGAGTTGCATTGGCTTTAAGGACCAGTTTCATATTCTGTATCCTGTTATAACTTTCCACCAGCTCATCCGCATTGCCGGAAGCCATCACTCTGCCATGAGATATGATCACCACATCATCACATATCATTGATACTTCGCTGAGGATATGAGTAGACAGGATGACTGTATGCTTCTCTCCCAGCTCTTTGATGAGATTACGTATCTCTACTATCTGCTTGGGATCGAGACCTACAGTAGGCTCGTCAAGTATGAGTATCTCAGGGTCTCCGAGCAGTGCCTGGGCAAAACCGGTTCGCTGCTTATATCCTTTTGACAGATTCATTATGAGCCGGTCAAGCACATCTGCAACTCCCGTTTTCGAAGCTACTCTGTCTATCTCTCCGGGTATCTCGGCTTTGGGTATACCTTTAATCCTTGATGCAAACAACAGATATTCTCTGACAGTCATATCCATATAAAGAGGTGGTATCTCCGGGAGATATCCTATCATCTTTTTAGCTTTGCCGGGATTCTTAAACATATCAATATCGTTTACAAGTACAGTTCCCGAAGCAGGAGTCAGATAGCCGGTAAGCATATTCATCGTAGTACTCTTTCCTGCACCGTTAGGTCCGAGGAATCCGCATATCGTACCGTTCTCAATCTCAAAGGAAATATCCTTTGCTGCTATCCTGTCTCCGTATATTTTTGATAAGTGACTTGCTTTAATCATGTTAATCCTTTATATATTCGCGGAATATGTCATTTGATGAAACAAATACCATATGATCCGGAAAATCCTTCTTTAATCGGTTTATAACGCGCATGCAGTATTTCATGCGCTCATCCTTGTTGTATTTCAGGATATTTTTATGTCCCCATATATGAGTAAAATAATCCTGAATACCTATATCCTCGCCAAGAGGAAACATTGTCCTGATCTTTAACCCTTCTGCAGCAGCCATCATAGGCAGGAGTCTCTGCTCCGCGAAAACCATATGCCTTAAGTTCTCATTTTGCTCAGTGCACGACTTCATAAATCTTAAGGATTCATTCGCATATTTATGAGTAAAATCAAGACTCTCAATATAAAGCATGGCTGTATTTAACGGAAGTTCAGCCTTATCAAGACCATCCGGGTACCTGTAATCACTTTTTACTTTAAAAAAATCAGTGTCAGGATAAATCTCATTTCTGATCTGTTCTCTGTGTATGCCGTATATATCAGCTCCTGTAAAAAAATCATCAAGATTTTTCCATATTATGAGATCAAGATCTATCATAACCGACGGCTTATCGAGGAGGCTCAGGCTCTTTAATTTGCCGGCTGCCCAGAACACTTTGGGATTTATATCCTCATCGGGTTCCATGATCTTTATGCCATCATCAAACAGATCTTTAAGGCCAATGCTGTCAATGTACTTGGCCCCTGCTTTATCGGCATACATTCTGACCATGCCATTATTCTTTTTATATGCTGCGGCCGAAAGGATAAGTGTCAGCAGATCATAATCCTCCATAAAAAACGGAGTATCTTCATGCTTTAACTTAAACGGCCCGGTCCAAATGGAATAAAATCCGTCCAATATTTTTCTCCGGAAAGTTTATATCAGATTTAGCCCGTAACCGAGACATCCGATACCGTAAACCTCATGCATTATATAATCCCTGAGGTCGTAATAATCAGCCGGTGATAACCTGCCGTAATCATAATCACCGGCAATCGAAGTACTGATATACGATCCGCCGCCAAACGATTCAAAATCAAAACCGCTTAAGTTATACGAACCGGTATTGTATACGCCCATATTAAACGAGCTCAAAGTGTATGAGCCGATATTAAACGAGCCGGTGTTAAATATACCCAAGTTAAATGAGCCAATATTATATGAGCCGACATTAAATGATCCGGTATTAAACAGACCAAGGTTAAACGAGCCTATATTAAATGAACTGATATTATATGTTCCAAAAATAAAGAGCCCAAAGTTAAATGAGCCGATATTAAAAGTACCGGACAGATAGCTGCCAAAGTTAAACAGTCCCCCGTAAAAGCTTCCAAGATAAAAGCTGCCGATGTTATATGAGCCAAAAGTAAATAATCCAAGGTTAAAAGAACTTAAGTTAAAGGATCCCAGGTAAAATGACCCAATATTAAACGAGCTTAATGTAAAGGAACCTGTATTAAATGACCCGGTGTTAAACATACTCAAGTTAAAGGAACCTAAATTAAATGAGCTTAAATTATACGAGCCAAGGCTAAACGATCCTGTATTAAAAGAGGTTAAATTAAAGGATCCGATATTAAATGTTCCTGCATTAAATGAACTTAAATTAAAGGATCCTGCAGTGAAAGAACCGTTATAATATGACGAAACCAAATAACTGCCAAAATCAGGTACATCAGGATTTGTCATCCCGGAAAAACATAAATATTCAGGTTTATTTACGCACATGCCGGTATATGATACGACATACTCTTTGTCATTGGCATTCATTGTAAATGTATCGCCGTACAGTCTGCCTTTCTTGGACTTAAGCTTTACATATATTCTTTCTGCAACGCCTTGCTTAAAGAAACCTACAGCCTCATTAACGGGACAGTGGATCACAAAACCATATTCAGACAGCGGATCAAAGAGATATCTATTTAGTTCTCCCGACCAGGTAATATATAGTCCGTATATATGATGATATTCGTCATATGCATTACCGCCAAAATAAGCATATCCCGCATGAAAAGGCGGCAACATATTTATCCTGTTGTCGTACTCTTCTACAGTCTCCTTGTATGATTTTTTTAACCACCTATAGCGGATGCTCATTTAAGCATATATTCCTGTCTACAAAATATGCAGTAAACATAGGTCCGATACTGAAAACGGGCATAGTTTCTACAGAATAAACCTAATCTATATGATAACTCAAAACCCTTATTTCTTCAATCATTTTAAGTAAAATATACCACTTAAAAAGGCGGTATATCATACATTATAATGTGATAAACCGCCTTTAATTACACTATATCTAGTTTTGATATTATAAATATATCATAAATATTATCTGTGGTCTGCCCAGAAGAATAAAGCAACCGTACCTATACCGGTATGAGTACCTATTACAGGACCGATAAAATCAATGATCTCAGTGTCATAACCAAACTTTTCCTTTACAAGCTGGGCAACATACTGTGCATCCTCAAGACAGTTGCTGTGGCTGATCATACACTTCTGGTCCATTCCCCTGTAATCACCAAGTCTCTCATCCATCAGCTCAACCAGACTTGCCAGGGCCTTCTTACGTCCGCGGCACTTGCCGATGTTGATCAGCTTGCCCTCATCATTTACATGAAGAAGGGGCTTTATGTTGATCATGGAACCGACTACAGCTGTACCCTTGCTGATACGGCCGCCACGGCTTAAATGGAAAAGGTCATCAACTGTAAATACATGACCTACATGAAGGAGATTTTCTTTGATAAAAGCTGCTGTCTCCTCGATGGTTTTATCCTCTTCCATCATCTGTACTGCTTTATTAACAAGGAGACCTTCTCCGAGTGATGCACAGAGTGAATCAATAACTACAATATTTGCATCAGGATTCTCTTCCATGATCTCCTCAGCTGCAATACAGCCTGACTGATATGAACCTGAGAGTCCTGAAGAAAAAGCGATATAAAGAATATTTTTGTTTTCTTTTAAATATTCAGTGAGTTCGTTCTTGGCCTCATCAGGATTTATCTGGGATGTTGTGGGCATAGAACCGCTGCCGAGCTTCTCATAGAAAGATTGAATATCAATGGGATTTTGTTTGTTATATGTTTGACCTTCCATGATTACAGAGAGGTACATACATCCCACGTTATGTTTTACATAATAATCAGCAGGTAAATCAGCTGTTGAATCTGTTACCAGTTTGAATAATGCCATTTTAAAGTTGCTCCTGTTCTTTATATTTAAACCTTATTCATTATATACGATACGTATGTAGTATTCAATACTACATGCGTTTTTTCATCTTTTGTTTATACAGCAATAAGGGCACTTACGCATTGCGCAGCGGAGCGTGCGCTTAGCGTAAGTACCCTTATTGCTGTACAAAACACTGAATAATCTCAGGCTTTTCCTGTACTTCCAAAGCCGCCTCTGTCAGTTTCATCGAGGTGATCGACTTCATCAAACTCTATGGCAGGCTGATTTTCCATAACCCTGAACTGACATACCCTGTCATTTACATGAATCTCTGTATCCCGGACAGCATATACCGGCATAAACCACTGATCGTTGTCACCTGAGTATGTATAATCGATGACTCCCATATGGTTTGTCTGGATGATACCAAAGTTTTTAAATGTAGAGCTCCTGGGTACCACATGGGCCTCATAACCCTTAGGCAGTTTCATGCCTATGCCAAGGGGAATAAGTTTAAATTCTCCTTTTTTGAGAGATATCTCCTCGGCACATCGCAGGTCTATCCAGTCTGACTTTCCATCTATATAGCGGAGCTTCTCGATCTTATCAGAGAAATATTTTATCTTAATATTCATTTTAATACCTAAGCCTTTTTGATTTTTGAATAGTTGTCGCAGTAAAGCACAGGCGTAGCCGGATCACTTGATTTGATGGTTGCCTGGACGTCTATGACTCTCTGGTTTGAAGAGCCCTTCCAGTAGAGGGTATTATCTTTTTTATCTTCCTCAAATTCACCGTCGACTACTACATCGAGATATTCCATAATCGGATAATGGTAAATTGATTCCCATGATGATCCAGTATAGAGCCAGATTGTCTTTTTAGGATATTTCTCTCTGACTTCTCTTGCAAGGTCTCTCACATCCACTCTGTTGGCAGAATGAAGAGGATCTCCTCCGGACAGTGTCAGACCCGAAATATATGATTTATCAAGCTGTTCAAAAATTTCCTGTTTTGCGGCCTCATCAAAATTCAGACCCCCGTTAGGGTCCCAGGTTATGGGATTTTGACATCCTTTGCAATTATGAGAGCATCCCGAAACCCATAAAACCACTCGTAGACCATCGCCGTTAAGCATATCGTCTTTGGTAATATTATGATATCTCATTACATGCTCTTCCTCTCTGCTATCTCAGCCATTTTTGCGTCATTAAGACGGGTATCGCCGTGAACCCTTGAATATGACAGATATCCGTTCATACGGTCAATCTTGGTCAGGTTACGGCTGCCACACTTGGGACATACATCCATCTCAAGCTCCTGATGACCGCAGTCATCACAGTATGCAAGTGATAAATTAACGCCCTCATAGAAACCAAATTCCATGGCTCGTCTGATCAGTGTCTCAACTGCAGCTGTATTGTAATCGATAGGATATTTTACATACTGGATCTTGCCACCGTTTAAAAGTTCCCAGAATCTATACTCTTTATCCTGCTTTTCGATAGGTGTGATATCTTCCGTAACATGACAGTGGAATGAATTTGATACATATTCCCTGTCGGAAACGCCTTCGACGATACCGTATTTCTTTCTGAACTGTTTTACCTGGAGACCGCAGAGATTCTCTGCAGGTGTTCCGTATATGGCATAAAGATTGTGATCCTCATCCTTGAACTTTGCTACCATCTTGTTGATGTGCTCCATTACCTCAAGGGCAAACTCTCCGTCTTCAACAAGAGATTTGCCGTTATAGAGCATCTGAAGCTCATTAAGGGCCGTGATACCAAATGAAGCTGTCGCATATTTAAGCAGTGGCTTTATCTTATCAGTTAACTTAAGATGACCGTTTAAGAATCCGCCCTCACAGTATGCAAGAGGGTTTGTGGATGCTCTCATCTCTCCAAGGTAAGCATAGGTCCTGATATGGAGCTGTCTGATGAGCTGGAGATAATAATCAAGGACTTCATAGAAGTCTCTGCTCTCCTGTCTTGACTTGGCAAGGATCATGGGTAAATGAAGGGATACGGCACCGATATTGAAACGGCCTACAAATATAGGCTGATCGTTATCATCGGCCGGATGCATACCGCCTCTCTCATACCAGGGCGAGAGGAATGCTCTGCAGCCCATAGGCGATATTACTTTACCGTACTGTTTATACATACTTGCTATATAGCCTTTACCTGTAAGGGAGAGCCAGTCAGGATACATGGTTTTAGCAGAACACTCAACACCTGCTTTAAATACATCCTCAAGCTCGCAGCCTTCTCCGTGGAGGTTTTCATCATACAAAAATACGATCTTAGGGAAAAGAACAGGCTTTTTGCACTCTTTCTTGCCCTGACCTTTACGGCGTACATTGAGCATGGAAATAGTTGCCTGCTTTGCAAATCTGCCCCTGCCGATACCGGCTGTAACAGTGATAAACGGATAATCACCACGGCTGGATGCAACAGTATTGAATTTATATTCCCAGCCCTGGAATCCCTGCTCGAAATCCCTGCATACATCATTAAATGCTTCTGCTTCGGCAGTAGATTTATCAACTCCGAGATTCAGGTATTTATTAACATATTTATTGTATGATTTCTCTGCATAAGGCTCGAGAATCTTATCAACCTCGGGAACGGTAAAACCACCGTACTGCTGGCTGGCAGCAGAGAGAACGATGTCGCCTATTACATCAAACGCAACATCAAGGGTTTTGGGCTCATTGTACCAGATGTTGCCCATCTCGAATCCGCCCTGAAGTACATGCTCCACGTCAAAGAGACAGCAGTTCATGGTATCACGTCTTGCTGACATATCATGGATATAAATATAACCGTCACGGCAAGCCTGAAGTTCTTCTGTTGTCAGGAAAAATTTCTGATAGAGTTCCTTATTAAACTGGTTAAATATAAGACTTCTCTTTGTAGATACGAGGGCTGAGTCTGTATTGGAGTTTTCCTTGTCTCCGACATACATGATGGACTGGCTCTTTTTGTATACATCATCCATCATACGGACAAAGTCCTGCTTATAATTACGATAATCCCTGTAGCTCTTGGCAACTATGGGTTTAACCTGCTCAAGGGCACTCTCTACGATATTGTGCATGATGGGAATAGGGATTCGCTCAACCTTCATCTCATCAACCTTGGCTATCACATATTTACAGATAGTATGCTTTTCCTCTTCCGTAAACTCGGTAAGAGCTCTGTAAGCCGACTTTCCGACTGCATTGATAACCTTCTGAACGTTAAAATCCTCAAGACAGTTATCCTTCTTTACAACCTTTACAGGTAAAGCAGTCTTGTACATTTCCCCATAATTAATCTCTTCTGCCATGTTAATTCTCCCTCATATAATGACTTTTTCGAGGCACCATATTTTGCGTTCTTTTGGCCCATAACCAAAATGTAAACCACAATATATTGTGCATTAATTATTATATGAAACCCGATATTGAGTGTCAAGATGATTACGGTGCATTTTGCGGATTTTTATATGAAAAAAATATGCCCCGGTCGCTAAGCGTGTGCTCCGCCACGCAATGCGCCCGATGCATATTTTTTCTATATTGTATTATTAACGAAAATTAATCTCGTAAACCTGCTCTGAGTAAAGTATGTCTCTGGGTGTAATGCCGGGCTCTCCCTCATCGGATACCTCTATATCAATACCCTCGTTATAATAAGCTGCCCATGTAATCTCCGAACAGTACCAGTCCTCCTGACCATGATCATGGTCTTTCCTAAGGTCTATCTTGTATCCTTTGCCCAGTTCTTCTATGCAGAATTCTACGGCATAATCGATTATCTCAGGAGTAGCATCCTTTACTCTTAATATGGTTATCTCCCTGTCATCTATCCTTGTATCATCCAGACAGCTCCTGACCAGACCGTTGCTCCTCGCTTCTATTATCCTGATATAATATGTTTTAAATCTTTCATCATAAAAGATACCCTCAACTATGGCCACGTGCCCGGTGAGTCCGAGGTTTCCTTTTTCCTCAAAAATAATATCTCCTTTTTCAACTGTGCCAAGGAGATTGTATTTATCATAAACAGGCTCTGCGTCATCCGGGAGTGATGTACCGATATCGTAATACCATGCATTGATTACATTCCTGCCCTCACTGCCTTTTTCAAAAAAGATATCATTAAAATAATCTGAAGATGTTACCTTTTTAGCAGACACATCTTCAAATGGGCAGTCCGAAACCTTACCGATAATTTCATTTTTATCATAAAGGAAATAATAATGATTATGCTGGATTTGTGATACATCATCCAGCGCATCTTCAGAGTCATAATCATCATAATAATTACTCTCCAAAGACCCGCACGAACAAAGAAATAAAGATAAAGATAAAAATATTAAATACAGAATATATCTGGCATTTTTCATTGCCAATACCTGCTTCTACAGTTTTTTAAATTAATTGCTCTCTGCTTTTTCGCTATTCTCTGGCTGACCTTCCTCAGCTGCTTTCTTGGCATTGGAACTCTTGCGGAGTCCTATACCGATAAAGCAAGCTATAACGATAGCAACTATATAAGCAATATATTTAACAAGGTATGAACAGAATGCGCTTAAAAACAACATTAAATTTTCCATGATTTTATCCCTTTCAATTAAATTTACACAAATATTTTATGTAAATCACTTAATTATATTATCATTTCATCGACTGTATCGTCAAGGAGGTTATCTCCGTCTGCCGATGATGTGGCGAGCCTGTCACATCGTTCATTATAATCATGACCTGCATGGCCTTTTACCCAGATATATTTTACTTCATGGATCTCCATGGCTGATAAGAGTTTTTTCCAGAGGTCAATATTCTTTACAGGCTCTTTACCTCTTCTCCAGTTATTTTTGATCCACTTATCGACCCATCCCTGATTAAATGCGTCTACAACATATTTGGAATCACTGTATACTGTCACACTGCAGGGTCTCGTCAGAGCATTTAAGCCTTTGATCACACCGAGGAGTTCCATCCTGTTATTGGTTGTATTTTTGTAACCTTCCGTTATCTCTTTCTCGGCCTTTACTCCGTTATTTGTGACAAATACCAGTATGGCGCCAAACCCACCGGGTCCCGGATTGCCTCTTGAAGCTCCGTCTGTATATAAATCAACTTTTGTCAGCATTTTATACCTCTTTTATTCAGTCAGCTAATGACCATTTATTGGTTTTTGAAAATTCTTCCGTCATCTTAAGGGCCTTTTCAGTGATATTGCTATCTATCCCCAGTCTGCCAAGGAGTCTGATGGCATTTCTTGATGTGGACGGGCCCTGTGACAGTTTATAAGTAAATACCACATCGTCCGTATCTTCCTTTTCCTCAAAATGAACATTTCTCACACAGTCCTCAAGGATATAAGTCAGCTCTGTATCATGGGACGCCGTGGCAAAGATTACTTTTTTGTCTGACAGACTTTTTATCACCTGGGATGAAGCTGCTACTCTCTCAATTGTATTGGTTCCCTTAAATATCTCATCAATAAAACATGCTACACGGTATGTGTTTTCTCCCCATTCTTCTGTCTCTTCAACTGCATCAAGTATCCTCTTAATACTTTTAATCTCCGCCAGAAAGAAAGAATCTTTAGTAAACAGATTATCGCTTACCTTCATGGATGTATAAAGATGCAGATACGGCATGGTATAACTGTCGCCGCAGACGGTAGCTATACTTTGGGCAAACATTATATTAAGGGCACATGCTTTTAAAAAAGTGGATTTGCCGGAGGCATTGGAGCCCGTAACCAGAAGGCCCTTATCAAAACGGCAGTCATTTTTTACAGGTTTTTCTATCATAGGATGATAAAGACTTTTTATCATCATATCATCATCTGATATATCAGGCACGCACCAGTTTTCAATGGATTTTCTGTATGACAGTACGGATATATATGTGTCTATATTTCCGATATATCCGTACAGTCTTATAAATATATCTTTTCTGTCTGTAATTTTTTTATAAATCCCGTAAAAAAGCAGAATATCTATATGAAAAAGCATATTAATATATTCCGCTACAGCTCCGAATATACTCTTGCTCGTTTCAGAGCTTAAAGATATATATCCCGATCCGAAAAATACATTACCTGACTTTCTGATGCATTCATCAATACCCTTTATATTGCCTGCAATCAGCGAGATTTTATTATCAGCTAAAGGTCCGTTTACTAACTCGTTTCCTGTTTTTAAGAGTTTAAGCAGATAAAATGCAGGACGAACATAAGAATATATCCCAGCCTTATTCTTAAAATATACAACGACAGATACAGCTAAATTAACTGTCAGGAGTATTATTCCGACTCCTGTATTAAAAAACAAAAGAGCGATTCCAATCAAATAAATCAAAAAGAGCAGATAATAATAAATGCTGCCTTTCTTATCAAGTTCATTCATCTCAAAAAACAAAAGGGGATCTTTACCTTTTTCTTTTCCGAGTTCCATGAGCTTAAGAGCCGTATCAGTCATCAGATGTTCATCTTCAAATGCCATCACGGCTTCATCAAAATCTTTTATCTTTTTATTATCATTTAATTTTGAAGTCAGCAGTTTTTCAAGGAGAACAGATTCTCCGGCTGATGAATATGTCCTGTTTACGCATTTAAAGAGTTCGTTAAATCCAATATCATTTTTTGTGATCTCATCTATGACAAATATATTTTTGTCATTTACAAATTTCATATAAAAATCAAAGCCGGGTTTCAGTGCACCTTTGCCCGGGATAACGCGTCCGAAATCTTTTAATATTTTTTCAGTATTCTTTTTCTTTTCGCTTTTTCTCTCAGCTATTCCCATGATAAAGATGATTATCATGAAAATAACAAAGATCATACATACAACAGGCATAATACTTTAAAAATCAGGTCCGAAACTGTCGGGGAGCAGTTCCTTTAGTGTATACTCCTTGTAATCATCTGCCTTCTTTGCAACTATTATTATCATTTTCCCTGGATCGGAAAATTCCCTAAGGACCTGCCTGCAGACACCGCAGGGATACGCATAGGAAATGATGCCATCACTGTCTCTCCCGCCGACTATGGCAATTGCATCAATCCTGTTATGACCTTCACTGACAGCCTTAAAGACTGCAGTACGCTCAGCGCAGTTTGTCGCTCCGTAAGAAGCATTTTCCACATTGCACCCGGTGTAATAATTTCCGTCTGCAGTTATGAGACATGCCCCTACTTTATACTCCGAATAAGGAGCATAGGCATTTTTTCTGGCCTCCAAAGCTCTTTCTATCAGATTCTTTTTTTCTTCATTTGTAAGATTCATATATTATTCCTTAATGAAAAAGTGTCATTCCGGGCGTCATATAATAAATACCACGCGGGAATGACAACAGTTTACGTTTAATCATATAATCATCAGTCGCATATTTTTTCAAAAACCTTTTTTAAGATATTTTCCTCAAAAGGTTTTGTCACAAACTCAAGGGCACCGGCCTTTATGGCCCCCATTACATGATCTCTCTGTCCGGCGGCTGTAACCATGACGACTTTAGCGCCCTTGTCAAATTCTTTGATCTTTCCAAGAGCTTCCACACCGTCCATAACAGGCATTGTGATATCCAGAGTCACAACATCGGGCTTAAGATTTTTATACATCTCAACACCCATCTCACCGTTTTCAGCCTCACCTACTACTTCGTGTCCAAACTGAGTCAGGAAATTTTTAAGTATTCTTCTGGAAGTCTTTGAATCATCTACTATTAATACTTTTGCCATATCATTCACCCTTCCTTAATTAACTGATGCAAATAAATATACTTTCTTACCTTCGATAACAACAGGCATCAGGCACAGATCACTGTCAGCAGAAACCGTTCTCTCCTCCAGCCTGTAATCAGGCACATCAAGTTCAACCTTTGAATCATTATAGCTGAGTGCTGTTGCATAAAGTCCGTTTATTACATTGATAAATTCACCGACTGCATCAAGAGCGTCTTCATCAACCTGATCAAATTCAAATTTTGCATACCCCTCGGCAATCTTTAAAACGGCATCATCATCACTGTACATGCCAAAGATGACTATCTTATCTCCGTGCATAGTCTGAAATGCAATTGCCTTATGGCTGACAGCAGGTACCTTCTCGGCTTTTTCAACATATATTCTGTTTGAAACGATACGACTGATCGTTCTGACAGCTATCTGCATAAGCACTTCATAGCTTGAATATTTCTCAGGGAGATAAAGGGATGTATAAGCATCAACATCATCAGCCTTAAGCTCATTTATAACCTCTATACCGTCAAGTTCAAATACAAAAGCGTTAAACTCCCGCTCTGTCTCCTGTGGATTCATGATACCGAGGTCAGAAAGAGCCTGACACATCTTCATATAAGAGCTTCCCTGTTTAGCCAGGAGCTCCGATACATGATAAGCGGTGAGATAACCAAGTTCAATGGCAATATCTCCGAATTTCTTATCTATGATCGCCTGCTTGGCATTGATCTCATCAGCCTGCTCCTGGGTGAGCATCCTCTCTGCTACGGCAATCAGTCCCAGCTTAACCCTGCTTGATAAATATAATTCTTCAAGCTTTTTGTACTGATCTTCATCGATTTTTTTATTATCGATGAGATACTTTCCAAATAATTCAAACAGCATAATTAACCCTCATTTACATTTAAAAATTAATACTAAAAGCCATATAAATTATACCTAAAAACCCTTATTCTGTAAAGGTTACAGTGGCCTTGTCTCTTTTTTGAGCCACGTTTTTTCATCTTCATTCAAAAACGGAGATATCTTATAAAATACAAGTTCCTGATAGCGGTTATAATTATCGATATCCTCATTGCTCATATAATTCTTATCTATTGATTTTGAATCAAGGGGCGCCAGGGTCAGGGGCTTAAAACACAAAAATCTGCCATCTTCATTTTTAAATGCTTCATCGCAGAGCAGTATATTTTCTATCCTTATTCCGTATTTACCCTCTTTATATACACCCGGCTCATCCGATATCGTATTTCCGGGTTTTAAAGGTTCCTCTATACCGCCGGCTCTCTTTTGCCAGCTGATATTTACCGGTCCCTCATGTACATTTAATACATGACCTACACCGTGGCCTGTACCGCATTTATAATCCATGCCGTATCTCCATAAGACGCTTCTGGCCATGATATCGAGATTTCTGCCGGTGCATCCGTCCATAAAGACTGTATTCTGGAGTCTTAACATGGCGCATGCAGAAAGTGTATAATCCTGTTTCATCTCATCAGAAGGCTCTCCCGTGCAAACAGTTCTCGTAACATCGGTTGTACCTTTCATATACTGGCCTCCCGAATCAACCAGATAAAAACTGTCTTTGTTTATCAATACAGGATCATCACCAGAAGGTTCATAATGCATCATGGCACCGTTTGGACCATACGCTGATATGGTCGGAAATGACAGTTCAATAAAGCCTTCTATATCAGCCCTCATTCTGTCGATCACCCGGGCTCCTTCCATCTCGGTAATGCCTTCCCCCGCGTTATCCATGATATATTTAATAAATTTAGTTACAACTACACTGTCTAAAAGATACGCTTCCTTCAGATTTTTAATCTCAGTTTCGTTTTTAACAGCTTTAAATATCTCTGTAGGAAGCAATGCATATATCGGATTATCCGTATTGTTTATGAGCTCATAAAATGCTGCGGACAGTTTTCTTTTATCACATAATATTACGGAATCTTTACCCGAATCCGTATATGATTTCATAAAATCAAAAGCATTTTCATATGGTTTTACAATTACATCATTCTTTTCAAGATATTCTTTAACTTCTCCCTGTACAGATTCCTTTTTTGCAAAAAATACGCACTGATCGGATGTCATAAATGTATATCCGTAAATCACCGGATTGCATTCTATATCATTTCCCCGGATATTATAAAGCCACATCTGATCATCAAGGCATCCGATAAAAAGAGCATCTGCATTCCTGCCTGACAGATATTCCCTGACTCTCTTAATCTTTTCTTTAACCGATTCCCCTGTATATTCTTCGGATAAAATAAAAGCTGCCGACGCACTGTCACCGGGTCTGTCTGTCCACAACTTATCTTCCGGTCTAAAGCATGTATTTATGATGCATCCCTTTTCATCTGCAACTTTTCGAATGTCATCATAAAATAAAGCATCTGTCAGAAATCCGTTTAGGCCGATAGTCTGCCCGGTTTTAAGATTGTCGGATAAATATTTTTTAATGGTCGGCACACCCGGCTGTCCTGCTTTAACAACTTCTACTATAGCCGGGAGCTGGCCGGCGGCCTGTACATAATATCTGCCGTCTGTCCAGAGTCCTGCATAATCTTTACTGATTACAAGAGTCCCGTTAGAACCGGTAAATCCGGTCAGAAACTGTCTTATCTTAAAATGTTCATTTACATATTCGCTGCAATGCGGATCTCCGGAACCGCATATATAATAATCAACCCCCGAATCTTTCATAAGATTACGGAGGTCTTTTATAATAACATCTTTATTTGTTTCCATCTTTATACCTTTCTGAAGATGTGATAATCCATGCCTTCCGTCAGAAGAGCGTGGTAAAGAGCCTTGTCACATCTTGTATAAATATCTTCAAGAGCATCATCCGGTCTGATATATTCAATACCCATTACAGGCGAAAACTTAATCTTGATATCTTTTTCGCAGACAACTTCTTTTCTGAGTTTCTTTATGATACCGTCAGCAAACTCCTTTATCTCCGAATCCCCCATTGGCCGAAGGACACTGATAAGTACCAGATTGTCTTTAATCTCGGATGCTAAAATATCAGGATCATCTTCATAAGCAATATTCTCATAGACAAATTTCATATAGGAAGCAAGATTTCTCGTGCCTGCCTTTGACCTGACCGATTCAAGATCCGGTACGGACATTAAGATAAGGACACCGTTCTTCTCTTTTTCAATATACTCCATGGTCTTTTTTGTCACATAATTCTGGGTATACAGACCTGTATCAGAATCCCTGTCGGTATTTTTAAAGAGACCTCTGCGCATATCGTCCATCATGAGGACCTGCTCTATACGACCGAGCATTGCCTGCTCATCAAACGGCTTTGTGATAAAATCAAGGGCTCCGAGAGAGAGTCCTTTGATCTCGCTCTCTTTTTTTCTGTCTGCTGTCAGGAAGATAATGGGGATATTTGAAGTCCTGGGATTAAGTTTTATCTCCTCCATGGTCTCATATCCGTCCATCTCCGGCATAAGGATATCGAGGAGTATCAGATCGGGTATATTTTTCTTAAGATAATTAAGAGCCTGTCTGCCGCTCTTTGCCATGGAAACTTCATAAAAAGGCTGCAAAACATTTGCAGCCATTCTTAAGTTAGTAGTATTATCGTCGACAATCAGAATGTGTTTCATAAATTAACCCCTTTTAAATCAGACCAAACAAAATCTGCTGTATCAGATGCCGAGAAAAGCTTTCACCCTGCTCTTCATCTCTTCCTTGTCACACACATCTGTATGGAGTACAGGTGCAGTCCTGATATCCTCTACGGCTCCGGGTACATCAACGCCGGATACTTTTGCAAGTTCGTCAATAAGCTCAAAGTCATTTAAACCATCGTATTTATTATCGATAGCTGTCATGACACTGTGCATAAATTTGTAAGGGCTTGCTGTTGAAGCTATGACAGCAGGCGTATTGTCACCTGTTTTTGCTTTGTAATCATCATAAACATAAGCCGCAACCGATGTATGAGTATCGATCACATATCCTGTCTTGTCATAAAGATCTTTAATCTTTGAAGCACACTGCTGCTCCGTAGCATACCCGCCCACAAAATCAGCGAGCTTCTCTTTCATGTCATCAGTAATGGTATAAACTCCTGTAGACTTTAACGACTCCATGAATCCTGCATTCTTTTTGTCATCACAGCCTGCAATCGTATAGATGAGTCTCTCAAGATTTGAAGAGATCAGTATATCCATGGAAGGTGATGAAGTTAATATAAATTCACGGTTTCTGTCATATTTACCTGTCTCAAAGAAGTCAAAGAGAACCTTGTTTTCATTTGAAGCGCAGATAAGCTTATTAATAGGGAGTCCCATTGTCTTTGCATAATATGCAGCAAGTATATTACCGAAATTACCTGTAGGAACTACCACATTGATCTTGTCTCCCTCGGATATCTTTCCATTCTTTAAAAGATTGCCGTATGAGTATACATAGTACACGATCTGGGGCACAAGACGACCTATATTAATAGAGTTTGCAGAAGAAAATACATATCCTTTCTCCTTAAGCTCTGCTTTAAGCTCATCGTCGTTAAACATCATCTTGACGCCTGTCTGGGCATCATCAAAGTTTCCTGTGATACCGATGACTTTAACATTGTCACCCTTTTGAGTAACCATCTGCTTTTCCTGGATGGCTGATACACCATTCTTGGGATAAAAGACAACAATACCTGTACCCGGTACATCAGCAAATCCGGCAAGAGCCGCTTTACCTGTATCACCGCTTGTAGCAGTGAGGATAATGATCTTTTCTTTTACATTATTCTTTTTGGCAGCAGTAGTCATAAGGAAAGGCAGGATTGATAAAGCCATATCCTTAAATGCAATTGTCTTGCCGTGAAACAGTTCAAGATAATAAGCACCGTCAGCATAAACAAGGGGAGCTATCTCCTCTGTATCAAACTTTGAATCATATGCTCCGTTTATACAGTATTTAAGCTCTTCTTCTGTAAAATCAGTGAGGAGCAGTTTCATTACATTATATGCTGTGGCCTTATAGTCCATATCCTTTAAAGAGGACAGAGAGAAATCAAATGCGGGTACATTATCGGGTACAAAGAGACCGCCGTCGTCTGCAAGGCCTTTAAGGATTGCTTCTGAGGCTTTAATCTTTCTGGATTTATCCCTTGTACTGCTGTATAAAACTTCCATCTCAAAAAACTCCATTCTTTTTCATAATTTGCATTCATTATACAATAAAGACGCCAATGTTTTCAATATGTTGACTCCGCGAGGAAATAACACCTGTGACGCTACGAGCCTTGCTCCGCGGCTCAATGCGTCACAGGTGTTATTTCCTCAGCTTTTCTACACAGTGATTTATTAATCCGACATTCACTTTCGCTGACAAATAAATATCCCCTCCGATGCATTGCGCTTGTGCTCAGCATCGGAGGGGATATTTTTTGTCCCAAAGACTATATCAACTTATAAATCACTCATCAACTTATTCTTGTATCCTGAGTATTCCTCATCGGAAATGATTGCAGCCTCATTAAGCTTCATGAGCATATTAACCTTGGCCTGGAACTCATCCATATCTGCATAGGGAGCAAATACTTCCTTGATAAGCTCTGCCTTTTTAGCTTCATAATCCTCGCTGGTAATGAGTCCTGTTGTCTTGGCAACCATATAAAGCTTTGTACGGAGGATGTAATCTGTAATATTGTTGACATCCTTGAGCACTTCCACTTTCTTGCCATGGAAATCCATCTCTGTGAGCCAGCCCTTATCCTTCATCTTCATGATGCGCTCAGACTTGTTCTTAAATGATGCTTCATCTGAGAAAGGCATAGCCATTACTTCATTGATAAGCTTGTTCTGCTTCTCTTTGTACTCAAGATCTGATACTACGCCGGCTTTAACCATTGCAGGCCACTTGGCAAGTTTCATATCGATGGCATCAACAGAATCTGTAGCCTTGGGATCAAGGATAGCCTTGAGTTCTTTAATATCTGACTCAACCTCTTTACCGGGTATCATCTCTGCATCACGGAGGATAGGCAGCTTCTGGAGTTTTAAGCAGAATACATCATTTGAATCCATTGGATTGTACTTAACGGAATCAATGATCTTTGCCTTCTTTGTGGCAAACTCTTCTTCTGTAATAAGCTCACTCATAAGTATTACAGGAAGTTTTGTCATGTTATCCGCAAATACCGTGAGGTCCTTAACAGATGTATCAAAGCACTCATCAACGATCTGGTTCTTGTTTGCCTCAAACTCTACATCAGAAAGCATACCTGATTTCTTAAGTACAAATATCTTCTGAATCTTGTCGTAGAATGTTCCAAGCCCCTTCTCATCGCAGAGGAGTTTAAGTTTTTTCTCTTTATACTCGTCATCAGAGCACATTCCCGACTCATGAAGGATATCGAGTTTCTTAAGTTTTTTCTCATATGATTCAGCATCTTTGGGCTTCTCTGCTTTTGCGGGAGCAGCAGGCGCTGCAGGTGCCGGAGTCGGTGCCGGGTTAAACTGAGGCGTGAGCTGAGGTTCAGGCAGAGCGGGTGCTGCGGGAGCTGCAGGTGCAGGTACCGGAGCGGGTGCGGGTGCTGCGGGAGCCGGAGCAGGTGCAGGCGCCGGTGCGGGTGCAGGAGCTGCGGGAGCCGGAGCAGGCGCAGGTGCCGGAGCAGGTGCGGGTGCAGGCTTTGCTGCAGGAGTAGGTGCAGGTGCGGGCTTGGGAGCTTCTTTCTTGGCAGGTGCAGATTCTTTCTTCTCTTCCTTGCCGGCTCCGGCCTCACTTGCGATTCTCTTAAGAGTATCAATTGCTCTGTCAATATCTTTAATACCGGGCAGAATTGTCTGGGTCTTCTTTGCTCCGTAGAGAGTCTGAAGCTTTGTGATAAGCACGAGAGCTTCTGTTCCCTGGAATTCTCCCTTTTTTACGTCACGGATGTCATTTGCTGGATAATCAAAAGTAGAAATATACTCATTCTTACCCTCTTCATTACAGATATAACCCTTACCTGTAATCTTTACACCATCAGCAGGATTGGGATCGTTAATCTGCAGATAAAGCTTCTCCTGGCTCTTTGCAGAGAAAAGCGACTTTAAGCTGCTTCCCCAGTTACACTGAAATACTTCCATTCTCGGATACCTCCAAACTTTTCATAAGATTATATTCCGCCTTAAAAAATACAGGTCATAATAACCCCCTTCTCTTTTTAAGACACAATAAAATAATATCAATAAAAAAAGGCCATTTCAAACAATTTTTTGTTCAAAATAGCCAAAACCGAAAATCTCGTATTATTATCCAAAAATCTTCAAAATACAAATATAATTTTATCGTTTTAGAGCAATATTGTTTTACCCAGTCTCTTTAACTGCTCATTTATATCAGGACGTAATTTCTGCCTTGTAATCTCATAAAGCCCTAATTTTGTTACATCTGCGAGCCTTCCGGGCGGATTCAAGCGGGCCAGTTTCTCCGAAAAGGTATTTATCAACATAGTCTTATCCTTTTCATTGTTTATTTTTAACATATCCACAACAATTATACCCGAAAGATTTCTGGCCTCTATCTGATATACTATCTCATCAATTGCCTCCAAAGATGTAACAATAAAACCGGCTTCCCTGTTTTTTTCCTGTAATTTACCGCTGTTGACATCTATGACATACATGGCCCTTGTCCTGTCTATATAAAGATAACCTCCGCTTTTTAGCCACACCTTATCATCTGTTATCCTTTCAACCTTAGATTTAAGGCCGTAAATAACATCAAGTGAGACTTTAGACTCTTTATGCTCTTTTATTTCCACAGAATAATCGTTAAGGACTGACTTTGCCATCCTGAATGAATGATCACAGTCACATACTACTTTGATACCCGTATCATCTTTTGACACTCCCATATCGGAAAATATCTTTCTTAAGCAGCAGTCTGCCTGTTTATACAGAGACGGAGTTTTATAAATAAGGCCCGGATTGTAAAAATCACATGCATTTTCTTTTAATGGCACGCACAGGGGGACCTTATTACCGCTCCCTTCTTTTTTGACAGATACAAACAGTTCATCTCCCTGTTTTAATACGCCGTCATATTTTCTGTTGAGGAGAAATATGCCTTCGGGATTCATGTTGTCTATATATCCCTGAACTCCGTGCTTTAAAAATACAAAAGCACCTGATAATGATTTATTTATATCGGCAACCTTTGCAGCAAAAATATCACCGGGCTTAATATCATCAGGTGTCTCCACTTCCAGCCTCTTTATCCTGTCTTCATCGATCAGAATATATATAAATTTTTTATCCCTTGTCAGTATTATGAGACGTTTTTCATGGCCTTTCATTTCAGCCGAAACGTCTATATCATCTGTCCTTGGTTTTATCATCAGTATTCTCCGAGAGGTTTTATACCGTTTTCATCACCCTTATATATCTCAAGTCTGCGGATAAGATCTATACTTACATTTTTTCCCGTAAATGAATTAAGGGTTTCTATCACGCTTGCAGGCTTTACATTAAGACTGCTTCCGGAAGAAAGCCTCATGAACAGTCCTCCGTCAAAAGATTTCAATTCTTTTATTCCCGGGCGGATATCAGACTCTGTCTGGCCTTTCTTTGATTCCTTTAAAATAAAAATCTCTTTTCGGGCTAGATAATCGCTGATCTCATTTTCATCAAAAATCCCGTCGGTAAACACGTCATAATCAGCCATAAATACACTGGCCATGGCTGTAGGCTCCCCCTCAGGAACTACAGATGCCGATACTACAGTTATCCCTTCATTCATTACTGAGTTTAAGGATTCCACAATACTGTCAGTTGATTCAAAGCTTTCAACCTCCATATCCATATAGTCCCCGAGAGTCTCCATGGATACGCCAAGGGGATATGCAAATGATACAAGCTGATGAGGATTAAATCCCTGACTGTATTTTATATCTATCCCTGACTTTGCTATAATCTTCTGAAAATATCTGAGCAGATCAAGATGTCCTATATAGCTTACAGGTCCTGTTCTTGTAAATTTTATTCTGATGGTTTCTGACATTTACATTACTCCGAAATTATTTACCCACGCCGGGACATATACCGCAGTCAAATACAAAAGCTCCGCAGCCGGCGCATTTATCACGACAGTTTGCTGTTACTTTTCCTGCCCTGGCATTTTCCCACTCCCTGTAGAGATATGATTTGCTTACACCGCAGTCAATGACATCCCACGGAAAGACTTCATCTTTATCCCGTTCTCTGAATATATAATAATCAAGTCCGGGACCGTATTTTTCAAAAGCTTCCATCCATATATGATGCTTGTACTCCTCGGACCATGCATCAAAGAGACAGCCGTTTTTATATGCATAAACTATTGCTTCGCTGATACGTCTGTCACCTCTGGCAAGGACTCCTTCAACAATACTGGTGCCCGCTTCATGCCAGTGATATGATAACGACTTTTTATTGAGCTGTTCCAGCATCGTATGTTTAGTGAGTTCTGCTTTATCAATAAACTGCTGCATGTTATTCATGGGCGCCCACTGAAATGCCGTAAAGGGCTTGGGGATAAAGAATGAGGTACTCATGGTTATCTGTACCCTGCCCATACGTTTTTCCTTTGGAACCGTCTCATAATAAAGAGCAGCTATATCATTTCCAAGCTGTGGTATGGCCTTGATATCCTCCTCTGTCTCAAAGGGCAGACCCAGCATGAAATAAAACTTAACTTTATTCCAGCCGCCCATAAATGCTTTTGATGCGCCGTCGGCAATATTTTCATACGTGAGACCCTTATTGATCACATTACGCATCCTCTGGCTGCCGGCCTCCGGTGCAAAAGTAAGGGAGGTCTTTCTTACGTCCTGAACCTTGCTCATTACATCAAGTGAAAATGCATCTATACGCAGGGACGGCAGGGAGATATTTATCTTCTTTCTGTTACATAAATCTATGAGTCTCTCCAGCAGTTCCTTTAAATCAGGATAATCACTTGTAGAAAGAGATGCCAGAGACATCTCCTCATATCCCGTATTTTTAATGAGTTCCTCTGCGTATTCTATAAGCTTATCGACACTTCTGTATCTGATGGGCTTATATATCTGTCCGGCCTGGCAGAATCTGCATCCCCTTATGCATCCTCTCATAACCTCAAGGACTATTCTGTCCTGGGTTGCCCTGATAAAAGGTACTACAGGCTTTGTCTGATAAAATACATCATCCAGTTCTGTGACAACTTCCTTTCTGACACTTTCAGGTACATCATCGTATACAGGCCTGTATGCCCTGACCGTATTGTCATCGTTGTACGATACTTCATAAAGAGACGGCACATACATGCCGGGTATAAGTGCAGCTTTATGGAGAAACTCTCCTCTGGTCAGACCTTTTTCTTTACACTCAAGATAAAGATCAAAAAGTTCCCTGTATCTCGTCTCGCCCTCACCGATATAAAAAATATCAAAAAAGTCAGCAATAGGTTCAGCATTATAAATACAAGGTCCGCCGCCTATAACTACAGGATATTCTCCGAGTGGTCTGTCATATTCCCTCTCTAAAGAGCGCAGGGGTATGCCGGACAGATCAAGGATCTGGAGTATATTTGTATAGCACATCTCATACTGCAGAGTGATGCCGAGGAAATCAAAATCCCTGACCGGATCCTGACTCTCAAGAGCAAACAGGGGTATATCATTATCCCTTAGGACTTTATCAAGATCGGTCCAGGGTGAAAATACCCTCTCGCACCATACATCTTCATACGTATTCATCATACCGTACAAAATGGATATACCAAGGTGGGACATACCTATCTCGTAGATATCAGGGAAACACATACAAAAACGAAGCCTTATATCCGACTTCGTTTTATATACGCTGTTAGGCTCACCGCCTGTATAACGGGCAGGCTTGTCTATACTCATAAGTAGCTTATGAGACAGGGCAAGCTGTCTTTTTGATAAATCAATATTACTCATCAATCAAGTATACCTTTTGTTTTTATTATTTCCTTGAAAAAGCAGGATCTTGAACCTGTATGACATGCTGCACCCACCTGTGATACTTTCGCAAGGAGTGTATCGGAATCACAGTCTGCATAAAGGCTCTTTACATACTGGAAATGACCACTTGTCTCTCCCTTGAGCCACTGGCTCTTTCTGCTCCTGCTGTAATAATTCATACGGCCTGTTTTTACTGTAGCCTCAAAAGCCTCTTCATTCATATAAGCCATCATGAGAACGTCGCCATTAATAACATCCTGAACGATACAGGGAACCAGTCCTTTATCATCCTTTTTAAGATCTGCCCACTTAAGAGCAGCCTTAAATCCGTATGTCCTGATACCGCGGTCTGAGCAGAGTTCCTTAATACCGTACAGCTCTTCAATATTGGCATTTACAACCGTTCCGAGTACTCCCGATATCACATCTTTATCAAGATAATCTATCAGTCTCTCAAGAGGTATATCAGCCAGTGGTACCAGCATGGGCACTATCGTCTTTTTAAGGAGCTTAAGAGTGCAGTCCTCATGCATAATAAGGAGCTCTGATATATTATTTTCGATCAGTTCCTTGTGCTCCGTAAACACATCCGTGCTTGTGATGGCTGCCATAAGGACTTCCTGACCGAATCTGTCAGAGAGCGTCTTTACCATCTCAATATTATTTTCTTTTGCAAAATTAAGGACAATGCGATAGCATCCTGCATACAGGAGTCTGACAGCATCCTCAAAAGATTTAATATTGCCGGCAGCGCATACGGGTATGGCAGATGCAGATGTAATCTTTCTGATATATGAAAGGGCAGACTCGTGTTCTTCCTCACCTCTCGATAAATCAAAAATAAGTATCTCATCAGCTCCGTTATCTTCATAAAACTTTGCCAGCTTAACAGGATCGTTTGAGATTTCTTCTCTGTTGGCTATGGAACGGACACAAGATTTACCGCTTAAATATATGGTTGCAACAAATTTTTTATATGCTTTACTAAGTTCTTCCATGATGTATAAAAACCCCTTTTATCCGGATATTAAAGAGAACCTTTTGTTGAAAGGACACCGTCAATTCTGTTGTCATATCCGGTAGCCATATCAAGGGCTTTACCGAATGCCTTGAAAGCAGCTTCGAGTATATGATGTCCGTTCATTCCGGCCAGCTGCTTAATGTGGATATTTATGCCCGCGCTGTAGCTGACCGCATAGAAAAACTCACTGGCAAGACATGTGTCAAAATCGCCGCACTTTTCCTCGGTAACCTTTACATCATAATTCAAATAAGGTCTGCCGCTTATATCAACTGCGCAAAGGACAAGAGCATCATCCATTGGGAGTATTATATCTCCGAATCTCCTGATTCCCTCTTTTGTAGCAAGAGCTTTTTTGATAGCCTCACCGAGGGCGATTCCGCAGTCCTCCACAGTATGATGACCGTCTACCTCAAGGTCTCCCTTACATGTAAGGTCAAGATCAAAGAAACCATGCTTTGAAAAGCCGGTCAGCATATGATCAAAGAAACCGACTCCGGTATTTATACTGCTTTTTCCGCTGCCGTCGATCTCAAGCTTTACATTTATATCAGTCTCTTTGGTTTTTCTGACTATTTCACTGTTTCTCATAAAACACCCCTTGTTTATTTTTCGTCTTCAAATCTTACGGCTATTGAATTTGCGTGAGCCGTAAGACCTTCCTGCTGTGCGAAATATTCAATATCCTTATGGGCAGACTTAAGTGCGTCATAAGAGTATGAGATAATACTGGTTTTCTTAACGAAATCATCAACGTTAACAGGCGAGAAGAATTTCGCAGTTCCGTTTGTGGGTAGGATATGATCCGGTCCCGCATAGTAATCTCCGAGAGGCTCGGATGAGTAGTTGCCAAGGAATATGGCTCCGGCATTCTTAATCTTTGTCATTAATTCAAACGGATTCTTTGTAAGGATCTCAACGTGCTCTGAAGCAATCTCATTTGCTGCTTTCACAAGATCTTCGATATTTTCTGTCACAAATATGTATCCGAAATTATCAAGAGACTTCTGAATGATCTCTTTTCTCTCAAGCTTTGCGGTAAATGCATCAACCTCTGCAGAAGTCTTCTCTGCAACTTCCATTGATGTTGTTATCATAATGGCACTTGCCATCTCATCGTGCTCAGCCTGTGAGAGAAGGTCTGCAGCTGCAAATCTGGGATTTGTAGTCTCATCAGAGAGAACAAGAATCTCACTCGGACCTGCGATACTGTCTATACTTACTTCTCCGTAAACAGCCTTCTTTGCAAGGGCGACAAAAATATTTCCCGGTCCGCAGATTTTATATGCCTTTGGTACAGATTCTGTTCCGTATGCGAGAGCTGCGATAGCCTGGGCTCCGCCGACTCTGTATACTTCATCAACGCCTGCGATCTTTGCTGCAGCAAGTGTTCCCGCGTTAACCTTTCCGTCTTTTCCGGGAGGTGTACACATTACAATCCTGGGAACTCCCGCAACTTTTGCAGGTACAATATTCATAAGAACCGAAGATGGATATGCAGCTTTTCCACCCGGGACATAAACACCGCAGATTTCTATAGGAGTAAATCTCTGACCAAGGAAAATCCCGGTATCTTCTGTATCAAACCAGCTTATTCTCTTCTGCTTTTCGTGGAACTTCTTAATGTTCTCTGCCGATTTCTTAAGTACTTCAACATATTCTGCCGGCAGTGAATCAAGGGCTTCATCCATCTCCTTATCAGTTACTCTGATATTATCTTTTGTCAGGTCGAATTTATCGAATTTTGCAGAGTACTCAAAAAGTGCCTTATCCCCGTTTTCTTTTACGTTTGTGATAATGTCATCAACTGTTTTCTCAAGGTCTGTCATCTTGCCTGTACTTCTTGAAGCAAGGACTTTCTTAAGCTCGTTCTTTGACTGTTCGTTTAATTTTATGATACGCATTTTTTAACCTCTAAATTATTCTTTCTTTTCAGTAAGCTTGCGAAGATTGTCGATTAGTTCCTGTATTCTTTCATTTTGCATCTTCATGCTTACCTGATTAACTATCATTCTTGCAGATAAAGGACAGATTTCCTCAAGAACGGTAAGGCCGTTTTCTTTAAGGGTTGAACCCGTCTCAACAATATCAACAATAACGTCCGAAAGACCTACGATGGGGCCAAGTTCTACGGAACCGTTTAGTTTAATGATATCTATTGTCTGGAACTTTCTGTTGTTGAAATAATCTTTTGCAATCCTGGGATATTTGCTGGCTACCTTGATCATCTCATGATGCTCAAGTTTATCCCTTGCACTCTCGGGACCGCATACACACATTCTGCATTTTCCAAAACCGAGATCAAGAACTTCGTAAGCACGTCTTCCCTCTTCCATAATAGTATCTTTGCCCACTACACCGATATCGGCAACGCCGTACTCAACATATGTAGGAACGTCCGGCCCTTTTGAGAGGAAAAATTTAAGTTTAAGATCTTCGTTAACGAAAATAAGTTTTCTTGTATTTTTATCAAGCATCTCTTCGCAGGAAATACCAAGCTCACCTAGCATGGCAAGTGTCTTGTCTGCAAGTCTTCCCTTTGTAAGAGCAAATGTTAAATATCTGTCGTCCATTAGTCTGTCTCCCGGTTTAAATGAAGAATTCGGCATTTACGATGTCATGCTTTTCGCAGTACTGCGAATAATCTTCTTTTGTTTTAGTCTTGTCAAATGCTATTGCAGCTGCGCTTCTTCCGTCTTTACGAAGGTCATCAATACGCTTAAATGCGGCCTTTTTCTTTGAAAGGTCATCAGCATCGTAAACGACCCAGATAACCGAAGGCTTAACTTCCGGAAGGATGTTCTGTGATGAAAGCGCTGTCATGATATCATCCACAAGGAATACAGCACCAACTGCATATGAGGGCTTACCGAACTTACCGAGTAGTCCGTCATATCTTCCGCCCTTAACAATGGCATCACCTGTACCGTATGTATATCCCTTAAACAATGTGCCTGTATAGTAATTAAACTTGCTGAGAAGTCCGAGATCTACCGAAACATACTGCTCAAATCCCCTAAGTTTAACTGATTTATATACATTAACGAGGTAATCGATGGCTCCGATGCTCATCTCATTATGCACATACTCTTTTGCCTTTAAAATATCATCAAATGAAACAATCTTTGTGACATCAAGAATTGCGCTGATATGCTCGTCGTTCATACAGAGCGAAAGCATAAATTCCCTTGCTCCAAAATAGTTCTTTGCAGACATATATTCCCGAAGCTCAGCCATATCTTCTGCAGAAATACCTGCATCAAAACAGATACCTCTGAAATATCCGCTGTTACCGATGCATACCTGAAAATCAGTAAGGCCTGTATGAAGAAGCGACTCTGCAACAAGGCAGATAACCTCTGCATCCGAATCAGGATTAAGCGAAGACTCTATAAGTTCAACACCCATCTGTGTTGATTCCTTTAATTTGCCCTGAAGTTCTGATGTATTATTAAATGCATTCCCTTCATAGCAGAGTCTTATCGGCATTGAGTCATCCACAAAATACTTTGCGGCACATCTTGCTACAGAAGGTGTAAAGTCGGGGCGAAGGACAAGCATGTTGCCCTCTTTATCAAAGAAACGGTACATCTCTTTCTCGGGAGTTGTTCCTACTTCGTTTGAATAAATATCTGAATAATGGATTCTGCGGAGTCTCTCCTTGATGATAAGTTTTCTCTCAAGTTCTCTTCCGTATATATCTCTTACACCCTCAGGCGTATGAATCATTTTATTAGTCATAATAACCTCGAAATACTGTTAATTATAAAGGGCTTCTCAGTCCACAATCCCTTTAATTCTATGAAAAATAGCAGATTATGTCAACTTAAAATACCCCGGGGGCTCGGCTGTAAAGGTTTTGCCAAGAACATCCTCGAATCTGCCATCAAAAAGATTCTCTTCCGTTTCAACTCTTTCGGGAAAGGTCACTTTATGAGCATGAAGAAGCTGGGTATTAATGCCGCCAAACTTTTTGCCTCCATATTTAATATCTCCCGCAAGGGGATGGTTTATTGAAGCAAAATGGGCTCTGATCTGATGGGACTTGCCGGTAATCAGATTTACGTTAAGCAACGTAAACTTATCATTATGATTAACAGGCTCGTATCCCGTCTCTATATATGATGATTTCTCACTCTCATCAAAAGGCTTTTCCTGAACAGTTACTTTATTTGTCTTTTCATCTTTATGAAGATAACCTTTTAACATTCCGCCCTTTTCTATTATGCCGTGGCAGATTGCGCAGTACTGCTTTTTCATCAGATGATTCTTGATACATTCATCAAGAAATCTTGCGCCGATATATGTTTTTGCGCAGAGAATCATGCCGGATGTATTTCTGTCCAGCCTGTTTGCGACAGACGGCTTGTAATTGCCCGAATCTTTTTTGCTCATAAGATTTAAAAGATATGTATTCACGCAAAAACTCTCTTTGCTGTCGCTGATACTCAGTATTCCTGCCGGTTTATTAAAGAAAATGAGATCTTCATTTTCAAAAACAACGGGAATCTCGGGATACTTAATATCGCTTCTCTTTGGCGTAGACGCCGATTTTCCTTTCATCTTTTCGAATGTCTCATCGGAAAAGAAAACTTTAATCTCGTCTCCCGCATGAATAATGTCGGTGCCGTCAGACTTTTTCCCGTTAAGCACTATATTCTTTTTTCGAAGCATCTTATAAATAAATCCGCTGCCTGCCTCTGAAAATGTCTTTTTTAGATATTTATCAAGTCTCTGGCCTGCATCGGAATCATTTACGATAATTGTTTTCATATTTTAAAATCAAAGAGAAAGGTTTTCCATTAAGCGAAGGACAGCTTTTTCGTTATCTGTCTGAGGTGTTCCGGATTCAGCTAATGCCTTTACTCTGTCTTTATATTTACCAAAATCATCAAATATCTTTATTGTTCCGACTTTAAGTCCGTTCTTTGCAAGCATTGATTTAATGTGCTTATAGCATTCATCAAATTTGAAATTCCTGCTTTCCGTATATCCGATCAAAGTATCCTGAGCCATTGTCATGGAAAGAATCGGAAATGTATTGTCATATGATGTCATAAAAAGGTCGTATCTTATATGAAGGAAATCCTGGTTAACGGCAAGAAGCTGATTGTGTTTATCTTCATCAAGATGATGTTTTTTGTTTTTTAAAAACATAAGCATTGATACAAACTGTCTGGCTGCTGGGAGTAGACCAAGTACTGCAGCAAGGGTAAGCATATTGTTCCTCGCCTGCCAGATGGTATATTCAGGATTCCTCATTTTCGTTATAATAACGCCTAAAATAAATATTGAAACGGAAATACCGAAAAATATACAGGTTTTTATAATCTCTTTCTTTGTTTGTCTCTCAAGATACCCAAAATCACATTTTAAAGTATAGCTTTCTCTCATTTCAGATACCTTTCCTACACAAACATCATCATTAATTTACGTGGCAACAGTTTGCATGCCAGATAAAACAATTTCATATGCAGACCGTACACAGATCTGTTTCTCTTTTTCTTGGAATCCCATAGGGCTTTAATCACAACATACTTTTCTTTTGACATAAAGAATTTCTTGAATTTCTTCATCTTTTCATATTTATCTGCCGTGTTAAAGAATGGTGTATTGACAGCTCCGGGGCAAACAGCAGTCACATATATTTTTCTCCGCCTCAGCTCTTTTGAAAGGGCATCAGATAAAGAAAGCACATAACTCTTTGTGGCTGCATATACCGCAAAATTGCTCTGACATATAAATGCCGCAGCGGATGCAAGATTGATTATTCTTGCTCCCTTATGCATATAGCCTATGCAGACACTTGTCAGCATGGTCAGCGCCCTGCAGTTGATATCTACCATCTGTATATTATCCTCAGTAGAGATGACATCAAATCGTCCCATATATCCGCAGCCTGCACTGTTTATGAGCAGTCTTATATCCGGATTTACCTCTTTTAATGAGTCTGTCAGTCCTTTAAGCTCGTCCTCATCTGTAAGGTCCAGGGCAAATATCCTTGTATTTGCTCTGACAAATTTAGATGTATGGAGGAGTCTCTGCTCATTTCTGCCTACAAGCCATACTTCATCTATATCCGGGAAAAACATATGGGAATATAATGCAAACCTTTTTCCGAGTCCCGAAGAAGCCCCTGTTACAATGGCAATCCTTAATCCGTTATCTGATTCTTTCTTGTTATTTTCAGTCATTTTTTAACCCCTCTGTTTCATATTGTGTCAGCGCTCTGTACTCACCCTGTTTTAATTTAGGGTCAAGGAGCAGATTCTTCATCCTGATCCTGTTTAATGAAAGGACAAGATTGCCACATGCTTCAAACATCCGCTTTATCTGATGGTATCTGCCTTCATGGAGTATTATATTGCTGTGATATTCATCATCAGTAATCTTCAAAACAGCCGGCAGTGTCAGTTTTTCATCACCTATATCAATACCTTCAGAAAACTTTTCTATCATTTCACCGGTGACCGGCTCTTTTGATATTATCTCATATTCTTTATCAACATGTTTTTTCGGTGCCAGCAGCTTATGGCTAAGGGGCCCGTCATCAGTCAGTATCAAAAGACCCGTCGTGTCCTTATCCAGTCTGCCTATTGGGAAAAGACGGTCTCTGTATGGTTCATCGATGAGTTCCAGTATACTGTGCTGACCTTTTTCATCTGATGAGCAGACATATCCATCCGGTTTATTAAGCATTATATAGTGATATTTATGGTACTCTACCACAGTACCGCCAAGAGTACATATATCATTATCCTCATCAACAATATATCCCGGGTCCTTAATGATATTACGATTAACCGTAACCTGCCCCTTCTTTATGAGATTTTTTACTTCAGACCTGGTATATTCCGAAGAATCAGCCAGATATTTATCAAGTCTCATTTGATTTTTAATGTAATAAAGCACTGCAATGCAGTGCTTTAAGAATCAATTATTTATAAAAATTAATCGTTTGATATCTCACTAAGTCCGCCAACTCCGTTAATTGGACGATTGTTATTAACGGGAGCCGGTTCGTTAGCACCGTTAAGCTCATTTAAGTTGTCATTAACGGTCTGACCGACTTTGTTAAGTGAATCAAGGAGCTTGTTTGTATTCCTTGTAGTCACATCCACACAGTTATTTATAATCTCCGAGAGATTTATGAGCATATCATTAAGGTAACGCTGAGCGGAATCCCTGTATTCATTACCCTCTCTCACGTAATTATCATATATCTCCTGGCCCTGCTCTGCTGCAGCCTGTACAATGCTGTCAGCTCTGCGGATAGCCTGCTGATTGATCTCATTTTCAGAGAGGAGCTCGTTTGTCTTTTCTGTAGCATCATTGACTATCTTTGATGCCCGCTCCTTGGCCTCTGTCTCAATGGCCTCACTTCTGGCCATCACATCTCTTGCATACTCGATTTCCTTGGGAATATCCCTGCGGAGCTTGTCAATGATCTCCTCGAGTTCTTCCTTGTCACATATGATCTTGCCCTGAGACAAAAGCGTTGTCTTGCAGTTATCTATATAATCATAAAGTTCATTAATATCATCTTCAATACGATTCTGTTTCATAATGCATCTCCCGAATTACTTATTTAACCCCTTACATAAAACCCTTTATACTCTGCCCAGTTTCTCACGTATCATTTCATCCACATAAGGCGGCACACATCTTGATACATCTCCGCCAAAGCTTGCGATCTCTTTAACTACAGACGAGCTAAGATATGCATACTCAAGGCTTGTTGTGAGAAATACGGTATCGAGACCGTCATCGGAAAACTTTCTGTTGGTCTGGGCAATCTGAAGCTCATACTCAAAATCAGTTACGGCTCTGAGTCCCCTTATTGCCACATGGACATTGTTTTCCCTGGCATAATCGATAAGCAGCCCTTCAAATGTATCAACAGTCACATTTGGCAGGTCTTTTACAGCCTCGTTTAATATTTTAACACGGTCTTCCACAGAAAACAACGGGCTTTTAGCCTTATTGTTAAGGACGCAGACTACTACCTGCTCAAACATTTTTGATGCTCTTTTAATTATATCAAGATGACCGAGAGTCATCGGATCAAATGATCCCGGATAGACAGCTTTTATCAACTTTTATTTTCTCCTTAAAAAAACATGCTTGTTAGTTTTATAAATCTTTTCCTTGATAATATCATATCCCAGTGAATCGGCATATGAAAAATCTGTATCTTTTGCTTCCTCAATGACGATCAGCGTATCCTCGCCTATACATTTTGCAATTGCACCTGCCTCAAGGATCAGTCTGTCATAGCCCTTCTCATAAGGAGGATCGGCAAAAATGATATCCGCCGTCTCTCTTATAGTATACTTAAGAGCCTCTATGGCATCCTGCTTTAGTATCATGCTCTCTGCTTCAAATTTACAGTGTTTTACATTCTGTTCGATACAGGCGAGGGCATCCTTTGCATTTTCGATAAAATATGCTTTTTTTGCTCCTCTGCTGAGGGCTTCTATGCCACACGCACCGCTGCCTGCAAACAGATCCACAAAAACACTCCCCGGCACATCTGTCTGCATTACATTAAACAGTGTCTCCCTGATTCTGTCTGTTGTAGGTCTGGTGCCGAGGCCTGTCGGAGTTACAAGCTGTAAACTTCTGGCTGTTCCTGCAATTACTCTCATAAATAATACCTATTTCCTGATCTTTGATCCTTTACCGTCACGTTTTGTGATCTTAACCGATGATAAACTGATCTCTTTATCGTCATCTTTGATTATCTGATCCTCATATCCGTTCAGATAATATACACTTTCTATCAGATCGTTTGTGCCAAGCTTCATACCCCTGACACCGATCGCAGTCTTGCCTTTATCCGGGATCTCATTAATATCGAATCTTAAATAAAATCCCTCTTTTGATTTAAGTACAACACTCTGAAGATCGGTAAATACCTGAACACTGACAAGCTTATCGTTATCAGCAAGTTTTGTTGCGGCAACAGTCCTTCTGGTTACATCGAACTCGCCGCCTGATACTATCTTCATATTGGCCTGGGCTGTTATAAATATGATCCTGTACAGGTTTAGCTCAGACTGGCTGGCTGCATATATTGCATCCTCAACCTTACAGTCATAATTAGAAATATTGTCAACAGGCACTCCCTTATCACGGAATTTACCAAAAGGTATATCAAGCGCTTTTTAATTGTATGCAGATTTCCTATATCTGTAAACAGGCATACCTTACCTGTATTCTTGCATTTAACAATAAATTTACTCTCTTCTACTGCAGCCTCTTTGTTACGCTCAAACGTAGCTTCATCCACTGTTTTGCAGTATCCGAATCTGTCCATGAGGAAATATACATCCTGCTCAACTATCTTGTTAGCCTCAAATACAGCTTCCTCACCGTTTTCGATAACTGTACGGCGCTCCCGGCCAAATTCTTTCTTGAATGAATCAAGCTCATTAATGAGGAGCTGGGCCATAGATGTACGACTGTCGAGAAGGTCCTCATATCTGTATATATTTTTACAAGTCTGCTCATAATCAGCCTTAAGAGCATCTATTTCAAGACCGATCAATCTGTAGAGTTTGAGTTCGAGGATTGCATCAGCCTGACGCTCCGTAAATCTGAAACTGCCTGCAGTTACTTCAGATACCTTACTCTTAAATTTAATACCGGTTGTTTTTCCTTCCATAAGGCAGGACTTGGCCATAGCCTTATCCCTGGATCCACGGATCACCTCTACAATAAGGTCAATTACATTGCAGGCCATGATCAGGCCTTCCTGGATCTCTTTCTTATC
>CADBFE010000009.1:0-1884 GCA_902793845.1 uncultured Lachnospiraceae bacterium | reverse complement strand
CTTGGCCATAGCCTTATCCCTGGATCCACGGATCACCTCTACAATAAGGTCAATTACATTGCAGGCCATGATCAGGCCTTCCTGGATCTCTTTCTTATCTTTTTCCTTCTTAAGAAGGTTTGTATATTTTCTGGTAGCTACTTCAAACTGGAAATCCACATTGGCCTTAACAATGGACAACAGTCCCATTGTCTCAGGCTTGCCGTTATATATAGCCAGCATGTTTACACCGAAAGTATCTTCAAGTTTTGTCTTTTTATAGAGCATGTTCTTGAAGTTTTCGATATCGGTATCTTTTTTTAGCTCAATGACTATTCGGATACCTTCTTTTGATGACTGGTTTGATATATCGACTATATCCGTTGTAGTCTTGTTTTCGGAAAGAGCCGCCACGTCCATAAGGAACTTGGATATATTGGCACCGATCATTGTATATGGAATCTCAGTTATCACGAGATTGACCTTGCCGCCTTTAAGCTGCTCGACCTCTACTTTGCCCCTGACTCTGACCTTGCCCTGACCTGTTCTGTATATCTCGGGAAGCTCATCTTTATTGATGATGATACCTCCCGTAGGGAAATCAGGCCCCTTAACATATTTCATAAGGCCTTCTGTTGTAATCGAAGGATCTTTAAGATATGCCTTTGTCGCATCTATTACTTCACTCAGATTATGAGGGGGTATATTTGTAGCCATACCGACTGCTATACCTTCAGTTCCGTTTACAAGGAGGTTAGGGAATCTTGCCGGGAGAACTGTAGGCTCTTTTTCAGTCTCATCAAAGTTAGGCATGAAATCAACTACGTCCTTATCAAGATCAGCAAGGAGAGCTTCCTGGCATACCTTCATAAGTCTGGCTTCTGTATATCGCATGGCAGCAGCGCCGTCACCCTCGATATTGCCAAAGTTACCATGACCGTCCACAAGAGGCAGTCCTTTTTTGAAATCCTGGCTCATTACAACAAGAGACTCATAGATAGAGCTGTCACCGTGAGGATGATACTTACCCATGGTATCGCCGACAATACGGGCACTCTTCCTGTATGGCTTGTCATATCTGATGCCCAGTTCATGCATATCATAAAGAACACGCCTCTGAACCGGCTTAAGTCCATCCCTGACATCAGGCAGTGCTCTGGCAACGATTACGCTCATGGCATAATCGATATACGATTTCTGCATTACATCGGAATATTCCGTTTTAATAATGTTTTCTTTAACGTTATTATCACTCATCTTTTAAAACGCTCCGTTTATTAAATATCAAGAAGTGCCGTCTCGGCATTTTCGTGGATGAAATTCTTTCTCGGTGCCACATCACTACCCATAAGGAGTTCCGTTGTATCACTTGCAATGAGGGGATCATCTATGGTCACCCTCTTTAAGATACGGCGCTCCGGATCAAGGGTTGTCTCCCAGAGCTGCTCTGCATCCATCTCACCAAGACCTTTGTATCTCTGAAGTGTAAACGGCGCTTTGTGAGTCTTGCGATATTTTGCAAGAGCTGCGTCATCATAGAGATACTCCTCCTTGCCCTTTGAGGGTATAGCCTTGTAAAGAGGCGGCATTGCTATATAAACATGACCTTCTGAAATAAGATCAGGCATAAATCTGTAAAATAATGTGAGAAGCAGTGTGCAGATATGGGCACCGTCCACATCGGCATCGGCCATGATGATTATCTTATCGTAGCGAAGCTTTGTAATGTCAAAATCATTACCGTATCCTTCCGAGAAACCGCAACCGAATGCATTTATCATGGTCTTTATCTCTGCATTGGCCAGAACCTTGTCTATTGAAGCTTTCTCAACGTTAAGGATCTTACCTCTGATAGGCAGGATTGCCTGATACTCCCTGTTTCTGGCTGTCTTTGCCGAGCCGCCG
>CADBFE010000008.1 GCA_902793845.1 uncultured Lachnospiraceae bacterium | reverse complement strand
ATCCCGGTCACATATGCAGGCGGCGTCAGAAACTTTGAAGATCTTGAAAAAATATATTCGATTGGCGCAGGCAGGGTCAACGTGACTGTAGGCAGCGCACTTGATCTCTTCGGAGGGACGATGAATTTTGATAAAGTCCTTGAAATGTGTAATTTTAGGACTTGACATTAAAGTATATATTTCATATTATATGTAGGTATGTTTGAACGAAACTGTCCGTGTCCGGCTTTGATGTCAAACATAAGATATTAATAAAACGAATTATTTCACGGAGGTAAAAAGTCTTGGCTAATATTAAATCTGCAAAGAAGAGAATTCTGGTTACTGAGACAAGAGCTGAGAGAAATAAGGCAATTAGATCAGGCGTTAAGACTGTCGTAAAGAAAGTATACGCTGCAATTGAAGCCGGTGATAAGGATGCCGCTCAGGTTGCACTTAAGAATGCTATAAGTGCTATCGACAAGGCAACAAAGAAAGGTGTTTATCACAAGAACTACGCTTCAAGAAAGATCTCACGTCTTAATCTTGCAGTAAACAAGATGGCTTAATAGTAAGTCAGTCTGAATGATATAAACGAAAAAACAACGGGCCCGTCATCCCGTTGTTTTTTTGTCCCTGAATATAAAATATTATTATTTTACTTTACCTTTAAAAAGTGGTATAGTTACATAGGTTGCGAAAGCAAACCGGATTTTTATTTTTTGGAGGTACTTAACATGCAAGGTACAGTTAAGTGGTTTAACGCACAGAAAGGTTATGGTTTCATCTCAGTTGAGAACTCAGATGATATCTTTGTTCACTTCTCAGCTATCCAGATCGATGGATACAAGACACTGAACGAGGGTCAGAAGGTTGAGTTCGAAGTTGTAGACGGCGACAATGGAAAGCCTCAGGCTGCTAATGTCACAGTTCTCGCTTAATCTGATTGACATATTTTTAGTTTCGTTAAGCATGAAGGAACCGGTAAAACGGTTCCTTTTTTTCTAAAAGACAGGGCAGATTATGAATATACTTGTTTTATTAAAATACAGCGCACTTATATCACTCGGAGTCATAATCATCATTCCCCTGATAGGGATGATCATTAATTTCATCGTCACAATAATACTCAGCCGTATAATCGGCGGTAAACTTTATCTGTTTGTGGCCAATACACTTACATTTCCGGGAGTCATGTATCATGAACTGTCCCATGCACTGTTTGCTTTTATCACAGGAGCCAAGATAGAAAAGATATCGCTGTATCATAAGCAGGGCAATCAGCTTGGATCGGTTGAGATAAAGACCAGGGGACCGTGGATAAACAGATCCATGCAGCTCTCGTTTTCAGCCTGTGCCCCTGTTATCATGGGTCTCCTTGCAGAAGGTGTCATATCTTTTGTATTTGCAAAAGTCGCATTGCCTGTATGGGCTATGATTTTACTGGGCTTTCTGGCGTTTTGCATCCTGCTGCATATGGATATGTCGGGAGCTGATATAAAAGGATATTTAAAGGGAATAGTATTTGTTTTTTTCCTGTTCTTTGTGATAGCATTCCTGACACTCTACGGTGGGAATATCGATATTCAGGATATGATACAGAGCGGTTTTAAATCGGTATAATGATATGAAAAATAAAGTGAAAGATCCTAATATGAAATTGTCATATTGCGTGACGGAGGATGATTATATGAAAAAGAGAATAAAGGCATACCTTGCTTTTATAGATAAAATACTGGCAGGAGAGTTGCCGGTGACGGCTTCCTTTGATACAGAGGGTAATCATGGAACATTTGCGAAAAAAGATGTGGCACCTACGAGAAAGGAATATGAGCTGCTGCTGATAAGACACCTTGAGCAGATTGCGTTTTTCTCCCATGAGAGGCTGGTACATCTGATAGTGATGGTACTGTTTGCAATCCTCGCTTTTACGGTATTTGTCATGACATATTTTGCACCGAGTATAGGCCTGATCGTACTGTTTGCGGTCATACTCGTACTGCTGGTGCCCTATATCATGCATTATTACACACTGGAAAACGGTGTTCAGAAAATGTATAAACAATATGATGAAATAGTAAAGCGGATGAAGTAATTACTTCTCCGCTTTTTTCTTATCACTTTTTGAGGTTTTACCTGATCTGGTTTCTTCTGCCTTTGATTTCCTGTTTGCATAGTCATCAAGCATCTTTTCGATGATCAGTTTCTTTGTATATATATCAAATACGAGGAGGCAGATGAATGAGAATACTTCGAGGAATTCCTTGTCTTCACCCTTTACATCCTTAAAACACTTTGTCGATTCGGTGTACTTGGCTCTGACGTCTTCTTTAAGTCTGTCGATGTAATCATCGCCAAGGTCTGCGACTTCATCATATATCTCCTTGATGGACAGATCTTTGTCACTGCCAAAATACTTCTCCGTCAGGGGATTTAATATCCTCTGGATATCGCTGATGGAGAGGACATTTTTAAAATAATATATGAGTATGAGGACCAGGACGTGTTCCTTGGAATACTTCTTTTTAATGGGAGGAGGGAGGAGATCATTCTTGGCATAATTGTTTATCATGGTCTTGGTCAGTACCTTGTCCTCGTTTTTAAAACGGGTGGTGTTGGCAAGATTGCGATCCATGAATGTAGTCACCTGATCCATATACAGATCGATGTTGGGTATATCACCGCTCCTGACAAATGCAATCCTGTCCAGGCTCGCCATTATGCTGTTTAAAAGATCTTCCGTATCGATGGTCATTATATTTATTCTCCGATAATTATCAGATTTTTCCGTACAGACTATAGTATATAGTATTCAAAACTATGTGACAAGATTAAACTGTGTCCGGGTATGAGTCGCAATATACAAACATTTATTTTTTTGATATAATTTTATGGATTATGTAAACAGACAGAAAGCCTGTTTACACTGATATATACTGACGAAACGGAGCATGATAAATGGATCAGCAGCATATTAGAAACTTTTGCATCGTAGCCCATATCGACCACGGCAAATCGACACTGGCTGACAGAATAATAGAAAAGACCGGACTCCTCACCCAGCGTGAGATGCAGGAGCAGGTCCTCGACAATATGGATCTGGAGCGGGAGAGAGGCATCACAATAAAAGCCCAGACCGTGCGTACCATATATAAAGCTAAAAACGGAGAGGAATATATATTCAACCTCATTGATACACCGGGACATGTTGACTTTAACTACGAGGTCAGCCGTGCACTGGCAGCCTGTGACGGAGCAATCCTCATAGTGGATGCAGCCCAGGGCATAGAGGCCCAGACCCTTGCCAACGTGTATCTGGCACTTGACCACGATCTGGAAGTATTTCCCGTTATAAATAAGATAGACCTGCCAAGCGCAGAACCCCAGAGAGTAATAGAAGAGATAGAGGATGTCATCGGCATCGAGGCGGAAGGGTGTCCCCTTATCTCAGCTAAAAACGGTATAGGCATAGAGGATGTCCTTGAGGCAGTTGTGGAGAAATTCCCTGCACCAAAGGGCGATTCGGCTGCGCCGTTAAAGGCTCTTATATTTGACTCCCTTTATGATCCGTATAAGGGCGTCATCGTATTTGTCAGAATATTTGACGGTACTGTGAAGAAGGGTACACCCATAAAGATGATGGCGACCGGTGCCACGGCTGATGTTGTGGAGGTCGGATATTTCGGAGCCGGTCAGTTTATACCCTGCGATGAACTGTCAGCCGGAATGGTTGGATATATAACAGCATCCATCAAGAATGTAAAGGATACGGCAGTAGGTGATACAGTCACAAACAGGGAAAATCCATGCGAAAACGCACTGCCCGGATACAAGAAGGTACTGTCCATGGTTTACTGCGGACTCTATCCTGCAGACGGAGCCAAGTATCCTGACCTTAGGGATGCCCTAGAAAAGCTTCAGTTAAACGATGCCTCATTATTTTATGAGCCTGAGACATCGGTAGCACTGGGATTTGGATTCAGATGCGGTTTCCTCGGACTCCTCCATCTGGAGGTCATCCAGGAGAGACTCGAGCGTGAGTATAATCTGGACCTTGTGACTACAGCTCCCGGTGTAATTTACAAAGTATACAAGACAAATGGCGAGATGATAGAGCTGACCAACCCGTCAAATCTCCCGGATCCGTCTGAGATCGATCATATGGAAGAGCCCGTGGTCAAGGCAGAGATAATGGTCACAAAAGATTTCATCGGACCTATCATGGAACTGTGCCAGGAGAGGCGCGGCGTATATATCTCAATGGAATATATAGAAGCCAACAGGGCACTCCTTAAATATGATATGCCCCTTAATGAGATCATCTATGATTTCTTTGATGCTCTTAAATCAAGATCAAAGGGATATGCATCATTTGACTATGAACTTAAGGGATATGAGCGCTCAAAACTTGTGAAGCTCGACATACTCATAAATCATGAGGAAGTGGATGCACTCTCATTTATCGTATTTGAGGGTAATGCATACGAGAGAGGACGCAAGATGTGTGAGCGTCTGAAGGAAGAAATCCCGAGACATTTATTTGAAGTACCTATCCAGGCAGCTATCGGAGGCAAGATAATCGCCAGGGAGACAGTAAAAGCTCTTCGAAAAGATGTACTCGCCAAGTGCTACGGCGGTGATATAACACGTAAAAAGAAACTCCTCGAGAAGCAGAAAGAGGGTAAGAAGAGAATGCGTCAGATAGGAACCGTAGAGGTGCCTCAGGCAGCATTTATGAGCGTGCTTAAGCTTGATGAAGACAAATAAAGAACTGGAAATCTATATTCATATTCCTTTTTGTGTACGTAAATGTAATTACTGCGATTTTCTCTCTTTTCCCGGATGCGAAGATATCCACGGTGAATATGTCCGGGCACTTATAAGGGAGGTAAAAGCGTACGCCGGTTTATATGGAAACAGGGAAGTCTCATCTGTATTTATAGGCGGAGGCACACCATCGATACTGGATCCGGCGCTTACAACGGATATCTCGGAGACTGTATTTACTTCGTTTAATGTAGCGGGAGATGTGGAATTTACCATCGAGAGTAATCCGGGGACACTAAGTGACAAAAAATTACTGTCATACAGGACGGCGGGCATAAACCGTATCAGCATGGGACTCCAGTCAGCCGATAATGATATGCTCCGTAAGCTCGGCAGGATACATACTTATGAAGAATTCCTTGATAATTATGACAAAGCCAGAAAGGCCGGTTTTGAAAATATAAATATCGACCTGATCAGCGGGCTCCCGGGAGAATCCAAGGATGGCTTTGAAAAGACACTCCGAAAGGTAACAGGCTTAAGACCCGAACATATATCGTCATACGGGCTGATCATTGAGCCCGGGACACCATTTTTTGATATATACGGTGAAGAGGCGGAGGCTGAGGAGAGAAAAAGCCTACCGAGTGATGAGGAAGAGCGGGCTATATATTATATGACCCGGGATATCCTTAAAGATGCAGGATATCATCAGTATGAGATAAGCAATTATGCACTTAAAGGATATGAGTGCAGGCATAACAAAGGATACTGGACGAGAAAAGAATATGCAGGATTCGGACTGGGCGCATCATCGATGTATGAGGAGCTGCGGTATAAAAACACCCCGGATATTGGGGAATATCTGAATGCAGATTTTGACAAAAACGTCCAAACCGTTATGGCAGATGTATCATCAGAACCGTTTGAGGAAAGAGATGAACTCGCTTTAAAGGAAATAAAAAAACTCTCAAAAGAAGAGTCAATGAGCGAGATGATGTTTCTGGGTCTCAGACTAAATGACGGCGTATGTAAACAAATGTTTTATGATGCGTACGGTATGCTTCCGAAAGATGTTTACGGTAAAGAAATCGCAAAGTTTAAGGCCGAAGAGCTCCTTGATGAAAATGATAAATATGTTTATCTGACAAAAAAGGGTATGGACCTGGCCAATTATGTGATGAGCGCATTTGTATAAAGTGATAAAGGGACATGAAGATAGTATTTGATTTAACAGATTTATATGATCATCTGACAGGTATAGAGAGATATGCCATGGAACTGTCATATCACATGATCACCCGTCATAAGGACAATACCTACGTACTCATATTTAAAGAGCGGGTACATAAAAGGTTTGCGGAGATCGTAAGGAGACCGAATGTCAGAGCGGTTGTGATAAAAAAGTGTAATAAACTTCTTTTCAGGCAGGTGGTGCTCCCTGCAAAACTAAGCAGTATCAGAGCAGGAGCGTATATATTTCCTGCTTTCCCTGAACCATGGATATCCGGACCGGGCAATGTGATAACTGCGGTCCATGATATGGCATGCTGGGACTGCGGAGAAAATATGAAAGCGCTGAGTGCGTGGTATTTCAGACTTTCTAATATTCATACGTTCTTTTGTGCCAGAAACATTTTGACAGTATCAAATTTTTCAAAAAAAAGAATTGAAACATTTGTTTCACAGAGTTCAATTTTAAAAAACAGAGGCATTGAAGACAGAATACTGTTAGTGCCTGACGGTTTTGACGGTAAGCAGTTGATAAATGCCGGAGCCGGGGTAAAGGTTAAAGAAAAGTATAATCTGCCTGACAGATATATATTGACTTTGTCAACGCTGGAACCGAGAAAGAATCTGGCGCTATTATTAAAGGCATACGGACAACTGATAATGGAGGGGAATGACATACCTGACCTGTGTCTTGCAGGCCGGAGTGGATGGAAGATAGAAAAGATACTTAGTGCCAAAGAGGATTTTGGCAGTGAGGTACTTGATAAGATTCATTTTCTTGGATTTATAGAAGATAACGATTTGCCATATCTTTATAAAGGCGCAGACTATTTCGTCTTTCCGTCGAAGTACGAAGGCTTTGGTTTGCCACCTCTTGAGGCTCTCGGATATGGGTGTAAAGTTCTCTCATCAGATGCTTCGGCCATGAGAGAGATACTCCGGAAGAGTGTATGGTATTTTAAGAATAATGATATCGAAAATCTTAAGAGTAAAATGATTGAGCTGTGTAATGTGTCCCATGAAGAGACGATACTTAAGAAGAAATACGCAAAGGCTGTTCTGGCAAGATATACATGGGAAAATGCAGCGGACAGACTTTATAATTATTTATGCAGATGAGAAAAATCTTATTTAACGGGTCATCCCTGGTTAATAAAGAAAATTACGGTATACAGAGAAATACACTGGAACTCTTAAAGGCGATTGACAAGACTGCCGTAAAAGGCAGGTACGGTGTGGTAATCCCAAGAGACGGTGACCGGGATATTTCATTTGAAAATATTGAGGTAATTAAAGCCGGTCATATCGGGATAGTAAAGGGAGACAGATTTTTCTGGAATAATGTGGTATTCCCTCTGGTTGTGAAACTGCATAATGCTGTTTCGGTAGATATGCTGCTATCGACACCGTTGCTTGGCAATGATGCAATCATGATATGTGACTGCATCAGAGAGATGTTTCCGGAAAACTGCCATACCTTTAAGGACAGATTATCAAGGAAATGGTACATGATGCGAACCGCCATGGCTGTCAGGATGAGCAGGGTCATACTGACCATCAGTGAGACGTCCAAAAGGGATATCATGAAATATTATCATGTGAAAAAAGGACGCATCGTCGTAATCCCGTGCGGCTGGCAGCATATGAATAATATTACAGAGGACGACGGTATCATAGAGCGCCTTCACCTTGAAAAAGGGAAATACGTCTACTCTCTCGGAAGCAGATATTATCATAAAAATACAGCATGGATTAAAGAGGCTGCCAAAAATAATCCTTCAGAGATGTTTGTCGTATCCGGGTCTGACGCCTTTGACAAAAAAGATATTGACACAATCCCCGAAAATATTCTGTTTACGGGATATGTCAGTGATAGTGAGGCCAAGGCTCTTATGAAAAATGCAAAGGTATTTCTGCAGCCGTCACTTTATGAAGGCTTTGGGCTGCCACCGATGGAAGCCATGAGCACCGGGACAAAGTGTATCGTCGCAAAGGCAGGAGCGATGCCTGAGATATACGGGGACAGTGTATGGTACATAAATCCATACAGCACTGAACATGAATATATCGATATGATCATGTTTGAAAAGACAGGGGATATTAACAAAGTCCTTGATAAATACAGCTGGGATAAGAGCGCGAAGAAACTTGTGAGAGTCCTTGATAAACTGGAGGCAAAGATAAATAAGTGAAGACAGGACTGGTTCTTGTAAATTTTCATAACGAGACGGAGACCCTTGGTATTGCAAAGCAGTTTGCGGAGTATGATTTTATCTCGGATATTGTCATTGTAGATAATGAAGCCACAAAGAAAAGCCGTAAGGTATTAAACACAGGCGCATCAAAAGTAAAATACATTTGCTCCGACCATAATACCGGATACTCCAGAGCCAATAATGCCGGCATCAGATATCTTGAGTCAAAAGGATGCGAGGCATATATCATCTCAAACAGTGATATCGAGATTACCGAAGAAACGGTAAAAGAACTCATAGATAAGCTGGAAGCAAGTCCTGAATACGGGCTGCTGGCACCGGTTCTTCATGATAACTACGGTAAAGCCATTGAGCTTAGGACAGTGCCACTTAATTATAAGAGACTGTTCCTGAGGCTAATGCCCGGGCTTGATAAAGACAGCTTTGAAAGACTCGGTATAAACAACGGCATAACGGACCAGAGCATGGTAAGCGGAAGCTTTTTCATAGCAAGGGCTGTGGCCATGAAAGCGTCCGGATATTTTGACTCAAATGTATTTCTCTACAGAGAAGAGGAAATACTCGGTAAGAGAATGGAAAAGGCCGGATATAAGGTGGGAGTCGTTAGGGACCTGCATTTTATACATCTCCATGATTATGCCGGTACGAAGGCCCGGGATTATTATGATCAGTTAAAAAAAGAATCATGTTCCGAGAGATATTATTTCAGAAAATACCTCGGCGCAGGAAAGTGTCAGATGGTTTATGTCACAATGATGCAGTTTATATTCGCACTTGTTGTGATAGAGAGAAATTTGAGGCATAAGATAAGAAATAAAAGGTAGAATGATTTGCTTACTCTGATAAATAAGATTATTAAACGGATCAAAAGAAAAAAAACAGATCATATCGGCAATAAAAAGTTCATACATGATAAAAAAATGTATGTTGAAATGAATACAAGAAGTTCATTTGCATATAACAAAGAGTATGAAGCGAAATATATACATGAATGGAATGAAGAGGCAGCATCAATAGGTAATTATTTTTGGCAGGACCTATGGGCAGCAAAACTCATCCACGAAAACAAGCCGGCCACCCATTATGATATCGGTTCAAGAGTTGACGGGTTTATTGGTCACCTTGCATCATTTATGGATGACATCGTTTTAATTGATATCAGACCGCTCAAAAGTGATATTCCGGGAGTTTCATTTTTTCAGGATGATGCGACTAACCTTGGCAATATAAAGGATGAATCGGTGGAGAGTATCTCGGCATTATGTTCGTTGGAACATTTTGGGCTTGGCAGGTATGGTGATCCGATAGACCCTGAAGCGTGTTTTAATGCCATGAGATCAATTGTCAGGGTTCTGAAAAAAGGCGGTCATGCATATATTGCCGTACCTGTTGGATGGGAACATTTGGAATTTAACGCCCATCGTATTTTTTTTGCAAGTACAGTGATCGAATCATTACGTCCGCTGGTTTTGAAAGAGTTTTCAGTGGCCAGCAATACTGAGATTGAATATAATGTCGATATTCATAAGTATGATAATGATAAAAATAATAAAGGCGAGATATTTGGTCTTTTCCACATGATAAAGAATTAATTGGCGTAATTTAAATATTAAACAGTTATTGATTGCATGAATATATTATGGATTGTCGATGTTGAAATGCCTGATGTTGCAGGATACTTCAACAGAAAAAATGTACATGCCGGATGGCTTGAGATAATGGCAAAGCAACTCGCAGAAGATGAGAATATCTCAATATTCATTGCAGGTGTGGCACCGGAGACATATGACAAAATTTTGATAAATGGAATCATGTATTATGGTTTTTCCGGTGCGGGGAGCAAGACGTACTTCGTTGATCTGATCCACCTTATAAGGCCGGATATCATACATGTATGGGGAACAGAGTATGCCCATATAAAGAATCTGAGGTATGCTGTCAGGCACACAGGATTATTTGATAAGACAATTGTCTCTATTCAGGGAATTGTTTCAGAATACTGGAAACATTATAACGATGGGATTCCTATTAAGGTATCAAAAAAAAGAATAAGAATCGGACGAATAAAAACAACATCTCTTTGGCAGGAAGCAATTGAGATGAAAAAAAGAGGACGATCGGAAAGAGATTTTTTAAAATCTGCTAAGCATTGTATAGGCAGAACAGAGTGGGATAAAAAAAGTGTATATAGCATAAATCCTCATATTAACTATTATTACTGCAGTGAAACATTAAGAGAGGACTTTTATTCGGGATCATGGTCTTATGATACATGTGAAAAACACACTATATTTTTCAGCCAGACTCATTATCCGATCAAGGGGCTTCATCAAATGCTCAAGGCATTGGGCGGAATAAAAAAGGTGATTCCTGATGTGCATCTGAATGTTCTCGGCTTCAAACCGTTATCGCCTGAAAGTATCAGGCTAAAATCATATGACGATTATTTGGATAAATTAATTTCAGATAATGATCTGGAAGATAATATCAGCTGGTTGGGAATCCTTTCATCAAAGCAAATGAAGGAACAATATTTGAAAGCAAACGTGTTTGTATGTGCGTCATCTATTGAAAATTCTTCGAACTCTGTCGGAGAGGCAATGCTTCTTGGCGTTCCTGTAATCGCATCTGACAGAGGAGGAATGAGATCTATAATCGAAGATGGCAAAGACGGAGTGATTTATGATTTTGATTCTCCGGAGAAAATGGCTGAAGCAGTTTTGAAGGTTTTTGCTGACAATAATTATTTTGTCTCACTTAGCGAAAATGCAGAGAAAAGTGCTAAGGAAAAATATAACAGAGAAAAAAATTACAATCAGCTTATTTCAATTTATGAAACCATAGCATTTAATTATTTAATTGATGAGCGGAAAATATAATTTGAGTTTTAAAGGATTTTATAACGGAAATTATGCGGATAAAGTATAACATTGACTGGTTAATTAGAAAAACTGTTCAGAAAAACGATCCAAACAGAATAGTTGAAAATATATTTGACTATCAGAATGTAATTAGGAAAAGACCGGATCTGGATAGAGAGATATATGGAAGTAACGGTTTTTATGGGATGAATTATATTCTCAAGAGATACAGTGGATATGATAAACGCATAAAATGTCTTATTGAACATGCACCGGGGTTTACGAATATTGGATTGAATGAGTATAAAAGCAATATTTTCGATACGCTTCTTGTTTCTTCTGAACAGAGAAAAAAATTCTTGGAAAGTCGTACAAATAAAAGGATATATGATATCGGACCATCAATTGCTTATGCAGAGACAATCTATGACGAATACAATCTGAAAAAAACAAAGAATAATCTGGGAAAAACATTATTGCTGTTTCCCATACATAATATAAAGAATACTGACTGGCAGGCAGATACGGAAGGATTTATAAAAAGAGCAAAAGAATTGGCACGAGATAATGGATTTGATACTGTACTGGTATCACTATACTATGTTGATATTATGAGAGGTCTTAATATTCGTTATGAAAAAGAAGGCTTCACAGTTGTCAGTGCAGGAAATATTGATAACTACGATTTTAATGATTGTATGAAAACAATCATATCACTTTCAGATTTTGCGTTATATCAGGGATTCACTTCATCAGTCGGGTATTGCATTTATATGAACGTTCCTGTTTGTATGGTTTGGAATGATTATAATACCGAAGCATATCGAAATAATAATATGGCAGACGCCTTAAATGTATTTCAGTCATATTTTATTGATTATGACGAGAGTATTAGTGAAAAACAGCGTGAAATCTGTAATCATTATTATGGATATGACTCAGTAAAAACACCGGATAAACTGTATGAAATTTTTGACGGCTTGAAAAGGAATAAACCCGGCAGAGACTAGCGGATAATGAAAAAGTGCATTGGTGAGATAAAATATATATTAACAAGCAGGGAAAAGAGACAAACGGCAGGGCTTTTTTTTCTGATGCTTTTGGGCGGCTTGCTTGAACTGGCAGGTGTTGCAGGTGTTTTGCCGGTCGTAGGTGCTATGGCGTCAGAAACAAATGAGAATAATAACCTTTTAATGCTTTGTGTTATCCTGATAGGTATTTATGTATTTAAAAATGTATTTCTGGCATATATGTTCAGATGTATATATAAATTTACATTTGATGGACGAAGACGACTCTCATCAGATATGTTCGAAAGATATCTGGAAAAACCGTATTCATTTCATCTGACGGTAAATGTTGCAGTTTTACAAAGGTCTGTCAGGGCAGACGTTGATGGGTTCTTTAATACAGTTAAGGCTCTACTGCAATTACTGTCTGAAATGATTATATGCCTGATACTCTCATTGCTTCTTTTTTGTGTTGATTTTTATATGGCATTATACATGGCTGTGTTGCTTTTTGTTTGCGTAGGAGCCGTGCTGATAATCTCCAAAAAGAAAATAAAAAAACTGGGTAAAGCCGATATGTATTATACCGCTGAAATGAATAAGTGGTTAATGCAGGGAATAGGAGGAGTGAAAGAAGTAAAACTTCTTGGGCACGAACAGTTTTTTCGGGATAAATATGATAAATACAATAACCTCTCGGGAAAATGTTTAAGAGAGCAGCAGTTTCTGGCACAGTTACCAAGGCTTTTTACTGAAACAGTTTGCATTGCAGGTGTGATGCTTTGGGTGTATTTTTGCGCAATTAAAGGGATAGCGCTGGCTGATATCATTCCGACATTATCCGTTTTTGCAGTTGCAGCGTTCAGACTGTTGCCGTCTGTCGGAAAAATAAGTGGTCTGCTTACAGAGTATAATTTTTACAGACCCAAAGTTGACGCGGTGTACGAGGAATTGAGCGGCAAATGTGAAGATAAAAATAATTCATTTTGTGAAAATTCGGATCAAAATGAAATTATTTTCAAAGAGAAAATTGAATTGGATAATCTTGCATTTTCTTATGCTCCGGATTCGGGAAAAGTATTTGAGGATGTTTCTTTTGAGATCATTAAAGGCAGGTCTGTGGGAATTATAGGACCATCGGGTGCAGGAAAAACTACACTTGTTGACATAGTGATGGGACTGCTTTTCCCTGATAAAGGCGATATTAAAGTTGATGGAAAGAGCATCTATAATAATTTAAAGTCCTGGTACAGACATATAGGATACGTATCACAGACTTTATATCTGTTTGATGATACGATCAGAAATAATATTGCATTTGGCGTTAAGGAAGAAGATATAGATGATGACAGGATATGGCTTGTTGCCAATCAGGCGCAGATATCATCGTTTATCAGACAACTGCCTAATGGACTGGATACCGTCGTCGGAGACAGGGGCGTACGCCTTTCTGGAGGACAGCGCCAGAGGATAGCGATAGCGAGGGCGCTTTATAACAATCCGGAACTGCTGATACTTGATGAGGCAACATCAGCTCTTGATAATGAGACTGAAAGTGCCGTGATGGATGCTATAGAAAACCTGCATGGACAGGTGACCATGCTCATCATTGCTCACAGAATGAGTACGATAGAGAAATGCGACAGTGTATATAAGATAACCGATAAAGGTACGGTTGAAAAAGTCAGATAAATATGTTTGAAAACATGAATGAACAGCAGGCAAGGGAAGAGATACTAAAGATGGTATCGGAGTACTGTGATGCATTTCATAAGGGAGACGGAGACGGCTATACGGAAGGTGAGCGTATTCCCTATGCCAAAAGAGTTTATGACCATGATGAGATGGTCAATCTCGTGGATGCGTCCCTTGAATTCTGGCTGACATCCGGCAGATATACGAGAGAGTTTGAGAAAAAGTTTGCAGCATATCTCGGCGTAAAGTTCTGCGCCCTGGTTAATTCCGGCTCTTCTGCAAACCTGTGTGCATTTATGACCCTTACTTCGCCTCTCTTAAAAGAGAGACAGGTTCGCCCCGGAGACGAGATGATCACTGTGGCGGCGGGATTCCCCACAACAGTGACTCCTGCCATCCAGTACGGTGTGGTGCCTGTATTTTTAGATGTGACAATCCCTCAGTACAATATTGATACGGATATGCTGGAGAAAGCACTGACCGAAAAGACAAAAGTCGTAATGATTGCCCATACCCTCGGTAATCCGTTTGATGTGATAAAGGTTAAGGAATTTTGTGATAAACACAACCTCTGGCTCGTGGAGGATAACTGTGATGCTCTTGGCAGTAAAGTGTCTGATGGTAAGGGCGGTATGGTATTTACCGGTACAATCGGTGATATAGGTACATCATCATTTTATCCGCCTCATCATATGACAATGGGAGAGGGCGGCGCAGTTTATACAAATAATCCTTTACTTGCGAGGATCATTAAATCAATGCGTGACTGGGGTCGGGACTGTGTATGTGAATCCGGCCAGGACAATATGTGCGGTCACAGATTTGACGGCCAGTACGGAGAACTGCCCAAGGGGTATGATCATAAATATGTATATTCCCACTTTGGATATAATTTAAAAGCCACAGACCTTCAGGCAGCGGTGGGATGTGCCCAGATAGAGAAGTTCCCGGGATTTGTGGAAAAGAGGAAGCATAATCATAAATATCTGAAAGAACTCCTGGCACCTGTCAGTGATAAAGTAATCCTGCCGGAAGCCCTTCCCGGGTCTGAGCCGAGCTGGTTTGGATTTATGATCACATTAAAGGAAGGCATGGACAGAAAAAAGGTTGTGCCCTATATCGAGTCAAAGGGAATCCAGACGAGAATGCTCTTTGCGGGTAATCTCACAAAGCATCCGTGCTTTGATCAGATGAGAGCTGAGGGAGATAAATACAGGATCGTCGGGGATTTAAAAAATACTGACAGAATAATGAATGACACATTCTGGGTGGGCGTTTATCCCGGAATGAATGATAAAAAGCTTGAGTACATGGCAAAGATAATTATTGAGGCAATAAACTTATGATTAATGATTTCTACAGAGACAAAAAAGTACTGATAACAGGTCATACGGGATTTAAGGGATCGTGGATGTGCAGAGTCCTTTTAAATGCCGGAGCATATGTATCAGGATATGCACTTAAGTCGGCTGACGGTCCGGCCCTTTACAATATGGCTGGCATGCTGGCAGTTGACTCTCATATAGGGGATATCTGCGACCTTGATCATTTGATGGAGGTATTTGATGAGGTTCAGCCGGAGATAGTGATACATATGGCGGCCCAGCCCCTTGTCAGGGAGTCATATAAGGATCCCGTCGGTACATATAATACAAATGTAATGGGCACAGTCAATGTCCTTGAATGTGTCCGCACCCATAAGTCAGTAAAGTCATTTGTGAATGTAACCACCGACAAGGTATACCTTAATAGAGAGTGGGAGTGGGGATACAGGGAGAATGAAGAATTAAACGGCTATGATCCGTATTCCAATTCAAAGTCGTGCTCGGAGCTTGTGACCCAGTGCTACAAAAACTCGTTCTTTAAGGATATGAAGGACAGGGATGTGGCGATAAGTACTATGAGAGCCGGTAATGTAATAGGCGGCGGAGACTTTGCAAAAGACAGGATCATCCCTGACTGCGTGAGAGCGGCCCTTAAAGGAGAGGATATCACGGTCAGAAATCCCTATTCCACAAGGCCTTATCAGCATGTACTTGAGCCGGTAATGGCATATCTCATGGTGGCCATGCGACAGTATGAGGATACCTCCCTTGCCGGAAACTACAACATCGGCCCCGATGACAGGGACTGCTATACAACAGGAAATATTGTTGAGCTGTTCTGCAATGAGTGGAATGATATAGATCCAAATGCAAATATGACATGGATAAACGCATCGGAGGAGAATGCGCCCCACGAAGCCAATTACCTCAAACTTGACTGCTCGAGGATAAAAAATACATTTGGATGGAAGCCGGTATGGAATCTTGAGACGGCAATAGAAAAAACCGTCCTGTGGACGGTTATCTATGCGGGTAAAGGCGATATACCCGCCTGTATGGATATGCAGATTAAAGATTACTTATCTGCTTTGTATCCGTAAAATGCATCATAAAGAATTTCAATATATGTATCATCAAAGTTCTTTAAGAACAGCCTGTCTTCCTTCCATACTTCGGTATCCGGGAGATATGTGGTATAGAACTGGGTATATGTAAACGGCCCTGTCTGGTACCAGTAGATGTAATAGGTATTGCCGAGGTAATCATTTTCGGTAGAGATGACATACTTGTAATCGCCGTGGGTGTAACCTTTATAACCAAGGTTGTAGGGGCCGAGAGCGGCTCTGTCGCTCTTGATTGTAAAAAACATGCTGATGCCGATAGAGAGAACCATTAACACGCCGACTATTATCCAGCCGGATGTTTTCTTTTTCTTAAAGTCATCATAGATAAAGGCAGGCAGTGAGAGGAGACCTATGGTCCATACAATGCCGGAGCCTTTTACAAGCATATCGGTTGATAAAGGTCCTATCTGGATACAGTAGCTGAAATCTTTAAGGAAATTAACAAGATAAAGATTTAAGCCTACGCCGATGATTATCAGGACAAGGGATATGATCCAGTATCTGTGTTTTTTTGCAGGGGAATCACTGTTGTTTTTATCCGAGTCTGTATTATCGGATATTTCAGTGGCCGACGTCTCTTCGGTGATTTCGTTTTCTGTAATATTTTTGGTATCTTTTATTTCTTCTGGCATTATTTTATCCTCCGATTTAAACTTACCTAATATACTTTAATGGAATGAGATAATGTTTTCAAGGGAATATCGAAAATAAACACTTTACAAACAATTCACTGTATGATATTTTATTCCTTGTGCGTGTGCACGAAACTGTCACTCAGATAAAGGCATAGTCCTTAACCCGGGGGCAGCAGTTATTTTCCGGGGAATGAAAACCCCATAATAAAAAGTAAAGGAGAATTCAAAATGATTTCAGCAGAGAAGAAAACAGCGGTTATCGAGAAGTACGCTACAAAGCCCGGTGACACAGGTTCACCTGAAGTACAGGTTGCAGTACTTACAGCAAGAATCGAGGAGCTCACAGCTCACCTTAAGGAGCATCCCAAGGATAACCACTCAAGACGTGGTATGTACAAGATGATCGGTAAGAGACGTGGTCTTCTTGACTACCTCAAGAAGGTTGACATCGAGAGATATCGTACACTTATCGAGAAACTCGGCATCAGAAAATAAGCAAACGACGTAGTTTACGTATAGAGCAAAAATAATCCCCCGCGCGCTAAGCTAACCGCAATGCGCTTGGGGGATTATTTTTATTCAGCCGAGTCGGAGTATAACGTGGGGATGTTTTGTGTTTGCTTTAACGCAATATTATTGATATAATAAAAAAGTTCGCGGACCAAGGCAGAGGACAGCACGAGACCACTGAAAAGGGCATATTGGAATGCAGAAAGCAAAATATGTTTTTCTCAGTGTTTTCGCGAATCCTCTGCAGCAGGGCAGCCACCCTGCATCCGCATGTATATCAAGAAAACAAAAAGGAGATTCGCAAAATGGCAAAAGAATTCAAAACTTACAGTATTGAAATCGGCGGCCGTACTCTTTCCGTAGATATCGGAAGAGTATCAGCACAGGCTAACGGTGCCGCATTCATGCACTACGGTGATACCACAGTGCTCTCTACAGCTACAGCTTCAGAGAAGCCCCGTGACGGTATCGATTTCTTCCCTCTCTCAGTAGAGTATGAGGAGAAACTTTACGCAGTAGGAAAGATTCCCGGAGGCTTTAACAAGCGTGAGGGCAAGGCATCTGAGAATGCCATCCTTACCAGCCGTGTAATCGACAGACCCATGAGACCTCTGTTTCCCAAGGATTACAGAAATGATGTAACACTTAACAACCTCGTAATGAGTGTTGATCCTGAGTGTCGTCCTGAGCTCGTGGCTATGCTTGGTTCTGCCATCGCTACATGTATTTCAGATATTCCCTTTGACGGACCCTGTGCTACTACACAGATCGGTCTCGTAAACGGTGAGTTTATCGTAAACCCTAACCAGGTACAGTGGAAGGACGGAGACCTTCAGCTTACAGTTGCTTCAACATCTGAGAAAGTCATCATGATTGAGGCAGGTGCAAACATCGTACCTGAGGCAAAGATGATCGAGGCTATCTACATGGCTCATGATATCAACCAGAAGATCATCGCGTGGATCAATGATATCTGCGCTGAGGTTGGCAAGAAGAAGCACGAGTATACAAGCTGTGCAGTTCCTGCAGAGATGTTCGAAGCTATGAAGAAGATCGTAACACCTGAGGAGATGGAGATAGCTGTCTTCACAGACGAGAAGCAGGTTCGTGAAGAGAACATCAGAAAGATCACAGAGAAATTTGAGGAGGCATTTGCAGATAATGAAGAGTATCTCGCAATCCTTCCCGATGCAGTATATCAGTACCAGAAAAAGACTGTCAGAAAGATGATCCTCAAAGATCACAAGCGTCCTGACGGCCGTGAGATCACACAGATCAGACCTCTTGCAGCTGAGGTTGATATCATCCCCAGAGTACACGGCTCTGCAATGTTTACAAGAGGACAAACTCAGATCTGCGATGTCGTAACACTTGCTCCCCTTTCTGAGGTACAGAAGGTAGACGGTCTTGATACAAATGAAAAGACTAAGAGATACATGCATCATTACAACTTCCCTGCATACTCTGTAGGTGAGACCAAGGTTTCAAGAGGACCCGGAAGAAGAGAGATCGGTCACGGTGCTCTCGCTGAGAAGGCTCTCGTACCCGTACTTCCTTCTGAGGAAGAGTTCCCTTATGCAATCCGTGCCGTATCCGAGACATTTGAGTCAAACGGATCTACATCAATGGGTTCTACATGTGCATCATGTATGTCACTTATGGCTGCAGGTGTACCTATCAAGGCTATGGTAGCCGGTATCTCATGCGGACTTGTTACAGGTGATACAGATGATGATTTCGTACTCCTTACAGATATCCAGGGTCTTGAGGACTTCTTTGGAGATATGGACTTTAAGGTAACAGGTACTACAGAAGGTATCACAGCTATCCAGATGGATATTAAGATCCATGGTCTGACAAGACCTATCGTAGAGGGCGCTATCGCAAGATGTCGTGAGGCAAGACTCTTTATCATGGATAACTGCATGAAGCCTGCAATTGCTGAGCCCAGAAAAGAAGTCAGCAAGTACGCTCCCAAGATCATCCAGATCACTATCGATCCCGACAAGATTGGCGATGTCATCGGTAAGGGCGGCAAGACAATCAACGCTATCCAGGATGAGTGCGGCGTAAAACTTGACATCACTGAGGAAGGTGGCGTATCTATCTGCGGTACAGACAAGGATATGATGGAGAAAGCCAAGAAGTATGTTGAGATAATCACAACAGACTTTGCTGAGGGCATGAAGTTTACAGGTAAGGTCGTTTCTATCAAGGAGTTTGGCGCATTTGTAGAGTTCGCACCCGGCAAGGAAGGCATGGTACACATCTCAAAGATCGCAAAAGAGCGTATCGAGCATGTTGAGGATGTACTCACACTGGGCGATATCGTAAATGTAATCTGCCTCGGCAAGGACAAGATGGGAAGAATGTCATTCTCAATCAAGGATTGCCATTAAAATAATTGAATTATAATGACTAATTTAAAGGGATATAATTTCGTATAATTATATGAGATTATATCCCTAGTCTTATATGGGGAGATAAAATTGATTTTATATAATTCATTGACTAAAGTATGGAGATTCTTTTCGCGTATTAATGACAAGATATTTAGAAAGGGAGGAGATTTTTCTGATTGGATGAATCAAAGCGAATTAGGATTTTCTGATAAATGTGGAAATAAATATCAACCTTCATCTGGGAAGATTATTTATGCTTTAAAACAATTAAATATCAGTAATGAAGATTGCATATTAGATATTGGCTGTGGAAAAGGGCGAGCGATGTATATGATGAGTGGGTTTCCTTTCAAGATAATTGATGGATTTGATTTGTCTGATAAGATGGTGGAAATTGCTAATCTAAACTTTAATAAGGTTGGAATCTCTAATAGATGTAAAGCGTTTAAAGCTGATGCAGCTAATTTTAAAGATTTTAGTCAATACGATTTTTTCTATGCCTTTAATCCTGTACCGAAAGACGTTTTTAAAAAACTTTTAGTTAATATTGTGAATGATATTAAGAAAAATCCTAGAAAATGTATTTTTATCTATATGAACCCGGAGTACGATGATTATTTGCAAAAAGAGACTCCCTTTATATTATTTAAAACAATCAAAAGCATGATAAAGTGGAATGATATTTATGTTTACATGTATGATGGAATGCGAGGATGAAACTATGGATATTTCAATTGTTATACCAGTATATGGTTGCAAAAAAGCAGTTTCCGAATTGTATAGGCGGATTGTTGTCACACTTGAAAAAATGGGTAGAAGTTTCGAGATTATAATGGTCGAAGATTCATGCCCACAAAAATCATGGGAAGAAATAAAAAAAATATGTCAGGATGATAAAAGAGTGGTTGGTATAAAACTCTCTCGTAATTTTGGACAAATGAAAGCAATTACTGCAGGGCTTAAGGCGTCATGCGGAGATAGGATTATAGTAATGGATTGCGATCTTCAGGATCGACCGGAATATATTGAAAATTTATGGAATAAAGCAGAAGAGGGATTTGATATAGTCTACTCAAAAAGAAAGAACAGAAAAGATGATTTCTTGGTGAGATTATTATCGAAAATGTTTTATATTATATATAATCATTTCTCTGATATGAAATATGATTTTGAAGTAGGAAATTTTAGCATTGCAAACAGAAAAGTAATAGATGCATTTCTTGAAATGGGAGAAAACAGCCGCGACTATATTATGTTTTTGATGTGGCTCGGATTTAAAGATACAACAATTGAAATTGAAGGTGATAAAAGGTTTTCCGGAGCGTCTGCGTATACATTCCGCAAAAAAGTTAATTTAGCAATAAGTTTGATAACAGAACAGTCAAACAAGCCATTGATTATATCCGTAAAATTTGGTTTGCTTATTTCGCTGGCTTCAGCAATATATATTGTATACATTATTTTGCGATCTGTTTTAGTAGGAGATTTGGATATGGGTTGGCCTACAATCGTAGCATCAATTTATCTTGTAGGAGGATTGATTCTTGGGGCTCTTGGAATAGCAGGGATTTATATCGGGAATATTTTTACAGAGACAAAAAACAGACCATTGTATATAGTTGATGAATTAATAAATGGAAAAGAGGGGGAATACTGATTTGGTAAAGATTGCAATAATAGGAGCCTCGTATCTTCAAAATCCTTTGATTTTGAAGGCAAAGGATATGGGATATGAAACACATGTGTTTGCATGGAAATCCGGGGATATCGGAGAAAAGAATGCAGATTATTTTTATCCGATAAGTATAATTGAAAAAGAAAATATATTGGAAAAATGTAAAGAGATTGGGGTTAATGGTATATGCAGTATAGCGTCGGATTTGGCGATGGTTACCGTTAACTATGTAGCTGATAAAATGGGGCTTTGTGGAAATTCACTTGAATGTACCAGAAAGTCGACTAACAAATATCAGATGCGAAAAGCTTTATCTGAATATGGTGTTTTGTGCCCCAAATTCATATTGGCAGATGATTTGTGTGATTATGATAAATTGGGTATAGACTATCCAATTATTGTTAAACCAACAGACAGATCCGGAAGCAGGGCAGTTACGAGACTTGAGTCAAATGTCGGAATAACAACTGCCATAACCACGGCTCGAGATGTAAGTTTTGAGAAAAAAGCAATTATAGAAAAATATATTAAAGGAAAAGAATATAGCATTGAGGGTATTTCATATAATGGTGAATACAAACTTTTGGCGATAACTGAAAAGTTTACAACCGGAATACCTAATTTTATTGAAAAAGGACATTTTGAACCGGCGCCACTCGCTGATACGGAAATCAATAAGATTAGGAAAACTGTTACAGAAGCCTTGGATGCTTTGGAAATAAAGAATGGTGCTTCTCATTCTGAAATATTAATTACTGATTCAAAAGAAATTTATATTGTCGAAATCGGTGGTAGAATGGGCGGAGATTGTATAGGAAGTTCGCTTGTAAAATATACGACAGGTATAGATTTTGTCAAAGCAGTAATTGATGTTGCATTGGGGAAAAAACCTAATTTAACAGTTGGTGAAAAATATAAGGCGGCAGGCATTAAGTATATCTTTGATGAATCTGATTTGGAATATTTGAATCGATTGCATAAAGAACACCCGGAGATTATTGTTGAGGAGGAGATTGAAGGTATATCTGACAGAAAAGTAGTTGATAGCTCTACAAGATTCGGATACTATATTTTGGCAGGTGATGATATAGATTTGATAAAAAAAATAATTGAATATTAAGGACTGGAATATATAGATGTTTGGTTGACATAAATTTTTTCCTCCTATATAATATACATTGTTATGTAAACCGCTGAGGCGGGGGTGTATGTGGTATAGGAGGATTTTTTATGAAATGCCCATTTTGCGGACAGGATAACACCAGAGTCATCGATTCAAGACCTGCAGAAGACAATAATTCTATCAGAAGAAGACGAGTTTGCGATGAGTGCAACAAGCGCTTTACCACATATGAAAAAGTAGAGACAATACCTCTCATAGTCATCAAAAAGGACAACAACAGAGAGACATATAACAGAAAGAAGATCGAGGACGGCGTAATCGTGGCATGTCACAAGAGACCTGTGCCCGCAGCTGATATCACAAAACTCATCGACGAGGTTGAGGCAGAGATATTTAGCAGAGAGGAAAAGGAGATTCCATCATCTGTGATCGGAGAGATCCTCATGAGCAAGCTTCATGAGCTCGATGCCGTTGCTTATGTAAGATTTGCTTCTGTTTACAGAGAGTTCAAGGATGTAAATACATTCATGGATGAGCTCAAGAAAATGATGCTTAAATAAGATAATATCGATATATATGTTTTAATTCCCTGCATGATCTGTGGGGAATTATTTGTATACAGGCAGTATAAAACGGAGGTATGCATGGGAAAAGTAGTGGGGTATTTTGAGTATTCAGATGATGAAAAGGCGATGGAGGCCCTTAAGGAGCAGGACAAGATAATGAAGCTCGAGGGTCAGGTGGATTATGAAAATCCCAAGCTTGTATATATGCTGTACAACAAAATGATAGACAGTAAAGTATTTCATACGCCGGAAGGCATACTGTACCTGGTTCATCTCCAGGATTATCTGAATGAGCAGCAGGATCTCTATAAAGACAATATATCTCCCATCAGGGTTGATGAATTCCTGCAGGGAGTAAAAGAAGTTCCGGTAAAGATATCTGAAAAAACCGAACCGGCAACCGATGCAGTAAGCGAAAATGAGAAGCCGGCTGCTGACGGGGATGATCCTTTTGAAGAAGAGCGAATGAAATATCTTGATAAGATAAGGATTCTGGAGCTTGAAAAAAGCAAGGCCTACAGGACATTAAAGGTAAAGCAGAGAAAGACGGACAATATCATCTACAAAATGATCATCGCATTTCTCGTTGTGCTCCTCGTCATCATGTTTGGCATAAATATCGCCTCCGGTGGTCCTACCATATTAAACTACAGACAGCAGATACAGAATGAGTACTCCGAGTGGCAAAAGCAGCTGGAAGATAAAGAAAAAGAGCTTAACGAGAGGGAAAAGGAGCTGCGGGACGCTGACTGATAAAGACACAAAATGATTTTTAAGAAAACACTAAATGTTCACATTTGTTTATTATAATCATGACAGTAAAGTACAGTAAACCATTCAGAAAGGACCGCATATGAAGATACTTGTTGTCGATGATGAGAGCAGGATGCGAAAGCTTGTCAGGGATTTTCTTGTAAAGGAAAACTATGAAGTAATAGAAGCATCAAACGGCGTTGAGGCAGTAGATAAATTTTATAATGACAGGGATATAGCCCTCATAGTCCTCGATGTAATGATGCCTGAGATGGACGGATGGGAAGTGTGCAGGGAGATACGTCAGTCATCGAAGGTGCCTATTATAATGCTGACTGCAAGGAGTGACGAGCAGGATGAACTCCAGGGATTTGAGCTGGGAGTGGATGAATATATATCAAAACCATTCAGCCCCAGGATACTTGTAGCCAGGATAGAGGCAATACTGCGTCGCACGGGCAGTACCGGCGAGCCTGATCTGATAGAAGTGGCGGGGATAAAGATAGACAAGAGCGCCCATCAGGTCTTTGTGGATGACAAGCCGGTGGACCTTTCATATAAGGAGTTTGAACTCCTCACATATTTTATCGAAAACAGCGGTATAGCTTTGTCGAGAGAAAAGATTCTCAATAATGTCTGGAACTATGATTACTTTGGAGATGCGAGAACCATTGATACGCATGTAAAGAAATTAAGGTCAAAGCTTGGAGAAAAGGGCAATCTGATAGCAACCATCTGGGGCCTTGGATATAAATTTTCTCCTGATAACAGGTAACGGGATATGACAGCAAAAGGTAAAAATATAAAGGATTGCCGCAGCAGGACAATAAAGAGTCAGATAATATTGCGGTGCGTGCTTATTATGGCATGCACCGTTTTGTTTAACTGGTGTCTAAATTTCTTTTTCCTTGAGAGATATTATACTTCAATCACAAAAAAGCATCTCCTTGAAGCATATGAGACCCTGAATGCATATAATCTCGATGATATGGAAGAGTCCGATATAGAGGACTTTGAAAATGATATGGGACATATATGCTTTACATACAATATCAGTTTTATAATCACTGACGCAAGCTCCAATACTGTCATCAGCTCTGTCAATAATCCAGACGAGTTTAATCAGATGCTCCGCAGTCTGATCATTGCAACCACGTCCGATGAGCCGGATATCATAGAGGAAAATGATAAGTATATTGTGGCCAATATCCGGGAACCTGACGGCCAGACAGACTATATCACCATGTACGGAACCCTTGATAACGGGGATTTCTTTATGGTCAGGTGCGCCACGGAGGGTATTAGGGAGAGTGCCATGCAGTTCAGACGTTTCCTGGTCTATATAGGTATCCTGGGACTCTTTTTATCATTTGCCTTAATATATTTTGTCACACAGAGAATCACGGCTCCCATTATGGAACTGACGGGCATATCAAAGCGTATGAAAGAACTCGATTTTACAGCCAGATACGAGGGGCATCACCATAATGAAGTAGATATCCTCGGAGAGAACTTTAATCAGATGTCGGATACCCTGGAGGCTACCATCGGCCAGCTAAAGTCTGCCAATGCAAAACTGAAGGCTGATGTGGAGGAAAAGACAAAACTGGATGATATGAGAAAGGAATTTCTCGCCAACGTATCCCATGAATTAAAGACGCCTATAGCCCTGATATCAGGATATGCGGAAGGTCTTAAGGACATGGCATGCGAGGATGAGGAGAGCAGGGAGTTTTACTGTGATGTCATCATGGATGAAGCAAAAAAGATGAATCATATGGTAAAACAGCTGATGCAGCTTAATTCCCTGGAGTTTGGAAACAATACGCCGGACTTTGTGAGATTCTCCCTGACTGACCTTGTGAAGAACTGTTTATCATCAAGCGGTGAGATGATCGCGGCACCAAAGGGTATAAACGTCGAGTCTGATATCCTTGAGGATGTATATGTGTGGGCGGATGAATACCAGATCGAGGAAGTATTCAGAAATTACTTTAACAATGCGGTGAACCATGTGGATGACAGAAAGCTGATCAGAGTCTCCATGGAGCGGATGGATGATTACAGGGTAAAGGTATCGGTATTTAATACAGGTAAAAACATACCGGATGATTCCATCGGACGTATATGGGATAAGTTTTACAAAGTTGACAAGGCCCATACGAGAGAATACGGAGGAAGCGGCATCGGACTCTCTATTGTAAAGGCAGTTATGGAGGCCCACGGAGGCGACTACGGAGTAGTAAATGAGGAGGACGGAGTCAGATTTTATTTTGTCCTTTCCGAAAAATAAATTGTTTATAAAAAGGGGTAAATCTGATAAAATATACTGTGATTATTTTATTGGAGACAGGTTAACGAATGGTAAGCTTTGTCATACCCTGTTACAGGTCAGAAAAAACAATTGAAAATGTAGTAAAAGAGATAGATGAAACGATGACGGGAAAGGATTACGAGATAATACTCGTAAATGATTCCTCGCCCGACAATACGTTTTCGGTAATAGAATCTCTGTGCAAAAGCCATGATAATATCACAGGTGTAAATCTCAATCAGAATTACGGTCAGCATGCGGCTCTGATGGCAGGCTTTCATTATGTATCCGGAGATATAATCGTATGCCTTGATGATGACGGTCAGACCCCTGCAAATGAGGCTGGCAAGCTGATAGATGCCCTAAATGACAATGTGGATGTGGCTTATGCAAGATATGATCATAAGCAGCACTCTGCATTCAGAAATATGGGCAGCAGGTTAAACGAGCTGATGCTGAGATTCATACTAAGCAAACCAAAGGATTTGTTTATCTCCAGTTATTTTGCAGTAAAGAGATTTATCGTCGATGAGATGATCAAATATACAAATCCGTATCCGTATGTGATCGGACTGGTACTCAGGTCCACAAACAAGATCGTAAATGTACCGGTCAATCACAGGGCCAGGACTACGGGGGAGTCGGGATACACTCTCGGTAAACTCATAAACCTCTGGCTGAACGGATTTACGGCATTCAGTATAAAGCCCTTAAGGATAGCAACGGGTGTAGGCGGTTTGATGGCTATCGGCAGTTTTATATACGGTATCGTGACGATCATCATGAAGATAGCCGGCATAAACGAAGTACTGGGATTCAGTGCAATCATAGCGACCATTACATTTTTGAGTGGAGTGAATCTCGTGATGCTCGGAATGATAGGTGAATATATCGGGCGTATATACATATCGCTCAATCAGTCTCCCCAGTACATAGTACGCGAGGTTAAAGGTAAAAAGGGTACAGATGAAAAAAATTAGAGCATTAATGATCATAATTGCATCATTGCTTGTCTTTACGGGATGCGGTAATGCCATACCGGAGATGACAGAGGATCAGCGGGCCCAGGTAGTGGAATATTCCGCGATGCTCCTGCTTAAATATGACAAAAATTACAAGAGCACCATGCTAACCGATGAAGAGATCGCAAAGCAGCAGCAGAAACTGGAAGATACCGCAGCCATGAAGGCGGAGGTCGCAAGGCAGAAAGAACTGGCAGAAGAGCTGGCAGCCCAGGAAGAAGCCGAAAAGGAAGCGGAGAGCTCATCCTCATCCGGAGGCGGAGAATCACAGGCACCTGTATACACGGATATTGATGAGTTTCTCGGATTATCCGGTGTTGATATTGAGTATGATCACTTTGATGTATGTGACTCATATCCCGCTACGGCAGAGGAAAACAGCTGGCAGGGCGTGTGCTATGCGACATCAGGCAACAAACTGGTGGTCTTTACTTTTAACATGACTAACAACAGCGGATCGGACATGATGCTTGATATCGCATCGATAGATCAGCATATTTCATTTAAAGTGGACGGCCGTTCCAAGACGGCACTGACAACACTTCTGACAGATGATTTCATTAATTACCGGGATACCATAGGAGCGGGCGAGACAAAGCAGGCGGTTGTGATAATCGAGATGTCGGGAGATGACGCCGCTGCGATATCATCCGTGACGATGAAATTAAAATGTAATGGCGAGACAGCTGATAAAACATTACTATAAATTTGCACATATTTTCTCTGACATTTACAAAAAAATTGTGCTATAATACAAAAAGTGAGTTCCTGTTTTTTAAAAGTATAAAATAAAAGAGGTGTGACATGGATTCAAAAATCTTACTTGAAAACGGTACCAATGAGCTTGAGATACTTGAGTTTACCTTAGGTGGCAATTCGTACGGTATCAACGTTGCAAAGATCAGGGAGATCATCCCTTATCAGGCTGTTACTCCGGTACCCAATGCTCATCCATCAATAGAGGGTATATTTATGCCCCGTGATGTGATGATCACCGCTATCGACCTGCGCAACTGTCTCCAGAGAGGAGAGTCTGAGGCAGGGGGACTTTTTATCATAACAAACTTTAACCACCTGGATATAGCTTTTCATGTAGAGGCTGTGGTAGGTATCCACAGATTCTCATGGAGAGATATCATCAAGCCCGATGCGACGATAAACACAGCAGAGGACGGCGTGGCTACAGGTATTGTTAAGTTAAACGGAAAGCTTATCATCATCCTCGATTTTGAGAAAATCGTGACTGATATCAGTCCCGAGACAGGCCTTAAGGTTGAGGCTATTGAAGAACTCGGAGTCAGGGAGAGGTGCGATGAGCCTATTCTCATTGCAGAGGATTCACCGCTGCTTAACAAGCTGATCGTTGATTCCCTCATGAAAGCGGGATATACAAGCGTCACCCATACAGAGAACGGCCAGCAGGCCTGGGATTATATCGAGAAATGTCATGAGGAAGGTACCATCGGTGACAAGATTCATGCAGTCATCACCGATATTGAGATGCCTCTTATGGACGGACACAGGCTGACAAAACTCATCAAGGATGATAAGGATTTAAAGACTATCCCCGTACTTATCTTCTCATCACTTATCAATGATGAGATGAGGAGAAAGGGTGAGCAGCTCGGCGCAGATGCTCAGCTCTCAAAACCTGAGATCGGAAACCTTGTATCAGAACTTGACAGATTACTTGGCAGAGTATAATTTTAACGATGATATATTTCTGAGCCGGCTGATGGCCGGCTCATTTTATGCGTAAGAATAGATTGGAATAAAAAGAGCAGTTGTTGGACGATGAATAGCGATTTACAAAAGACAGCAGAAGACATAAAAAAAGCATCAGAGGACGCAGATTTCATACTGGTCGGATTTGGCAGGGAATGGTACAGCGATGAGACGCCGGAGATAACCGAAAGCGACGGAATCCCGAAGGCAGAGGCCGTCAGGGGATATGAAAAGATCCGTGCTTTGATAGGCGATAAGAAGCATTATATCATCACTCTCGCATACGACGATGTGATATATGATGTATTTAACGGGGAGGATGAAAAGATAGTGGCGCCCTGCGGTACAAAAAGGCTCCTTCAGTGCAAAAGCCATCTGATGACTCCCGATGAGGTAAAGGATACAGCGAATATGGTATGCCCCGTATGTGGAGAGAAACTTGTATACAACAATATTCTCGCCGAAGAGTATATGGAGGAGGGATATATTGATGAATTTGATAAATACAAGAAATTCCTGCAGACGACCGTAAATAAAAAACTGCTGATACTGGAGTTTGGAGTGGATATGAAATATCCGTCTGTCATCAGATTTCCGTTTGACAAGCTCTGTGTGTATAATTATAAATCGTCATTTTACAGGATTAACAATTCGTTTCCCCAGCATGTATCGGAGACATACGGCAGAGGTATTTCTGTAAAAACAGACAGTGTGGATTTTGTGAATAATTATTTGTAATAATACACAAAAATACTTTACACATATATATTTCATTTGGTAAAATAAATTGTTGTTTATGGGAGAAATGTGGGTTACGACTCATAAAAAATAAAAGAGAGGTAGAAACATGGCAGTAAATATTAATGAAGTGCTTTATACAGCCCTTCAGTCCAAGGCATCTGATATTCACCTTACGGTTGCTCTGCCGCCTAAGATGCGAGTAAACGGTCACCTTGTAAGTATGGAGAATTTCCCTGTGCTTACTGCAGATGATACACTTGAGATGCTTCTTTCAATCACAACAGACCATCAGCGAGAGATTTTCAACAGCAAGGGTGAGCTTGATATGTCCTTTGCGGTAGACGGTATCGGACGTTACCGAGTAAATGCATTCCGTCAGCGTGGTTCTGTAGCCATGGCGCTCAGATCGGTTAATACAGTAGTACCTTCACCGGAGCAGTTGGGACTCCCGCCTGCATTCGTTGATCTTTATACAAGAAAGCGTGGTCTTATCCTCGTTACAGGACCTACAGGTTCAGGTAAGTCTACATCACTTGCATCTATCATTAACCAGGTTAATGAGCACAGAGATGCACATATCATCACGCTTGAGGATCCTATTGAGTACCTGCATCTTCACAAAATGTCAATGGTTAACCAGCGTGAGATCGGATTTGACTCAATGAGCTATGCAAACGCGCTTCGTGCAGCACTCCGAGAAGATCCCGATGTTATCCTCGTAGGAGAGATGCGAGACTTCGAGACAATCTCCGTTGCCGTAACTGCAGCCGAGACAGGTCACCTTGTCCTTTCAACACTGCATACAATCGGTGCTGCATCTACCGTAGACCGAATCATCGACGTATTCCCTCCTCATCAGCAGCAGCAGATTAGAGTACAGCTTGCTAACGTTCTTGAGGCGGTTATATCCCAGCAGCTGATTCCTACTGTTGATGGCAGAGGACGTGCGGCAGCATTCGAGGTTATGATTTCCAACTCGGCTGTACGAAACCTTATCCGTGAAGGTAAGTCACATCAGCTCCTCTCAGTTATGCAGACTACCAGAAAGATCGGTAACATCGCTATGGACGAGGCTATCATGGCTCTCTACCAGGAAGGCAAGATCTCCAAGGAGATGGCAATCCAGTATGCTGTTGATCCCGACGGTATGATTGCAAAGCTTAAGTAATTTTATGTTTATCGGTGTCCTGCCAATTTAAAATTTGGCAGGACATTAATATATTTATCATTTATCGTTTTTAATCATTTATTCAAGGACGGAGTATCCCGTTATTTCCTGATGTTTTGTGTTTATCAGTCTGTTACTTAACAGGCGTTTTTTGCGTGGAAAAAACAGGAGGAATAATTAATGGTTACTAATATCTTATCGGGGACCATACAGGGACTCGAATGCAAAATAATAAATGTGGAGGCGGATGTATCAAGCGGTCTGCCATGTATGGATATGATAGGACTCCTCGGTACGGAGGTAAAAGAAGCTAAAGAGAGGGTGAGGGTTGCCCTTAAAAATTGTGGCATATCATTGCCGCCGGCGAGGATCACAATAAACATATCACCTGCCAATATCAGGAAAGAAGGAACGGCGTATGACATCCCCATAGCTGTGGCGCTGCTGGCTTCAATGAAGATGATACCTGAGGAAAATACCAGGGGGATACTCTTTGCAGGAGAACTCTCTTTAGACGGAGAGATAAAACGCATACACGGAATACTCCCGATGGCACTGGAGGCAAAACGCCAGGGTATAAAGCACATGATCATACCTAAAGGAAATGCAAGGGAAGGAGCAGTAGTGGAAGGCGTAAAGATCACCGGCGTCTCAAATATAAAAGAACTCATTGAATACCTTGGTGCAGATCCTGCTATGCAGGATATCATCATACCTCCAGTCACGGTTGATATAAAAAATCTTTTTAATGAAGAACAGTCAAAAGCGGATGAAGATTATATAGACCTCTGTGGCCAGGAGAGTCTAAAGAGGGCGCTCATGATAGCTGCGGCAGGATTTCATAATGTACTCATGATAGGACCACCGGGAGCAGGGAAGACTATGGCTGCAAAACGGATGCCGGGGATACTGCCGCCGCTTTCCATAGATGAGAGTATGGAGGTCTCAAAGATATACAGCGTATGCGGACTCCTGGATGAAAGTAAATCCATGGTGCTAAAACGGCCGTTTATGAGTCCTCACCATACCATATCGGATGCGGCTATGTCGGGAGGCGGACGGATACCGGGGCCCGGGATGATATCAAGGGCCCATAAGGGCATACTCTTTCTGGATGAGGCCGTACATTTCTCATCGGCCAGCCTCGAGATACTCCGCCAGCCCATGGAGGACAAAAAGGTAATTGTCTCAAGAACATACGGAAGCTATGAATTTCCGGCTGAGTTTATGCTGGTGGCGGCGATCAATCCGTGTCCGTGCGGCAATTATCCGGATATGAACAGCTGTACCTGTACGCCTGAGCAGATAAGGAGGTATCTGTCTAAACTGTCAGGTCCGATCCTTGACAGGATAGATATATGCATAGAGACACCCAAGATCACGTTAAACGATCTTTCCGGGGAAAAGAAAGGTATGAGCTCCGGATATATGCGGGAGAAAGTGATGAATGCGTGCGAGATACAAAAGGAGAGATACAAAGGAAAGGGAATTGAATTTAATTCACAGCTGAGTCCCAAAGACATGGACGAGTTTATACTGCTTGGAAGGGAGGAAAGGAAACTGGTAGAAGAAATTTATGAAAAGATGAACTTAAGTGCCAGAGGATATCACAGGATATTGAAGGTCGCAAGGACGATCGCAGACATAGACGGAGATAAGGATATCAAGAAAAAACATATTATGGAGGCTGTGTGCTACAGAGGTATAGAAGATAAATACTGGGGGAACGGAATATGATGTATAAATATTTTTTCGCATGCCTTGAGGAGCTGGGAGGAGCGGCGATGAGGCGGCTCCTGGCCATATACGGAGATGAGGAGACGGTATATAAATCTGCCGGAGAGAATCTGATAACTGCAAAGGTTCTGACTGAAAAACAGTATGAGGTGCTGGCAAAGCACAGGAAAAACTTTGACCCGGAAAAAGAATATGAGATTTTTATAAAAAAATATCCTGATATGAAACTGGTGACCATAGGTATGGGTGAATATCCGGGTAGGCTGAAAAATATACCAGCGCTCCCGTATGGGCTGTTTTATTATGGAGAGCTGCCGGAGGAAGATAAGCCTGCAATAGGGATAATAGGCGCCAGGGCATGCAGCAGTTACGGCAGGGAGATGGCTGAATACTTTGGTACGGAGATGGCGAGAAACGGAGTCACGGTGATAAGCGGTATGGCCAGCGGTATAGACGGGATATCCCAGAGGGCAGCTGTGGATACAGGCGGTAAAAGCTATGGGATACTGGGGTCAGGCGCGGATGTCTGCTATCCACCGGGAAATAAAAAACTATATGAGGCACTGAAAGAAAAGGGAGGCATTATATCGGAATATCCACCCGGGACAAGGCCGGTTAATACAAACTTCCCAAAGCGAAACAGGATCATAAGCGGATTGTCGGACATAGTCCTCGTAATAGAATCGAGAATGAGGAGCGGTACATCCATCACGGTAAACATGGCCCTCGAACAAGGAAGGGATGTATTTGCAGTGCCGGGGAGAAATACGGATGAACTGAGCAAAGGCTGCAATAATCTCATAAGAGAAGGTGCCGGAGTGGCCATGAATGCTGAGTGCATACTTGATCAGCTGGAGGCAATATTTACATCAAAGGGGAAGAAGTGGGGATCGAAAGATCCTGATGGGATTAAGAAGCATACCCCGGCGGGATTATCGAAAAATCAGGTAAAGATATATGAATATCTGAAAGATAAAGGGCAGCAGGCAGGAACAGAGGAGATTTACTCGGGGCTGGCAGGAAGCATGCCTGTAAATGTCATAATGGTGGAACTCATGGAGATGACCATGAAGGGAGTAGTGAAAGAACATGGTGGAAGATATGAAGTCATATAAATATAGTATGCAAATTACAATTGCACAATGAGACAGTACATTATTGTCGATGATGCACGAAAAAAAATAAAAACATGGCATTTTATTAATAAAAGTGTTTATTTTTTGAAAGTCTTGTGGCATAATATTTTACGGGTGTGTGCGCCCTGGTGCATTATGCCCGGAATTTAGGAGGGATAAACAATGGCAATTTTTGGTGCTAAGAAGCGACTCGGAGATATGCTCATCGATGCCGGTATCATTACGGAAGAGCAGCTCCAGAAAGCACTTGAAGAGCAGAAATCAAGAGGTACCCGTCTCGGTGAGACCCTGATGGCTCTTAATATTATTTCAGAAGAAGCATTCACTGACTTCATGGAAAATGAGCGTGGCTTTAAGACTGTTTCGGGAGAGGAACTTAAGGATTACGATCCCAAGGCCCTTGAAATCGTTGGCGATGCTCTAATCAAAAAACATCAGGTACTTCCTTTCGGATTTGATGAGGACAATATCAATATCATCAAAGTGGCAATGTCAGAGCCTGACAACCTCCTCGTGATTGATGATGTCGAGATGGCATCAGGTATGGAGGTTGAGCCATACTTCACAGCTCAGAGAAATATTTCCATCATTCTTGATAAGATATACGGTAAAGCATCTACAATGGAGGCGGTTGAGGACTTTGAGACCCAGCATGCCGCAGAGTACGGAGATGAGGAAGATAAAGAAGAAGACGACGCTATCGGCGATGCTCCCATCGTTAAGATCGTACGAAGCATGATGCAGCAGGCTATCCGTGAAGGTGCATCCGATATGCATGTTGAGCCCATGGAGCACGGCGTACGAGTACGTAACCGAGTAGACGGTATGCTTCAGATCGACGCAGAGTACTCACGTACCATGCTCTCAGCCATGACAGCCCGTATCAAGATCGTCTCAGGTCTTGATATCTCAGAAAAGAGAAAACCTCAGGACGGTCGTATCACATATGTGGTAGACGGTGTTGAGTATGATATCCGAGTTTCCATACTGCCTACAGTATACGGCGAAAAGACGGTTATGCGATTTACCAAGAAGCAGGGACTGACTCAGGCCAAGAGTAACCTCGGTCTCTATCCTGACGATGAGGTCAAACTTGACGGTATCATGAATAACCCCCACGGAATCATCCTGGTTACAGGACCTACAGGTTCCGGTAAATCTACTACATGTTATACGGTTCTGAACGAACTTAATAAACCTGATGTAAACATTATCACAGTTGAGGACCCTGTCGAGGCCAACATCGCCGGTATCAACCAGGTACAGGTAAATGTTAAAGCCGGACTGACATTCGCATCAGCATTAAGATCCATCCTCCGTCAGGACCCGGATATCATCATGATCGGTGAGATCCGAGACGGTGAGACTGCCCAGATAGCTGTACAGGCATCTATCACAGGACACCTCGTTGTCTCTACACTACATACAAACTCTACATCAGCATCAATTACACGACTCATCGATATGGGTGTTGAGCCCTACATGATCGGTGATGCGGTTGTTGGTATCATTGCCCAGCGACTGGTAAGGCGACTCTGCCCTGATTGCAAGGCTCCTCACGAAGCTACACCACAGGAAAAGAAGCTCCTTGACTGGCCCCAGGATAAACCCCTTACCATTTATTCACCGGTAGGATGCGATAAGTGCGGTAACGGATACAAGGGACGAAGAGCTATCTATGAGATCATGCCTATATCCGCTAATATCAGACGTGTACTCCATGAGACGGTTACAGCTGAGATCATTGAGAATACTGCAAAGGCAGAGGGTATGAATACCCTGAAGATGTCAGGTGCCAGAAACGTAATTGACGGTATCACTACAGTATCCGAGATGATGCGTGTGGCATATGATATGGATGCCCAGACTGCAGCCAGTGCAATGAGCTCTGAGGAAGAGCAGACCGAAGCGGGAGCATAATATTTATAACGCGCACTTTGGATTATGCAGTATTAAACAGCCCGGCGAGGCTGATAATAATAAAAACAAAACTAATTAAATTAGTAAAGGTGGGAACAAATGGCACAGTTTAATTGTAAGTACTTAACCTCCTCAGGTAAGGAACAAAAGAAAGTCCTTGAGGCCAAGACAAAAGATGAATGTATGAAACTCCTGAAGAATCAGGGCTTTACAGTCATCAGCTGTGAAGAGGCAGTAGGACTTGGCAAGACGCTCAATCTCGGAGCAGCTAAAAAAGTAACTCCCCGAGATTTCGCAGTATTTTGTCATCAGTTTGCCAGCATCAACAGAGCCGGTGTACCTGTTGTAGACTGCTTTGAAATGCTTGGTAACCAGACAGAAAACAAGTCTCTTGAGAATGCTATCAAGAATGTACACCGCGATATTTCAAAAGGTGATTCCCTTGCGACAGCGATGAAAAAGAACGATGGTGTATTCCCTGAGATGCTCAACAACATGGTTGAAGCCGGTGAAGCATCGGGTTCTATTGATAAATCATTTGAGCGTATGGCTATCCAGTTTGAGAAGGATGATCAGCTCCATCAGGCAGTTAAGAAGGCTGTTACATACCCGATAATCCTTATAGTCGTACTTGTAATAGTTATTGCTGCAATGATGATATTCGTAGTACCTACATTCATGGGAATGTTTGCGGATCTTAATACAGAAATGCCTGCCGCTACAATGGTTCTCGTCCATGTGTCAGATTTCTTTGTGTCATGGTGGTGGCTGATGCTTATTATAATTGTCGGTGCTATCAGTTTGTGGAAGTGGTATGCATCTACCGATGCAGGTAAGGAAGTAACAAGTTCGATGGCGCTTAAGATACCCCTTATCGGTAATATCAAGACTAAGTCAGCATGTGCAAGACTTGGTCGTACACTTTGTACACTTCTGGCAGCTGGTGTATCGATGACTGATGCCCTTGAGATAACAGGTAAGTCAATGGAAAACCTCCTCTATAAGAGAGCGATGAAGGACGCAAAAGAGCAGGTAATGAGAGGCCTCCCTCTTTCAAAACCCCTTAAGAGCTGTGGTCTTTTCCCTCCCATGGTCGTACATATGGTTTCAATCGGAGAGGAGACAGGTAATATCGAGACCATGCTTGAGAACGTGGCTAACTACTACGAGGAAGACGTTGCCCTGGCTACAGAGCAGCTCACCACAATGATGGAGCCTGCAATCATCATGGTTATGGCGGTTGTAGTAGGTTATATGGCGCTCGCTATTTTCGCTCCCATGTTTACACTGTACGATTCGCTTACATCATAAATTCAGTAGAAATAAACATATTAACAATAAATGTGAAAATCCGGTACGAAAGTGCCGGATTTTTGGTATAATATAAATATAAAGAGTAGTTACAATAAAAAAGGAGGTTGATCTTAATGAAATACACAACATATGCTAAAAGAGAAGACCTGAAATTAATAAATTTACCGAATAATTTTGCCGGGCAGTTATTTAAAGTAATTTTGATGCCTGTAACTGCAAATGATGAGGATGACATAGATTTTTACAGCATGAAAGGAGTAGCAGGCCGCCCGTTGTCCTTGGATGAAGTAAGAGCAGAGAGGATGAAATTATGAGATTGTTACTTGAATCCGGCGCAATTGTGTCGGATATTTTAATTCGTGAAAATGAATTACAAATAAATTGCCTAATCAGGTATTTACATCAAAAAGGCCGAGTGATAATATAGACTCATACGAGGGGAGCAAGGACAGTGTGTCGAAGCTCCAAACTATCAAAAAAAGAAAAGGAGAAAACAAAAATGAAGAACAACAAAGGTTTTTCGCTCGTAGAACTTATCATCGTTATTGCCATCATGGCAATCCTTGTTGGTGTTATGGCACCTCAGCTCATCAAGTACATTGAAAAGGCAAATGTATCAGCAGACACACAGATTTGTGATTCAGTAAGAACTGCTATGCAGACAACAGTTATGGATCCTGCAATCGTTACAGACAAGAACTATACTGACGTTACTTCTGCAATTGCAGTTAGTTACACATCAATTGACTCAGTTTGTAGCAAGGCTACTATTGCTGCTTTCAAAACAAATGTAGCTGATCTTCTTTCAACCGGAACTTCAGGTATTGATGCTACACTTCAGAAACAGCTCAAGTCTAACAATGCTAAATCTCAGACATTTAGTGTTTACTTTGGACCCAATGGATCTAATATTATTGTTTATCTTCCTAGCACAGATGCTTCAGGTGCAAAGAACACATCTGCTCAGACACCTGCAACTGATACTGCATCATCATGTATTTATGCAGGAACACTTACAGGAGCAGAAACTTTCTAATCTTTTAGAATCGATAAGCTTAAAACCTCCCCTAGTTGGGGAGGTTTTTTTATGAAAAAATATTACAAAATAATGTATTAAATAGATATCTGAGATTTCCTGGGCAGTGGATTAATCAATCTTTTTTTCTATTGAAGAAATGGTTTAATCAATTATGGAAATAAACAGATTCTTCTACTTAAATGTGTATGGATTTGCATAATAATAAAGTTTCGATGTCGCAGATTCTATGCCTGAGAGTAATAATAATTTATTTCTTAAATGAAAGATGATTACCTTTTTTATTGGTAGTTGTGGTAGAATATAATAATTCAATAGATAAGTCCGTTTCTGGATTTTGTATAGCATCAAACATTTTATCGAAGAAGTTTGCTCTGTGGACTTTTAATTATAGTCACTTTTTCGGATTTATTTTACAATCGGAGCTTTGTGTTTAGTTTATTAATATAAGATTTTTATATTTGAGGTTATAGAGATTGAAGATAGCAATGAAAAATATTTGCAAAAACAATTATATATTAAGTTTTATTTTGGGTGCCTTGGCGTATTATATGTTTCTTTCATACTCTCAAATGGCTGGGGGCAAATATATTTTGCTTGACGGTGATACACTAGATGGTGTTATTCCTTCGTTTATGACTTTTTATGATAATTTAATAAAGGGGAAGAGTGTCTCATACACGTGGGCGTCAGAACTTGGAATTAATTCGTATATCGGTTTATCCGGAATGATGATTTTTAATATATCGATGCCGTTTTATCTGATTTTTCATAATTTTGACTATTCTATTATTACGGTTGTAATCCTCATAATTAAAGCCGGTCTTACCTCATGTTTCTTCTATCTGTATATGGATAAGGTTTGGAATATAAAAGGTATACGTACAGTTATATTTTCAGTATGTTATGCAATGTGCGCTTTTTGGGTTGTTTATGTACCGGCAATTTTACAATTTGCGGACGCGATTTATATGTTACCACTTATTTTGTTTTTAGTATCAAAATTTGCTGATAACGGTAAATTCAGAATGATGAGCGGAGCATATTTATATATATTTTTAAATTTTTATTATTCAGCATATATAGTAGGTTTTTTCAGTTTGTTTTATCTAATCCTATATATGATTTTTATTAATAATTATAGTTTAAAAACTATCATTAAAAAATTACTGATTTTTGGACTCGTGATAGTTTTCACAGCCGGATTATTGGGGGTAATATTATATCCTACTGCCTATTTTATAATGACAAAATATGCAGAAGACGCAACTTCCATGGTTGAAATGCATAAATTAAACATACTTGATATCTACAATCAGTTGTTTGTTGGGCAGGTATGTGGCTATTATACGGTTTATCCATATATATACTGCGGATTACCAACGCTTATACTATTCCCGCTGTATTTTTTTAATAAAAGGATAAAATCTGACGAAAAAATAGTTTTCACAACTTTGATTGTCATAATGTTTATATCATGTTTATTAAAGCCGTTATATTTGTTTTGGCATCTTTTTGATGCTCCGGACGGGGATCCGTACAGATTTTCTTTTATTATCAGTTTTCTTCTTTGTGTTGTTGCCTGCAAACAATCAGAATATATCACTGATATCAAAAAAAAGATATTATTCCTTCTGATTTTTATCAACATAGGTATTTATGTTGTGTGTAAATATATTCAACCTTTGTATCAGATGGAATATTTATCATATCCGAAAAATACTTGGAAATACCTGATAATCAATGCTTCTTTTCTGATTGGTTATTTTGTTTGGCTAAGTCTTTATGAAAAATACAATAATTCGGAAAATAATAAAAAGGGCATGGAAATGCTTCTTGTAATGATTGTGATAGCAGAGACTGTGGTGAACGGATATTCCGGATATTATAAAAATCCGGGTTTGTATCCTCATAATAATACAGATACATATAAATTATGGAATGATACTGTAAATGATGCTCTGGAATATATAAATGAAGACAAAGATGGATTTTACCGTATAAGTTCAGAGGGAGATTATATCACAAATGCACCTCTCTACTTTAATTACAATGGAATTTCTTCATTTACAAATATGGAAAATTATGAAGTCAGGAAAGCCTTGGAATATTTAGGGCTCATGACTTCACCCCGTGATATTTTTTGCAATGGCTTAACTGATTTTACAAGAATGCTTCTGGCTGTACGTTACAATATTGAAAATGTTGGATTTGGTTATCATAGAGATTATGTCATGGATTTTGATCAGCATGCACAGGTTGAAAAAAATAATACGGCGTTATCTCTTGGTTTTATTGTTGACGAGGATATTATTGATTTTAGTTTTTTAGATAGAAATCAATTTGAAAATATTAATAGTTTGGCAAAATGCATTTCTGGTGATGAATATGTTTTATATGATAAAATAACAGAAGGAATAGATGTAAGAGATGCAGGAATTGTGATAATGCAGGATGAAGAGGGCAATTTTGCATTTGGCTTAGATCCAGAAAATGAAGAAGAATATGGTTTCTTATTCTTTACAGTCCCTTATGATCAACGAGATGCGTATGTCCAGTTTGACTATGGATATTCAGTTTTTGATAATAAAGCACCAATTATTTGTGATGGTATGACGGGAGTATTTAATAAATATGAGCGTGTAACAGGGTCTTTTATTAAACAAATGATAAGATTGGATGATGGTTTTGAGATAGCATTGTTTATGATGGATGGGATGTATACATTATTTGAGACTCCTAAAGAATATAATTTTTATTATTATAATAAGGATGAATTTTATAATTTGTATGATTCATTGAAAGATAATCAAATGACAGTTACTGATTATGACAATGGATATGTTAAAGGTAACATAAATATCTTTGAGGATAATAAAGTGTTGTTTACATCTATACCATATGATGAAGGATGGGAAATTAGGGCAAACGGAGTAAAAATAGAACCTGTAAAATTAATTAACGATGCATTTATTGGTTTACAATTACCTAAGGGGTATTATGATTTAGAATTTAAGTATCATGTGCCTGGATTAAAGACAGGAGCAATTATCTCTTCGATTTCACTTATGCTATTAATGATTCTTTTCGTAATTAATCCTAATTTTAAACCGGAGTTACGCAAACGCAATAAAGAAAATGAATTTAAAGACGAATAATTATACACAATATTATCTGTTAAGTTTTGTAATATCATTTGTTGCTTATTACTTTTTTTTGTATTTTTCACATGTTGCAGGTAATGATTATATTGTATTGCAGGGCGATACAATGGCTCAGAATATTCCTGTTTTAAAATGGTTTATTAATAGTATTATTTCAGGTGAGAGCATAAACTACTCTTGGTCTTCTTTCCTTGGAATGAATTCTTATATTTTACTGGCAAACGGATTATTATTCAGTATTTCTACACCAATTTATTTTTTGTTTTATAAATGCAACATAGCTGTCGTAACGGTTTTCGTTTTAGCATTAAAAGCAGGATTGGCAGCGGTTACTTTTAATTTATTTGTGTGTAGAGTATGGAAATGTAAAGGCATTAATTCTTTGATCTTTTCTATATTATATTCGATGTGTGCTTTCCAGGTGGCGTATGTTCCCAATAATATAAGTTTCGAAGATACGATTTTTATGTTGCCGCTTCTTTTATATCTTATTTCGGTATTTATTGAGACCGGAAAGTATAGATTGATGTGTGTGATGTTCCTTTATCAGTTTTGGAATGCCTTTGATCTTGCATATATAGTTGGTTTTTTTGCATTTTTCTATTTGGTGTTATATTCGATATTCATCAGACGAAATACAAAGAAAGAATTTATAAAAAATATTATAAGTTTTGCTGGGTATATAGTTTTGACTATAGGTATCTCGGCAGTCATTTTGTACCCTTTAGCATTGTTTATTCTTAAAAAGTATATCGGTACGAGTGTTATTGAAGATATAATGCCACATATTAATATTGCAGAACTATTCAATCAGATATTTGTGGGACAAAATGCAGGAATCTATTCAAGTGCCCCATATATTTATTGTGGTCTGTTAACGGTAGTTTTGTTTGTTTTTTATGTTTTTAATAAAAAAATCAAAAGAGAAGAAAAAATATTATTTTTATCGCTCCTTTGCATAATGGTATTATCGATTTTGATAAAACCTCTATATTTTTTCTGGCATGGCTTTGATTATCCAGATGGTTTTGTTTTTAGATTTTCGTTTATTATAAGTTTTTTGTTATGTGTTATTGCATGCAGACAGATGGATTATTTTGCTGATATAAATATTTTCGTTTTTTGGTTGGTTATTATACTTGATATTGTTTTTTATGCGGTTGTTATGTTTTTGCAGGAATACAATATTATGAATAGTAATAATTTGCCGAAAAACAGTATGTTATATTTTGTGATAAATGTTTTGTTTTTGTTCGCGTATGGTATATTCCAAACTCTTTATTGCAAGAACAGGGATAATAGAATGGGTTTATGTATTTCTGCTGTCATCGTTATTGTTGTATGTATTGAGACTGTTATAAACGGGTATTCTTCATATCACAGAAGTGATAATTTAAACCCAGAAAATACAATGGAAACATACGAAATCTGGAATAATGATATACGGGATTCAATAAATAGAATAAAAAGTTCTCAAAATGATTTTTACAGAATATCTTGTTTGCAGGAATATGCGATATACGGTGCACAGTATTTTGATTATAAGGGAATATCCGGTTTTTCGACATTTAAGAATAATCAAATCAGTGATTTTTTGCAGAAAATAGGAGTATATACTTCCCCAAGATTGATTCTGTGTAACGGATTAACAGATTTTTCAAAGATGATTTTGGCAGTTAAATATGATTTTGATGGTCCGGATTTTGGACTTAAAACTGTTTATACAAATGATAATAAGCCGGAAATATCTATTGAAGAAAACAAATATTGTCTTTCCTTAGGCTTCCTGGTGAATGATGATATTTTGAACTTTGATTTTCAAGGTGGTAATGCATTTGACAATATAAACCAACTCGCGTCTGTCATGACAGGAAACCAATACGAAATTTATGAATTGCTGGGAGACAGTCTGAATTATGAAGAAATGGGAGTGTATCTCTATATAGATGAAAACGGAGATTATAAATTAAAATATATTGATGATGGAAAAGGATATGGTTTAATTATTTTTAAGATTCCGGCAGATGAAAGACAGGCATTTGTACAGTTTAATTATGGAATATCAACAAATAATAAATTAGCACCATATGTCACCAATATTTCCGCTGAGAAAATAAATGATCGGGACAGATTATCAGTTTCAAGTATTTATCAAATGGAAAAGGGCGAGGATAATAACAGTATTGTGATATGTATGAATGGAAGCACATTTGATGAAGTATATGTGCCGGAGATGAATTTTGCATATTATAACAATGAGGAATTCATTGAATTATATAGAGAATTGTCACAAAATCAATTGAAAATAAAAGATGTACATAACGATTACATTGAAGGTACAATTGATGTAACTGAAGAAGGCAAAGTATTATTTACTTCAATTCCTTATGATGAAGGTTGGGAAATAATAATAAATGGTAAAAAAACTGAACCAATAAGCTTACTTAACGATTCTTTTTTGGGGATTAAACTTCAGACGGGCACTTACGATATTGAATTCAAATATCATGTTTCGGGTTTAACGACAGGGGGCGTTATTAGTATGATTTCATTATTTACTATGATTGGATTATCAATTAGTCGGGTTAAAATCAGGAAAGGGAAAAATGAAAAGAAGTCTATCAAATCTATTTAAAAATTATTATTTTATCAGTTTTAGTTTGGGCGCGTTGGCATATTTCTTGTTTTTGGCATACTCTCAGATGATAGGTGGAAAATATGTGTTATTAATGAGCGATGCCATGGAGGGATATATACCAAGTTTAAAATGGTTTTTTGACACGATATTAGACGGCAAGAAGATATCATATACTTGGTCTATTTATCTTGGCATAAATAGTTATATTAATATGTCGGGGATGTCACTTTTTAGTGTATCAACACCTATTTATCTTTTGTTTCATAATTTTGATTATGCTTATGTTACAGCCTTAGTTTTAATTTTAAAGGCAGGAATTTCATCTATGGCATTTTTCACCTTTGCGCATAAGACATTGGGAGTAAAAGAGAATAATGCTGTTTTTTTTGGAATGCTCTATTCCATGTGTGGCTTTCAAGTGTCGTATATACCAATTCTTTTGCATTTTGCCGATGCTATTTTTATGTTGCCAATTATTTTGCTTTTGATATCTGAATATGCTGATAATGGTAAATATCGTGTAATGTGCTTGGCATATATCTACGTTTTTTTGAATTTTTATTATACGGGTTATATAATAGGATTCTTTAGCCTGTTTTACCTGTTATTATATATGTTTATTATAAAAAGGTATTCAATAAAAACTATATTATTTAAATTATTATTTTTGGGGTTGTGTATTATTATTACAGCAGGAACTCTAGCTATTATTTTATATCCGACGGCATATTATTTATTAACAAAATATTCAGAAGATGCGACAAAATTATCTTACTTCGGAGGAGTATTTTTTCATGATATTTATAACCAATTATTTATTGGGAAATCTGCAGGGATTAGATCCGAATACCCATATATTTATTGTGGATTACCAACGTTGTTACTTCTCCCTTTTTATTTTACTAATAATAAAATTAATAGAAATGAAAAGTTTATATATATAATATTAATTGTCTTAATGATGGCTTCGTGTTTTGTCCCAATCATTTATCTTTTTTGGCATTGTTTTGATGCACCAGATGGTTTTTCATTTAGATTTTCATTTATAATTAGTTTTCTTTTTTGTGTTATTGCAGCCAGACAATCAGAATTTATTGAGCAAATTAAAAAAATGAGATTGTTTTTTATTGTTTTGATAAATATTATCATTTATTATTTATGCATTTTTATTCAGCCACTTTTTCAGGAAAAATATAATGTATATCCTAAAAATACGTGGACTTATTTATTGATTAATGCTATATTTTTGTTTTTGTATTTCTTTTGGGGAATTATATATGACAAAAATAAAAAAGTGTCAAATAAGAAAAACATGTACGCTGTTATAATGCTTTTGGCGACTTGTGAAGTTGTAATAAATGGCTATTCTTCTTTCTTTGAATCAGAGACTATAAATCCTACTTATTATGCCGGATATAAATACTGGGAAAACTCCATGCAGAGTGCTATTGATGCAATTAATCAGGATGGAAAAGATTTTTACAGAGTGATATGCGAAAACGATTATATAACTAATTCACCTATTTTTTGGGGATATAATGGGGTTACGACTTTTTCGAATGTCGAGAATTACAAAGTTAGAAAAGCTCTGAGAAACCTTGGAATAGAAACTAGTACGAGAACAATTCTTTCAAGGGGATTCACGGATTTTACAAAGATGATACTAGATGTTGAATATTCAATTTCAGGAGTTAAATTTCCTAATAGTGATACGTCAGGTATCGATTATAACCAAGAATTACAAGTTTTCAGGGTTGACCCACATTTGGCAATCGGTTTTCTAGTTGAGGATGATATAATTAATTTTCAGTTTAGTGGCAATAATCAATTTGTAAATATTAATGAACTTGCCAGTTGTATGACGGGAGAGAAATGTGAAATTTATGAAAACTATAATGAAGAACCTCTTTTTGAAGAATTGGGTATAAGTATAGTTCATGACGATGATGGGAAAACTCGCTATTTCCTAAATGATAATGATTATGATAGAGGAGCATTGCTTATTAGTATACCGGCAAGTGAAAAAGCAGCTTTTGTTGAGTTTGATTATGGTAGTTCTGTTTTGGATTATTCTGCGCCAATTTTCTATAATCCAGGAAATGGTGATTGGAATTATGATGATCGGATTTCTGTTCAATGTATTATTCCAATGGCTCATATTCAAGATTGGAATATTATTGGGATACTAATTGATGATGAAATGTATGATAATGTTTATGCACCAGATCATATTTATTTTGCATATTATAATTATGAAGAAATAGGAAAAGTTTATAACAAACTAAAAGCTGGACAAATGACTGAAATAGACTATGGAAATGGTTGGGTCAATGGTCATGTGGATGTTGATGAGAATGAAAAAGTGTTGTTCACGTCTATCCCATATGATGAAGGATGGGAGATAATAGTTAATGGTGTTAAGACCGAACCGCTAATGTTGCTTGACGGTGCTTTTATTGGTTTGAAATTACCCAGGGGTAGTTATGATATTGAGTTTAGATATCATGTTCCTGGTTTAAAAACGGGCATTATAATCACATTTATAAGTATAATCTTGATGATAGCGTTGTTTATAATTAATCCTAAAATGCAAGTTAAAATTCGTTCTGAAAAAAGCGTCGAGACAGAGTGAGAAATTTATATAATAGAGAAAGATATGTGTAAGATTTTTTTGAATCAAAAATTTAATCCTATATTATTAAGTTTTATACTTGGAGCACTATCGTATTACATGTTTCTTTCGTATTCTCAAATGGCGGGTGGAAAGTATGTAATATTGTATAATATATTAAAATTAGACCTATGAATTATAATATTAAAATAAGATTGGAAGATTACAATGGGAAGATTACAATGAAGATAATGCTATTAAGTAATAATGTAAATGTAAATAGGCTATTTCAATGGTTAAAAAGCAATAAACATGATGTAATATTGTATGATGAGCCTGTTACAATGGAAATGATAGAGAAAATTATACCTGATTTGGTCATTAGTTATAATTATCGATATATTATCAAGGAAGATGTAATCAATTATATGGGCAATATGATTATCAATATGCATATTTCGTTATTGCCTTGGAACAAAGGTGCTTCTCCTAATATATGGAGTTTTATAGATGATACACCAAAAGGAGTTACTATTCATTTGTTGGAAAAAGGTCTTGATACAGGGAAAATAATATTTCAAAAAGAATTATTTTTTGATGAGGAAACAGAAACCTTAAATTCCACATATGATATACTGAACAGAGAAATAACAGATTTATTAATATATAATTGGGATGTTATATCAAGTGGAAACTGTGATTTGAAAAATCAGATTGGAGAAGGCAGTTATCATCGCACGTCTGATTTAAATAATTTATTAAAGGGAAGGCAAATAGATTATTCAATGACCATTAAAGAGTTCAAAAAATTTATCAACGACATACATCTTTCTTGATAGGAACTCATACTGTATAATATTTAATATAAAATAAGAGGAGCTTAGATTTTGAAAGTTGTAATACTAGCAGGTGGTCTTGGGACAAGAATATCTGAAGAATCATCAATAAAACCCAAACCCATGGTTGAGATTGGAGAAAAACCAATTTTATGGCATATTATGAAGGAGTATTCATATTTTGGATACAATGAGTTTATTATATGTGCAGGATACAAGCAACATGTAATAAAAGAGTGGTTCGCTGATTATTTTTTGCATAATAGTGATATTACATTTGATTATACAAATGGTGAAAGAAATATAATTGTACATGATCAGTATCTTGATAAGTGGAAGGTTACTGTAGTTGATACAGGCATGAATACCATGACGGGAGGACGTATTAAGCGTGTACAGAAATATGTGGGCGATGAGCCGTTCATGATGACATATGGCGATGGAGTTTGTGATGTAGATATTAATGAACTTGTTAAGTTTCATAAATCACATGGAAAGATTGGAACATTAACAGCTGTAAAGCAGGATCAGTCAAAGGGCGTTCTTGATATTGGAGGTGACAATGCTGTCAGAAAATTTCGAGAGAAGAGTCATAATGATGGGGTTCCAATAAATGCAGGATATATGGTTCTACAGCCTGAAATATTTGATTATATTGAGGGAGATGACACTATATTCGAAAAGGAGCCTCTCGAAGCCTTGGCTGAGAAAGGTGAGCTAATGAGCTATATATATAATGGTTTCTGGCAATGTATGGATACGAAACATGAAAAAGATCAGTTGGATAAAATGCTGGCTGAGAATCGTGCTCCTTGGAAGCGATGGTAATTAAAAAGGATTAATTAAATAAAAAATGAAAAAAAGAGTTGCAGATATTACTATAGAAACAATAATTGATTTGGGAATAACGGATTGCTTTTCTGTTGTTGGTGGTGGAGCGATGCATTTAAATAATGCGTTCGCAATAAAAAAAGATTACGTGAATGTTGTATATACTCATCATGAACAGGCAGCAGTAATGGCAGCTGAAGGATACGCGAGATTATCGGGTAGAATGGCTGCTGTATGTGTTACTAGTGGTCCGGGGGGCTTAAATACTCTTAATGGAGTACAGGGAGCGTGGGTTGACAGTATTCCAATGCTAATTATTTCAGGACATCCTCGCTTAGCAACAACTGTTCAGGCAACTGGATTAAAGTTGAGAAATAGAGGAGTTCAGGAAAATGATATCATTAGTCAGGTTCAGTCAATAACTAAGTATGCAATTATGGTTACAAATCCTCTTGAAATTGAATCTGAGATTAGAAAAGCATATACAATTGCGATGGATGGAAGAAGAGGACCAGTTTGGGTATGTGTTCCATTGGATATTCAGGGGCAACTGGTTGAAGATGAGCAACTGATAAAATTCGATGAAAAAGAAATATCAGAAAGGTTAGTCCCCAATATTATTCAACATCAGGTTGAAGAGATAGTTCGTCTATTGAAAGAAGCTGAAAGACCATGTATTTTGACCGGTTCAGGAATCAGGTCATCGGATTCGGAAGAATTGTACAGAAAATTTATTGAGATAGTTAGAATTCCTATTGTAGGAGGTGCGTTGCAGCCTGATATTAATTATAATGGAGAGAATTTTTATTATGGTGGATCCGGTACGGTAGGTCCGAGAGTAGGTAATTATATTCTTCAGAATGCTGATTGTATATTGATTCTTGGAAATAGTATGTCTTTCAAGCAAACGGGATATAATGTGGATCGATTTGCGCCGAATGCAAAGAAGATAATGGTAGATGCGGAACCTGATGAAGCAAAGAAACCCGGATTAAATGTAGATTTAAGTGTTGTATGTGACTTAAAAGAATTCTTTAAGAGTTATATTGACAAGGGAACTAATATAGAAACGCCAAACAAGTGGAAAAGATATTGTGACTTTGTATACACTGATATGTCAAGGTTCGAAATGATCTATGAATGTGAACAGCTTTCAGAGAACAATAATGTTCCATCGTTATTGTTTTGGAAAAACTTCCTTGATAGAATTGAAGATAATGCAGTGATAAGCCTTGGAAACAGTAGTTGTATCGTTGGAGCTCTTCAATTTGGCGTAAATACTTCAAAGCAGCGAGTGTTAGTTAACTACAACTGTGGTTCAATGGGTGATGATATAACAGAAGCTATTGGTGCAGCTGTTTGTTATAAGGATGTTCCCCATTATTGTGTTACGGGCGATGGCTCTGTTATGATGAATCTTCAGGA
>CADBFE010000007.1:49339-74609 GCA_902793845.1 uncultured Lachnospiraceae bacterium | reverse complement strand
TCCTTTGGATTATTGGTTTCGCAACTTAAATCCTAACACAGGATCCAGGTGCTTTCTTTCATTATTTAATTTTTCCTACAAAATCTTTACCCTACGATAAAGATATGGTAGGATATACAGTATTTTCTATCCTCACTTTATGTCTTCTATTCTCACAATATTATTTTACAACTTATTCGATAATAAACTAATATATTTAATTAATTCATTCTCCAATGCTTTAAACCTCGATGAGCGCTTTGTAAGATTCCTATTCTTGTTTGGTGTTTTAACAACTAGGTCGTATACCTTTTGTGCTCTACTTATAATAACATCAACATGATCTCTGCACCATGCAAGTTGTTTCTGCATTAATTCTTTTGAACGCTTAACTTCAGGCGAGTCATTTTTATGAATTGTCAGATCTACCTTTGTTATTACTTCTTCTGATACAGGTATCATATTATTAATATTAAGTACACCAATAAGCTTAAACTGATTATTTTCATCACGCCTGCTTTCATCAAAAATTTTTATAAAGTCAATCTGGCTCTTCTTATTTCTAAATTTATCTTTTGGTGAAGTAAGTGGAATACAATATTCTGCTCTGTTTATAAGTACGATAACACCTACAAATGGTCTGTTTTCTTTTCCTCTCTGTGGTGAAATTGACATTACATTATCATCCGCATTTGAAAGGTTTCTTATATATTTTAAATCTATGTAATATAAGTTTAGTTTTTCCATTTTTATTTTCTCCAATAAAATGTAAAAAGCTGCACCACGCAAAACGTAGCACAGCTATAATTCCTTATTTGCTCGGTAGGGCTCCCGTCTCATATTGTTCCTATTTGTTTTATATGGTAAGGCTCCCATCTGATAAAGTTCCTATTTATTTTATATGGTAAGGCTCCCATCTGATAAAGTTCCCATTTTGCCCGGCAAGGATACCGTCCACAGTTATCTGCTTACTTAAAATTTACCTTAATTACTATCAATTGTCAAGTTGACAGATTGCAATTCTAGTAACAATATAATGCAACCTCTTCAACCCTTTTCTACTATAGAATAAGATAATTCAAATGGAGAAGAGGAATATGAAAATAATATGTATGAACTATGGAAAGCTCATTATCCTAATAATACAGCCTAAGATCCTGAAAGTAGAAAGACAATATGCCGTGAAAACCTTAAATGGAACTTATGAATGTTGCCAGATTGTTGCCATCAACTCTATGTTTGTGGCATTTTTCTACAGAAAAAGGGTTCCAGAGAATAATCTCTGAAACCCTTTTATTTACTGTACTTATCAATAACAATAATTACTCGATGATTGTAGCAACTCGTCCAGAACCTACTGTTCTACCACCCTCACGGATAGCGAATGTAAGACCCTGCTCCATAGCGATAGGATGGATGAGCTCGATTGTCATCTCTACGTTATCACCAGGCATGCACATCTCTGTACCAGCGGGAAGCTCGCAAACACCTGTAACGTCTGTTGTTCTGAAGTAGAACTGAGGACGATAGTTGTTGAAGAAAGGAGTATGACGTCCACCTTCATCTTTTGTAAGAACGTAAACCTGTGCAGTAAACTTCTTGTGGCATGTTACTGTACCGGGCTTAGCGATAACCTGTCCACGCTCGATATCTGTTCTGTTGATACCACGGAGAAGAGCACCGATGTTATCACCGGCCTGAGCCTCGTCAAGCTGCTTTCTGAACATCTCGATACCGGTTACAACTGACTTTCTTGTCTCTTCCTTAATACCAACGATCTCGATTTCATCGTTAAGGTGAAGAGTACCACGCTCTACTCTACCTGTAGCAACTGTACCACGACCTGTGATTGTGAATACATCCTCAACAGGCATAAGGAAAGGCTTATCTGTATCTCTCTGAGGATCAGGAATGTATGAATCAACTGTATCCATAAGCTCCATGATCTTGTCTCCCCACTCACCGTTAGGATCTTCAAGAGCCTTAAGAGCTGAACCCTTGATGATAGGGCAATCCTTGAAATCATACTCAGCAAGCTGATCTGTAACTTCCATCTCAACGAGCTCGATAAGTTCCGGATCGTCAACCATATCGCACTTGTTAAGGAATACTACGATGTAAGGTACACCAACCTGTCTTGAAAGAAGGATGTGCTCCTTTGTCTGAGCCATAACACCGTCTGTAGCAGCAACAACGAGGATAGCACCATCCATCTGAGCTGCACCTGTGATCATGTTCTTAACATAGTCAGCATGTCCCGGGCAGTCAACGTGTGCATAGTGTCTCTTCTCTGTCTGATACTCGATATGAGCTGTAGAGATTGTGATACCTCTTTCTCTCTCTTCGGGAGCTTTATCGATGTTCTCGAAGTCAACCTTCTCGTTACCTGCAACTCTCTCAGATAATACTCTTGAGATAGCTGCTGTAAGAGTTGTCTTACCATGGTCAACGTGTCCGATTGTACCGATGTTACAATGGGGCTTTGTTCTCTCAAATTTAGCTTTTGCCATTTTTTTAATTCCTCCTAAAATATTGGATATTATTTTGTTTAGAGCCTCTGCTCAAAAAATACGCTAATCTTGATTATAGTAGAATCTCATACTATTTTCAAGAAACATTTTATTCATTAAACCATTAGTTTAATTATTTAGACTTGTCTGCAAGAACCTTGTCCTGTACATTCTTGGGAACGGGCTCGTACTTCTCAAAGAACATTGAGTAGTTACCACGTCCCTGTGTAGAAGAACGGAGCTCTGTAGAGTATCCGAACATCTCTGCAAGGGGAACAAGTGCTCTTACGATCTTGCCGCCGCCGAGGTCGTCCATTGACTGGATCTGTCCACGCTTAGCATTAAGTGATCCGATTACATCACCCATGTATTCCTCAGGCATTGTTACCTCAACCTTCATGATAGGCTCAAGAAGTACGGGGTTAGCCTTTGCCATAGCATCCTTGAATGCCATAGATCCGGCAATGTGGAATGCCATTTCCGAAGAGTCGACTTCATGGTATGAACCATCGAATACTGTAGCATGAATACCAAGTACGGGGAATCCGCCGAGGATACCTGACATTGCAGCTTCCTTAATACCTTCACCGACTGCAGGGATGTATTCCTTGGGAATAGCACCACCGACTACAGTTGACTCGAAGAGGAGTGTAGGGGGCTCATTGATAAGTACGTTGGCCTTGGGATCAACCTCGAAATGATCGCAGTTTGCTTCCATGGGCTCGAACTTAACTTTACAGTGACCGTACTGTCCACGACCACCTGACTGCTTAGCATACTTGGAATCAACTTCAACAGCCTTTGTAAATGCTTCCTTGTAAGCAACCTGAGGAGCACCGACATTAGCCTCTACCTTAAATTCACGGAGAAGTCTGTCTACGATGATCTCAAGGTGAAGCTCACCCATACCTGCGATGATCGTCTGACCTGTCTCCTGATCGGTATGTGCACGGAATGTAGGATCTTCTTCTGCAAGCTTTGCAAGCGCCTCGCCCATCTTTGCCTGACCGTCCTTAGACTTAGGCTCGATAGCAAGCTCGATAACCGGCTCAGGGAATTCCATAGACTCGAGGATTACGGGATGCTGCTCATCGCAGATCGTATCACCTGTTGTAGTAATCTTGAATCCGACTGCCGCAGCGATATCTCCTGAGTAAACCTTCTCGATTTCCTTACGCTGGTTTGCGTGCATCTGAAGGATACGTCCGACACGCTCTTTCTTGTTCTTTGTTGCGTTTAAGATATATGAACCTGATCCGCAGACACCACGGTATACACGGAAGAAAGCAAGCTTTCCTACGAACGGGTCAGTCATGATCTTGAATGCGAGTGCTGCGAAAGGACCGTCGTCTGTTGACTCAACTTCGACCTCGTTACCGTCTAAGTCTGTACCCTTGATGTGAGGAACATCTGTAGGTGCAGGAAGGTACTCTACAACACCGTCGATAAGCTTCTGTACACCCTTGTTCTTGTATGCCGAACCAAGGAATACAGGTACTGCCTCGTTATTGATAGTAGCCTTACGAAGAACTGCTTTAAGCTGATCTATTGAAGGCTCCTGACCATCGAGGTACATCATCATGAGCTCGTCATCAAGCTCTGATATCTTCTCAACAAGGTTCTCATGCCACTTGTTTGCAAGCTCCTTTAAATCTGCGGGAATCTCGCCTATAGTAACATCCTCACCCTTGTCATCGTTATAAATGTAAGCTTCCATCTCGAAGAGGTCTACAAGACCCTGGAAATTCTCCTCTGCTCCGATAGGAATCTGTACGGGGATTGCATTCTTGCCAAGACGATCAATGATTGTCTGTACTGACATGAAGAAGTCAGCACCCATCTTGTCCATCTTGTTGATGAATGCCATACGGGGTACACCGTATGTATCAGCCTGACGCCATACATTCTCTGACTGAGGCTCAACACCTGCCTTGGCATCAAATACACCTACGGCACCGTCAAGTACTCTGAGCGAACGCTCAACTTCTACTGTGAAGTCAACGTGTCCGGGAGTATCGATAATGTTGATACGATGCTCCAGTGCGCCGGGCTTTTTCTTATGGTGATCCTGAAGTGTCCAGTGAGCTGTTGTCGCAGCGGATGTGATAGTGATACCACGCTCCTTCTCCTGGTCCATCCAGTCCATTGTAGACTCTCCGTCGTGAGTCTCACCAATCTTATAGTTTACACCAGTATAATAAAGGATACGCTCTGTCAATGTAGTCTTACCGGCATCGATGTGAGCCATGATACCAATATTTCTGGTTCTCTCAAGTGGATATTCTCTTCCAGCCATTGGTTGTCTCCTTTATTAGAATCTGTAATGAGCAAATGCCTTGTTAGCCTCTGCCATTCTGTGCATCTCTTCCTTACGCTTAACTGCTGCACCTGTGTTGTTTGCAGCGTCAAGGATCTCATTTGCAAGCTTGTCCTCCATGGTCTTCTCTGATCTCTTTCTTGAGAACATTGTAATCCAACGAAGGCCTAAAGCCTGTCTTCTTTCAGGTCTTACTTCGATAGGTACCTGGTATGTTGCACCACCGATACGTCTGGCCTTTACTTCGAGCATGGGCATAACATTGTTCATTGCCTCGCCGAACACCTCGAGTGCCGGCTTTCCGCTCTTCTCTTCTACCTTGGCAAACGCTCCGTATACAATCTTCTGAGCTACACCCTTCTTACCATCTAACATAATGTTATTGATAAGCTTGGTAACCACCTTGTCATTGTATAAAGGATCTGCCAATACATCTCTTTTCTGAATATGTCCTTTACGTGGCACGGTTCTTCCCTCCTTAACTAGGAATTTTGTTTTTTAGTTAGATCAACGGTACTCACACTTTTAACTAATGTGTACGCGCGGGCATTCTATATATACACTGTCGTGAATCAGAATCCCAACTCCAAATTAGTTATGTGGTACTCAAGCTTATTTCTTTGCGTCCTTAGGCCTCTTAGCGCCGTACTTAGAACGAGCCTGCTTTCTGTTTGCAACACCTGCTGTATCGAGTGTACCTCTGATTACATGGTAACGTGTACCGGGCAGGTCCTTAACTCTTCCTCCTCTGATAAGTACTACAGAGTGCTCCTGAAGGTTGTGACCTTCACCGGGAATGTAAGATGTTACTTCGATTCCGTTTGAAAGACGTACTCTGGCGATCTTTCTAAGAGCTGAGTTAGGCTTCTTGGGGGTTGCTGTCTTAACTGCAGTACAAACACCACGCTTCTGGGGAGAAGCTGTGCTTACAGCCTTCTTGTGAAGAGAGTTGTAGCTCTTCTGAAGAGCAGGTGCAGTAGACTTCTTCTCAGATGTCTGACGACCCTTTCTTACTAACTGGTTAAATGTTGGCATTCTATTCACCTCCTGTCGTTTTAATATTTGATGTGCCTTCCGGGACCGGTTTTCCCTCCATACCAAAAGGGCATACTGCTCCTATGGGCACGCTTAATTATTATATTTTTTCATCTGTCTATTGTCAATAAGAAATTTTCTGATTTTCGGCAGATTTTTACAAATTTACATTTTTCTAATCATTAGACAAAAATATCCCCCCTTGCACTAAGCTACCGCAATGTGCGCGGGGGGATAATTTTTGTCTCTATAAAGTTACAACGTAATTACTGTGTTACAGTTTCTGCCTCAACAGTCTCAGCTGTGGGCTCGATGTACTCGTCGTCATCATCGTCAAATGAGTCTGCCTCGATCTTGACGTTGCGGTATCTGCCGATACCTGTACCTGCAGGTATGAGCTTACCGAGGATAACGTTTTCCTTAAGACCGATAAGCGGATCGATTTTGCCCTTGATAGCTGCTTCTGTGAGGACCTTTGTAGTCTCCTGGAATGAAGCTGCTGAGAGGAATGATTCTGTAGCAAGAGCTGCCTTTGTGATACCGAGGATCACGTCTGTTGCAACTGCAGGGTTCTTGCCCTCTGCTATCATCTTGTCATTGATTTCCTCAACCTCAAGTCTGTCTACCATTGATCCGGGCAGGAGTCCTGTATCACCGGCATCGTCGATACGCTGACGCTTGAGCATCTGACGTACGATTACTTCGATATGCTTGTCGTTAAGATCAACACCCTGAGAGCTGTAAACCTTCTGAACTTCCTTGATGATGTAGTTCTCAACCGCATTTATCTTCTTAACTTCAAGGAGATCGTGAGGATCGATAGAACCCTGTGTGAGCTCATCACCGGCCTCGATGACCTGTCCGTCCTGAACAACTACACGCATACCGTAGTTGATTGTGTAATCCTTTGATGTACCATCCTCAGATGTAACTGTGATGATATTCTTGTCACCCTTCTTGCCGCTCTGGACTGTACCGCCCTGAGTAGCGATGACTGCGAGTCCCTTGGGCTTACGTGCCTCGAAAAGCTCTTCAACTCGGGGAAGACCTCGTGTGATATCACTACCACCGGCAACACCACCTGTATGGAAGTTACGCATGGTCAGCTGTGTACCGGGCTCACCGATTGACTGGGCTGCGATGATACCAACTGCTTCACCGACCTGTACTGCCTCACCTGTTGCCATGTTTGCGCCGTAGCACTTAGAGCAGATACCGAGCTTTGACTTACATGTAAGTATTGAACGGATCTTTACTCTCTTTATAGGATTGCCGTTTTCATCAACACCTGTCTCAACGATCTTCTTTGCTCTTGAAGGAGTGATCATCTTGTTGGCTTTAACAAGCACGTTGCCGTCCTTGTCCTTGATCTCGTTAACTGAGTAACGGCCTCTGATACGGTTCTCAAGAGTCTCTGTTACATCCTTCTTGTTTTCCTTCTCATTGATATCGGAAAGTTCGTATACATCAAATCCTGCAATCTCATCCTTGCCTGCGCAGCAGTCTTTCTCTCTGATGATAAGCTCCTGGCATACATCAACCATTCGTCTGGTAAGGTATCCTGAGTCGGCTGTACGAAGAGCTGTATCCGAAAGTCCCTTTCTTGCTGAGTGAGCTGAGATGAAGTACTCAAGTACGTCAAGACCCTCACGGAAGTTAGACTTAATGGGAAGCTCGATGGCATGTCCGTTTGTATCCTGCATGATTCCTCGCATGGCTGCAAGCTGTCTGATCTGATCACTCGATCCTCGAGCTCCTGAGTCGGCCATCATGAACAGGTTGTTGTAGTCATCAAGTCCGTCCATAAGGAGCTTTGCAAGATTGTTTGTTGTATCCTGCCAAACCTTGATAACGCCGTCGTATCTCTCCTTCTCTGTAGAGAGACCTCTCTTGTAGTTTAAGTTGATACGGTCAACCTTGTTCTGTGCTTCTTCAAGCATTGCAGGCTTCTCTTCAGGCACTGTCATGTCTGAAATGGATACCGTCATTGCGGCTCTTGTCGAATATTTGTATCCGATTGCCTTTACAAGGTCAAGTACCTCGGCTGTCTTTGTAGCGCCGTGGATATTGATAACTCTCTCAAGGATTGACTTAAGCTGCTTTTTCTTTACGAGGAAGTTAACCTCGAGCTTGATCATATCCTCATCTGTCTCACGGGGAACGAATCCGAGATCCTGAGGAAGTATCTCGTTGAAGAGGATACGTCCGAGTGTAGACTCGATATTACCTGTAACTGTTCTGCCGTCAGCAAGCTTCTTAGTCACTCTTACCTTGATGCGTGCGTGAAGCTTGAGCTCATGGTTCTCATAAGCAAGGATAGCTTCGTTGACGCTTCTGTATGCTTTGAGGTGGTGGATGATTCCGTCTACCTCATTACCCTTTTCATCGATAACCTTTCCGGGCTCCTGACCGTACTCAACCTCTTCTGTCTCCTCGACTCTCTCCTGAGTCAGGTAGTAGATACCGAGTACCATATCCTGTGAAGGAACGGCAACGGGTGCACCGTCCGAAGGCTTAAGCAGGTTGTTGGGCGAGAGGAGCAGGAATCTGCACTCTGCCTGGGCCTCTACCGAAAGGGGAAGATGTACAGCCATCTGGTCACCGTCGAAGTCGGCGTTGAAAGCGGTACATACAAGGGGATGAAGCTTGATAGCCTTACCCTCTACAAGGATGGGCTCGAATGCCTGGATACCGAGTCTGTGAAGTGTAGGTGCTCGGTTAAGCATTACGGGATGTTCTTTGATAACATCCTCGAGTACATCCCATACCTGGTCGTCAAGTCTCTCAACGAGTTTCTTGGCAGCCTTGATATTCATTACGATACCACGCTTGTTGAGCTCTCTCATAACGAAAGGCTTGAAGAGCTCGATAGCCATCTCCTTGGGGAGACCGCACTGGTATATCTTAAGCTCGGGGCCAACGACGATAACCGAACGTCCCGAATAGTCAACACGCTTACCGAGGAGGTTCTGACGGAAACGACCACTCTTACCCTTAAGCATGTTTGAAAGTGATTTAAGTTCTCTGTTGCCGGGGCCTGTTACCGCACGGCCTCTTCTACCGTTATCAATAAGGGCATCAACAGCTTCCTGAAGCATACGCTTCTCGTTTCTGATGATGATATCAGGTGCACCAAGCTCAAGGAGTTTCTTGAGTCGGTTGTTTCTGTTGATAATCCTTCTGTAGAGATCGTTGAGGTCTGATGTAGCAAAACGTCCGCCGTCGAGCTGTACCATGGGACGAAGATCGGGCGGGATAACGGGAACAACGTCAAGGATCATCCATGAAGGCTTGTTGCCTGACTCTCTGAATGCCTCGACAGCCTCGAGTCTCTTGACAAGCTTAAGTCTTGCCTGACCCTTGATTGCGGGATCTTCAAGGAGTTCTCTGATTTCCTTTGAATCCTGCTCAAGGTCTATCTCCTCGAGGAGCTCCTTGATAGCCTCGGCTCCCATTCCTACACGGAAATTGCCTTTGCCGAATTTCTCAAGGGCTGCCTGGTACTCTCTCTCGGTGAGGATCGTCTTTTTCTCAAGCTCGGTCACACCGGGGTCAAGTACGATATAGTTTGCAAAATATAATACTTTCTCAAGGTCCTTGGGTGTGATATCAAGGATGGTACCCATACGGCTGGGGATACCCTTGAAATACCAGATATGCGATACGGGAGAAGAAAGCTCTATATGTCCCATACGCTCTCTGCGGACGCTTGACTTTGTTACTTCAACGCCACACTTGTCACAGATAATACCTTTATGTCTTATCTTGCGATACTTACCACAGTGGCACTCCCAGTCTTTGCTGGGTCCAAATATCTTCTCGCAGAAGAGACCGTCTCTCTCAGGCTTAAGAGTTCTGTAGTTGATAGTCTCCGGCTTTGTTACCTCACCCCTTGACCACTCTCTGATCTTTTCAGGTGAAGCAAGACCTATTCTGATTGACTCAAAAGAAATTGACTGGTAATCATCATTCTTTATCTCGGCCATTTTATTACTCCTTCCAAATTCTATACTGATTTAGGTTTAATCTTTTTACTGCGGGGAATTATTCCTCGTCTTCTCCGTCAAACGAATCGACAAAGTCTGCTGAATCGTATGCATCGTCATCATCAAGACTGTCTTCATCCTTGATACTGTAGCCTTCAGCTCCTGCGTACTCGCTGTTGTCGCTGTAGTCATTTGTATCATCGTTGACGCTTCTGAAATCAGTATTGTCGCCATACTCGATGCTCTCTTTGATCTCTACTTCCTCGCCTTTTGCATCAAGAACCTTGATGTCGAGTGCAAGTGCCTGAAGCTCTTTGAGGAGCACCTTGAATGACTCGGGAATACCGGGCTCAGGTATGTTCTTGCCCTTTACGATTGCCTCGTATGTCTTAACACGTCCGATCACATCATCCGACTTAACTGTCAGGATCTCCTGGAGTGTATATGAAGCACCGTATGCCTCGAGGGCCCAAACTTCCATCTCTCCGAAACGCTGTCCACCGAACTGAGCTTTACCTCCGAGAGGCTGCTGTGTTACGAGTGAGTACGGGCCGGTAGAACGAGCATGGATCTTGTCGTCTACCAGGTGATGGAGTTTCAGGTAATGCATGTGTCCGATTGTAACCGGCGAATCAAAATACTCACCTGTGCGTCCGTCACGGAGTCTTACCTTACCGTCTTTTGAAAGGGGTACGCCCTTCCATACTTTTCTGTGTTCTCTGTTGTCACTTAAGTATTTGAATACTTCAGGGAGGAGTTCTGCTTTATGCTTAGACTCAAATGTGTCTGCATTCTTGTCGTACTCTTTTCCCTCTTTCTTTGCAATCTCCTTGGCCTCAGCGGCATCGAAAGGAAGGTTTGCGTAATCGTTTGCAAGCTCAAGTGTATCTATAATATCGTTCTCGTTTGCACCGTCAAATACAGGTGTTGAGATGTTAAATCCAAGTGCCTTGGCAGCAAGTGAAAGGTGGATCTCAAGGACCTGTCCGATGTTCATTCGTGAAGGAACACCGAGAGGGTTGAGCACGATATCAAGGGGACGACCGTTAGGAAGGTAAGGCATATCCTCGATAGGAAGTACTCTCGAAACGACACCCTTGTTACCATGACGTCCGGCCATCTTGTCACCGACTGAAATCTTTCTCTTCTGGGCGATGTAGATGCGTACCTTCTGGCTGACTCCGGGAGGAAGCTCTGTATCACCGTTCTCCCTTGAGAATACCTTGGCATCTACTACTACACCATACTCACCGTGAGGTACGGTAAGTGATGAGTTACGAACCTCTCTTGCCTTCTCACCGAAGATTGCACGGAGAAGTTTCTCCTCAGGTGTAAGGTCTGTCTCTCCCTTGGGAGTAACCTTACCTACCAGGATATCATTTGCACGAACCTCTGCACCGATACGGATGATACCGCGGTCATCAAGATTCTTAAGTGCATCATCGCTGGCGTTTGGAATATCTCTTGTGATAATCTCGGGTCCGAGTTTTGTATCACGGGCCTCTACCTCATATTCCTCTATATGGATTGATGTATAGACATCTTCACGGACAAGTCTCTCTGAGAGGAGTACGGCATCCTCGTAGTTGTAACCTTCCCAGGTCATGAAACCGATGAGAGGGTTCTTACCGAGTCCGAGCTCACCCATTGAAGTTGAGGGACCGTCTGCGATAACCTGTCCTGCCTCAACATGCTCATCCTTTACTACGATGGGCTTCTGGTTGTAGCAGTTTGACTGGTTACTTCTTGCAAATTTAGAGAGCTTGTAGCTCATCTCCTCGCCGTCATCAGCCTTGATCTTGATAAGCTGTGATGTTGAGTATGTAACTGTACCGGCTTTCTTGGCAACAACGCAGACACCTGAGTCAACTGCTGCCTTGGCCTCGATACCTGTACCTACCGCAGGAGCCTCTGTAAAGAGGAGGGGCACTGCCTGACGCTGCATGTTTGATCCCATGAGGGCACGGGTAGCATCATCGTTCTGAAGGAAAGGTATAAGGGCTGTAGCCACTGAGAATACCATCTTGGGTGATACATCCATGTAATCGAATGCAGTCTTATCATACTGCTGGGTCTGCTCATGGTAACGACCTGAAACGAGTCTGTTGACAAAATGTCCCTTCTCGTCAAGCTTCTCATTAGCCTGAGCTACATGGTAGTTATCTTCCTCGTCAGCTGCCATGTAAACAACCTCGTCTGTAACGCGGGGTTCTGCACCTGACTTGTCAATCTTTCTGTAAGGAGCCTCTACGAATCCGTACTCATTGATACGTGCATATGATGCCAGTGAGTTGATAAGACCGATGTTGGGTCCTTCGGGGGTCTCTACAGGGCACATACGTCCATAGTGTGTATAGTGTACGTCTCGTACTTCGAAGCCTGCACGGTCTCTTGAAAGACCACCGGGTCCGAGGGCTGAGAGACGTCTCTTGTGAGTAAGCTCGCCGAGAGGGTTGTTCTGATCCATGAACTGTGACAGCTGTGAAGATCCGAAGAACTCCTTGATAGCTGCCTGTACAGGCTTGATGTTGATGAGGGCTGAAGGCGAGATCTCATCGTTCTCGTGAGCATCATGAGTAGTCATACGCTCCCTTACAACTCTCTCCATACGTGTAAGACCTATACGGTACTGGTTCTGGAGAAGCTCACCTACCGCACGGATACGACGGTTTCCAAGGTGATCAATGTCATCCTTTGTACCGATGCCGTACTCAAGGTGAATATTGTAGTTAATTGAAGCTATCATATCTGACTTTGTGATGTGCTTGGGCACAAGGTCAGCGACATTTCTCTTGATTACATCAAGGAGTGTCTCAGGCTTGTCCTGGCAGTCACGAAGGATTCTCTTGAGTACAGGCCAGTATACGCGCTCTGTGATACCGATAGACTCTGCATCGATATCAAGCCACTCTGTGATGTCTACCATCATATTAGAGAGAACCTTTACGTTTCTCTCCTCTGCACGGATCATAACGCTCTCTACCGCAGAGTTCTGGATGGTGTTTGCCATATCTGCTGTCACAACAGTACCTGCAGATGCGATAACCTCTCCTGTGAAGGGATTGAGTACATCTTCTGCAAGCTCGTGACCTGTGATACGGTTCTTAAGTGAAAGTTTCTTATTAAATTTATAACGCCCAACCTTGGCAAGGTCATATCTCTTGGGGTCAAAGAATGTAGATGTCACATAAGACTCTGCACTCTCAACAGAGAAAGGCTCGCCGGGGCGTACTTTCTTGTAAAGTGCTTCAAGACCGCCTTCATATGTCTTTGTAGTTGAAGGGTCCTTAATAAAGCTGTTGATGATCTTGGGTTCCTCACCGAAGTGCTCGAGAATCTCCTCGTCGCTGCCAAGTCCTATGGCACGGAGCAGCACTGTGATAGGTACCTTACGCTGTCTGTCAACGCTTACATACATTACATCATTTGAATCTGTCTCGTACTCAAGCCATGCACCACGGTTGGGGATAACCTGAGAAGAGAAGAGTCTCTTACCGGTCTTGTCGTGTGTAATATCGAAATAGATACCGGGTGATCTGACAAGCTGGCTGACGATTACTCGCTCGGCACCGTTGATTACAAAGGTGCCTGTCTCAGTCATAAGAGGGAAATTACCCATGAAAATCTCATGCTCTTTGATCTCATCCTTATCCTGATTGTAAAGACGAACCTTCACCTTGAGGGGAGCTTCATAAGTAAGGTCTCTCTCCTTGCACTCCTCGATAGTGTACTTGATCTCGTCGGTGGCAAGCGCAAAGCCGACAAACTCGAGTCTTAAATGGCCGCCGTGATCTGTGATGGGAGAAATGTCGTCAAACGCCTCCTTAAGACCACTCTCGAGAAACCAGTTATACGAGTTCTTCTGAACCTCGATAAGGTTGGGCATCTCAAGAACTTCCTGCTGACGGGCATAGCTCATACGCATGCTTTTTCCGTTTACAATAGGACGAATTCTGTTTTTTTCCATATTGTCTTTACACCCCGTTCTGAAAAATTTGATTTTTTGACATATGCGATGCGGTGTTTTTTGACAAATTGCACACAAAAAGCACAACACACCACAATAGTGCATTGTCCATAATATCACAAACCGTTTTTTGAGTCAATGAGAAATTTTATTGATTTTTCAGATTTTTAAAGATTCTTTATAATGATTCTTTTGAGAAAAAACGAGTAGGGAAGCATTCACTTCCCTACCCGGAATATTTATTATATTCAGAAAATGATTACTTAAGAGTAACCTTAGCTCCAGCTTCCTCAAGCTTAGCCTTGATTTCGTTAGCCTCATCCTTAGATGCGCCTTCCTTGACGATCTTGGGAGCGCTCTCAACGAGCTCTTTAGACTCCTTAAGACCAAGGTTTGTGATACCACGAACAACCTTGATAACGTCCATCTTCTTCTCGCCTATTTCTGTAAGCTCTACGTCGAACTCATCCTTCTCCTCAGCTGCTGCTGCGCCTGCAGGACCTGCTGCTGCAACTACAACGCCTGCTGCTGCAGATACGCCGAACTCTTCCTCACATGCCTTAACAAGGTCGTTTAACTCTAATACTGAAAGGCCCTTGATAGCCTCGATGATTTCCTGTGTTGTCATCTTTAAATTCCTCCGTAATTTTTAATGGTAATAATAATACTGTGTTTGTCTGCTTAATAATATGATTAAGCTTCCTTCTTCTCTGCGATCTGCTTGATAACGCGGGCGAAGTTTGTGACAGGTGACTGCCATGAACCGAGAAGTCTTGAGAGAAGTACTTCTCTTGAAGGGATCTCAGCGATCTGAGCTACTCCCTTGGCATCCATAGCCTGGCCTTCAACTACACCGGCCTTTACTTCAAGGGCGGGTGCCTTCTTTGCGAACTCGCAGATAACTCTTGCAGGTGCTGTTGCATCTGTCTTTGAGACAGCGATTGCTGAAGGTCCGTCAAGATACTGATCGAGCTGTGCAAAATCTGTACCTTCGAATGCACGCTTCATCATTGTGTTCTTGTATACTTTGTAAGTAACACCGGCCTCACGAAGTGATTTACGGAGAACTGTGTCCTCTGCAACCGTAAGTCCGCGGTGATCAACAAGTACTACTGAAGCGGCGTCCTTGATAGCTTCTGAAATCTCATCAACTACCTTAGCCTTGCTCTCTACGATAACTGTGCTTGCCAATTTTGTTTCCTCCTTATATTTTTCTTGCCGAAAAGGAGTTTTATCAAAAAACCCTTCGGACATAACATCCGAAGGGAAAATTAAGATCTGATAAATCACTTTTCCTCGGCAGGCATTTTATAAATAAAATTTACGCTCTCGCGCCTGCTGTCTTCGGCATGGTTTTTTAACCTCATGTAGAATATCAATTGTTCAAAGTATTGTCAAGACAATTTTATCAAATTACCTTAAATTAATACTTTGTAACGTTGCAACGAACGCCGGGGCCCATTGTAGTAGCAAGAGTCATGCTCTTGATGTACTGACCTTTAAGTGAGCTGGGCTTAGCCTTCATGATTGCATCCATGAGTGCTGTAAGATTGTCATTGAGCTGCTCCTCTGTGAAAGATGCCTTTCCGATAGGGCAGTGAATGATGTTGCTCTTGTCGAGACGGTACTCAATCTTACCTGCTTTGATATCAGCGATTGCCTTTGTAACGTCCATTGTTACTGTACCTGCCTTGGGGTTAGGCATAAGTCCCTTAGGTCCGAGAACCTTACCGAGACGACCTACGACACCCATCATGTCAGGTGTTGCAACTACAACGTCAAAGTCAAACCATCCTTCGTTCTGAATCTTGGGAATGAGTTCCTCTCCTCCAACGAAGTCAGCTCCTGCTGCCTGAGCCTCATCAAGCTTTGTGCCCTTTGCAAATACAAGAACCTTAACTGTCTTACCTGTTCCGTGAGGGAGAACAACTGCTCCTCTAATCTGCTGTTCAGCATGACGTCCGTCACAGCCTGTTCTTAAATGAACCTCAACTGTCTCATCAAACTTTGCAGTAGCAGTCTTCTTAACTGCTGCTACAGCGTCAGCCTGCTCGTAGAATTCCTGGCGATCAAACTGCTTTACTGCAGCATTATATTTCTTTCCGTGTTTCATATACGTCGTCCTCCTATTCCTCTACTTTAACACCCATGCTTCTGCATGTACCAGCGATCATTGACATAGCTGCCTCGATAGATGCTGCATTAAGGTCGGGCATTTTAAGCTCTGCGATCTCACGGAGCTTGTCCTTTGAGATTGTAGCAACCTTTGTCTTGTTAGGTACGCCTGAACCGGACTTGATGTTGCATGCCTTCTTAATGAGTACGGGTGCAGGGGGAGTCTTAGTAATGAAACTAAAGCTTCTGTCTGCATAAACTGTGATAACAACAGGGATGATGAGGTCACCCTGATCTGCTGTCTTTGCGTTGAACTGCTTTGTGAATTCAACGATGTTGACTCCGTGCTGACCAAGTGCGGGACCAACCGGGGGTGCCGGTGTTGCCTTTCCAGCAGGAATCTGTAATTTGATGTAACCTGTTACTTTCTTTGCCATTGTGGCTTCCTCCTTAATAAATGTGGTAGTGGCGCAGGCGCTCACAATCGGCACGCTGCTTCCACACACGCTATATAAACACGGAGCCGGTTAAACTCCGTAAGCGCCGATATTAATCCATCTTCTTGACATCCAGGAAACTGAGCTCGACGGGAGTCTCTCTTCCGAACATCTCGACATTGATCGTAACTGTCTGCTTGTTCTCATCGATACGTGAGATAACACCGACAGCGCCGTTCCACTTCTCATCGATGGCAACAACCTGCTCACCGACTTCAAAGTCGCATGTAACTGCCTGCTCAAATTCAAGGCGGGTCACCTCATCCTCGTCAAGAGGTACGGGCTTGCTTCCCGGTCCTACGAATCCTGTAACACCTCTTGTGTTACGAACTACATACCATGCGTCATTATCGTCTGCATCCATGTGGATGAGGACATATCCGGGTACGACTTTTTTCTGAACAGTCTTCTTGCCCGTTGCCTTTGTCTCTATTACATCCTGCATGGGTACGCGCACCTCGAGAATCTTGTCCTCAATGTGACGGTTCTCTATAGCTTTCTCAATGTTAAGCTTAACCTTTTTCTCATATCCGGAGTATGTATGCACTACATACCATCCCATACCGCGTCCGCTCTTGTTGTCGCTCTGACCGATATCATAATTCTCTTCATATGCAGGTGTTTCGCCCGAAGCGCCCCTGGTCGGTGTGAAGAGTTCCTTATCTTCCTCAGGGCCGGCAAGGATTTTTGTTAAATCACCGAGACGCTTTACTTTAACAGTCTTTGATTCTGCCATTTAAATTCTCCTTAAAATGTTGTAAGCCAGTTAACACCGTACTGAATGACTGTGTCCATCAGTGCGATGATGAGTCCGAGTACCAGTGAGACAACGATTACAGCAGTTGTCTGCTTAACTGTCTCATTTCCGTCGGGCCATGTAACTTTCTTGTACTCTTTTTTAAGTCCTTTTACAAAGCTCTGCTTTTTACCGGTGTTCTTATTATCCTTGTTATTACCTGCGGAGTTCTTATCGTTTGATTTTAATACTTCTGTATCTGCCATGATAATTCTCCCCAAATATGTGATAAAAGATTACTTTGTTTCCTTATGTAATGTATGAGCCTTGCAGAATCTGCAGTACTTCTTGGTCTCCATACGATCGGGATGAGTCTTCTTATCCTTTGTTGTATCATAATTTCTCTGCTTGCACTCTGTGCATGCAAGTGTGATTCTTGTACGCATAATCTTCTACCTCCGCGCTAAATCATAGTCGTGTTTCATCTGCCTCATTGCGAGGCACAAAAAAAAGAGTTAAACTCTTTCGCTCTGATAGAGTATCACAGCGAAAGAGTTTCGTCAATATATTTTTTTATTTAAACATAATATTATTCATGACACTCTCTAAATATTCCTGTCTGCCTGAGCCGGGAAGCTTCGGAGCCTTAAGCTCTGATGCATAAGCTGCGCAGTCGGCGAGAGTAGCGCTGCCCTCTCTTATCTTTTTGCCGATGCCGTCATTATAGCTTGAATATTTCTCTTTAATAAAATTATCGATCCTGCCGTCCTCGATCATCTCGGCTGCCTTTATGAGACCGAGAGCAAATGTATCCATGCCGAGGATGTATGCGTGGAACATGTCTTCCGGTGTGTAGCTGGGACGACGGGTCTTTGAGTCAAAGTTAAATCCGCCTGTGAGTCCTCCTGCCTTAAGTACCTCGTACATGGCAAGTGTTGCATCATATACATTAAATGGAAATTCATCCGTATCCCATCCAAGGAGCAGGTCTCCCTGGTTTGCATCGATGGAGCCGAGCATACCGTTGATTGCGGATACCCTGAGCTCGTGCTGGAATGTATGGCCTGCAAGTGTTGCATGGTTTGCTTCTATATTCATCTTGAAATCTTTATCAAGACCGTACTGACGCAGGAATCCGATGGCTGTGGCCGCGTCGAAATCGTACTGATGCTTCATGGGCTCCTTGGGCTTGGGCTCAATATAGAAATCACCTGTAAAGCCGATGCTGCGGCCGTAATCTACTGCCATATGCATGAGCTTTGCGATATTTTCCTGCTCAAACTTCATATCTGTATTAAGAAGAGTCTCGTATCCCTCTCTTCCGCCCCAGAATACATATCCGCGGCCGCCGAGCTTCACCGTGATATCGAGAGCCTTCTTAACCTGGGCTGCCGCAAAGCAGAACACATCTGCGCTGTTTGTCGAGCCTGCACCGTTCATATATCTCGGATTACCAAACATGTTGGCCGTACCCCAGAGACACTTTATGTCGGTACCCTTCATCTTTTCCAGTATGTAATCGGATATCTCATCAAGACGTCTGTTTGTCTCGTTGATATCATCTGCCTCGGGCACGAGGTCAACATCGTGGAAGCAGAAATACTTTATGCCGACTTTCTTCATGAATTCAAAGCCCGCATCTACCTTTGCTTTTGCATGCTCCATTGTGCCGGGTTCTGCGCCAAATGATTTATCGGCAGTACCCTGTCCAAACATATCAACACCTGTTGCACACATATTATGCCACCATGCCATTGCAAACGGCAGGTGCTCCTCCATGGTCTTGCCCATGATCACCTTTTTTGCGTCATAATACTTAAACGCAAAAGGGTTGGTACTGTCCTTTCCCTCGAATTTAATCTCGGGGATTGCAGAAAAAATCTCGCTCATTGTTTTGTTTCCTCCTTAACATTTATGTTTTGTTTTTTGCTTTAACCTTTTAAGGATTCCTCATAAGCTATGGCATATCTCACCGATGCCATCGCATCCTTGCCATAGAAATCAGCCCCAATCTGATCGGAATATTCCTGAGTCATGACAGCTCCGCCCACCAGGACTTTTGCCCATGGTGCCTTCTCCCGCAGCTGCTTTATCGTCTCCTCCATGGCAGGTACCGTAGTCGTCATCAGTGCAGACAATCCGACAAGCGGTGCATGGACCTCCACAGTCTTGTCCACGATGACCTCCGGCGGTACATCCTTACCCATATCATATACTTCAAAACCGTAGTTTTCAAAGATCAGTTTAACAATATTTTTACCTATATCATGAATGTCCCCGTGAACGGTTGCAATGACAAATTTACTCCTTGATACCGTTTCCCCGGGATTCTCTGCCAGTTTCTTTTTGATCTGCTCAAATGCATACTGGGCAGACTCGGCGCTCATCAGGAGCTGGGGCAGGTACATGGTCTTTTTCTCAAAACCCTGTCCCACAATATCAAGGGCAGGTATTACTTCATCATTAACCAGTTCAAGGGGTACGGCGCCGGCATCAAGCATCTCTTTTGTAATCTGGGCCGCCTGTTCTCTGAGTCCCTTGACTATGGCTCTCTGAAGGGGCGACTTAAAATCCCCTCCGGATCCTGCTACATCTTTTTTCTCTGCCACGCCGGTATCAGACGACTTTGCCGCCGCCTGCATCGCCTCAAGCTCTGCGATATATGATGTGGCAAAGTTAATATAATCGCCGCAGTTTTCATCAAGATTATGGAGAGCCCTGAATGTGTAATAACTCTTCATCATCTCTTTTGAAAAAGGATTCATGATGGCTGCGCTCAGCCCGTTTTCAAGAGCCAGCGTAAAGAACGTCGCCGTCACATACTCTCTGCCCGGCAGACCAAATGATACATTTGATACGCCAAGGGATGTCAGGCATCCGAGATCTTTATGTATACGGTTAAGCGCCTCAAGGGTAGCCAGAGCTGCCGTAGTATCGGCACTTATCGTCATGGCCAGGGTATCGAATATGATGTCCTTTTTCTGTATGCCGTATTTAGCCGCTTCTTTAATGATATTCTCCGCTATCTCAACACGCCTGTCTGCGCTGTCCGGGATACCGTCCTCATCAAGAGTCAGGGCTACCACGAGTCCGCCGTACTTTGCCACGAGAGGGAATATCTCGTCCATCACGACCTTCTTGCCGTTGACAGAGTTTATCATTGCCTTGCCGTTGTATGCCCGGAGTGCACCCTCCATGGCGACGGGATCTGTCGTATCTATCTGGAGTGGCAGGTCGCTGACAGCCTGGAGTTCCTTCATTACCTTTAGGAGCATGGCCGGCTCGTCTATCTCCGGGAGTCCCACGTTTACATCGAGGATGTGTGCTCCGCATTCCTGCTGCCTCAGTCCCTCTCCGAGTATGTAATCTATATCATTTTCGCGGAGTGCTTCCTTAAATCTCTTTTTACCTGTTGGATTGATACGCTCTCCTATAAGGACAGGCGATTTACCAAATGTGACTGCATGGGTATACGAAGATACCATGCTGATATTTTTATCCGTGACAGGATTATTTTTGACAAACTCATCGTTTTTCGGAAGAGTCTTTTCCACCACTGCCCTGATGTAATCTGGTGTCGTACCGCAGCATCCGCCTGCTATACGTACACCTCCCGCCATAAAGTCATACATTAAATCCGAAAACTCTTCGGGATATACATCATATACTGTTTTGCCGTTTTCTGTATGGGGCAGGCCCGCATTTGGTTTAAGGAGTACCGGCACGGATGCGTATTTAATATATTCATCGACCACGCCTTTAAGCTGGGCCGGTCCAAGAGAACAGTTTGCTCCGATGGCGTCGGCATGCATACCTTCAAGCATGGCTATCATAGCCTGAGGCGTGGCACCTGTCATCAGTTTGCCGTCATCACCGTATGCATTTGATACAAATACGGGGAGATCGGTGGATTCCTTTGCCGCAAGCAGGGCTGCCTTTGTATCAAGGCTGTCATTCATCGTCTCTATAAATATGAGGTCGATGCCGCCGTGCTTTACTCCGCACTCGATGGTACTCTTATATACCTCAACAGCTCTGTCGAAGGGCATGTCGCCATAGGGCTCTAACAGTTTTCCCATAGGGCCGATATCAAGGGCTACAAATTTTTCCTGTTTTCCTTCTGACCGCTTTTTAGCCTCATTGGCATTGTCTATTGCCCTGCATACGAGATCGTTTAATTCATCCGGTTCAAATTTAAGGATATTTGCACCGAATGTATTTGAGAGGACCACATTGGAGCCTGCATCATAATACATTTTCTGGATATCTATAATAGCCTCCGGGTTGTCCCTGTTCCATCTCTCCGGGAGCTCGCCGGGTTTCAATCCTCTCTCCTGCAGGAGAGAACCCATACCTCCGTCCAGATATAATAAATGATTCTTTAAGTATTCTCTGATGTCAGACATTAATGTTACTTCCTGTATTCGCAATCTGTTTTCCCGCAATGAACGCAGGACTCTTTGTCATAATTATTTATGTCACAGTTTTCCCTGTCCGTTATACCTATAATGGCCGTCACCGATTTTGACGGCGACATGAGGAAACTGTCATTAAGATTGATACCGAGTCGTCTCGGGCAGTCAAGGACTGTGACAAAATCTTTTTGGACACTTATAGGCAGATCTCCGTACCCCGGTGAAAACCTCGGTCTTAAGTATTTGCCCTCAGCAGAGACCAGCTCATTCATCTCGCTGTTAAAGAGATCGCAGAGACTCTCCACTCTCTCTGCTCCGAGAGCCTGCATAAAGAGTGCCTTGCTCTCAGACACATGACTGTATTTTGATATGAGTCTGTCTATACCGATACCAACCGTAGCTGCAAAGATTATGACTTCATCGCAGCCTTTCAAATTGGTCCTTAAGTTTTCCGATTTATAACCGACTCCCAGGAATAACGGATATCCGCTCTCCCAGTCAATCATTGTCCGCATATATGAGACCTTGTATGAGAGGACCGGCATAGCCTCCTTTACACACTCGTCTATCACCCCGTCAAGAGAATCATCCCTCATGCCGGAATATCTGCGAACTTCATTTATATTTACTTCAGATAATCTCTGATCCGACCGGATATCATATTGTTTAAACAGTACGATGTCTGCCATGAATGATGATTATCTCCAGTCAAATTCTTTTCCGAGTATATTTGATAAATTATTGATGATACCCTTTGCCACCTCAGGCTTGTTCATGGAGTAAATATGAACATTTGTGATGCCGTTTGCATAAAGGTCGATGATCTGGTCCGTGGCATAAGCGATACCTGCCTGAGTCATGGCTGCGGGATCCTCTCCAAACATATCAACGAGGCTCCTGAAACGCTGAGGCATATATGCACCGGAGAGTTTGATGGCCCTGGCTACCTGGTTGGCATTTGTGATAGGCATGATACCGGGGAGTACAGGCACATCTATACCGGACTCACGGAGTTTATACATAAATCCGAGAAAAAGTGAGTTGTCAAAGATCATCTGGGTCGTCAGAAAGTCTACTCCTGCCTCAACCTTTTCCTTTAAATATTTAATATCATCTTTCTGATTGGCACTCTCGGGATGAACCTCTGGATAGCATGCGGCGCCTATACAGAAATCGTTGCCGGACTCCCTTAATTCCCTGACAAGCTCTGATGCATGATGATATGCCCATCTTGTCCTGTCGGTAGCTTCAAGCTCAGGGGTCAGATCGCCGCGCAGTGCCATGACATTCTCAATACCGGCTGCCTTCATATCCGCTATACGCTGCTGTACAGTCTCGTGATCCGATGAAACACATGTCAGATGAGCCAGCATGGGGACATCGTATTTGTCCTTGATATTTTTTGCTATATCAATGGTAAACTCGCTGGTACCTCCGCCTGCACCGTATGTCACGCTCATAAAGGCAGGAGAGAGTTTTGCTATCTCCTCTGTTGCCGCTTTAACATTATCGAGGGACGTCTCCTTCTTTGGTGGAAACACCTCAAATGATATGGTCATCTTTCCGTTATTGAGTACATCAATAATTTTCATCTTTAATCAAAAACTCCTTTAAGCTTCTTTACATATATTATTCTGATCAGGTGAGCCCGCCTCAAAATCTTTTGCATTCTGAAGTGTTGTCTCCGATATGGCGAGGAGCGCTTCCTGAGTCAAAAATCCCTGATGGGATGTGACGATGACATTGGGGAATGAGAGGAGTCTCGATGTGATCGATGTCTCCATGATATCATCCTCTCTGTTTTCAAATACGTTGCCTGTCTCCTCCTCATACACATCGAGGCCGACACCAAAGAACTTTCTCTTTCTGATACCGGCGATGAGGTCCTCTGTATTTATAAGAGCTCCTCTTGATGTATTTACGAGGATGACATTGTCCTTCATCCTTGAGATCGTATACTCACTGATCATATGATATGTCTCTTTTGTAAGAGGACAGTGAAGTGATATGAGATCACTGTTTCTAAGGAGTGTCTCCATATCGACATACTCTACAAAATCGAGACTCTTGTTTGGATACATATCGTATGCGATAACTTTCATGCCAAGGCCCCTGCATATCCTGCACATGGCAGCTCCGATCTTACCCGTACCTACGATACCGGCAGTCTTGCCGAAAAAGTTGATGCCGGAGAGTCCCACAAGACTGAAATTGTTTTCCCTGACTTTTATATAACTCTTATGAATATGTCTGTTTACTGCGAGCGCAAGTGTGATGGCATGCTCAGCTACCGCCTCGGGAGAATATCCGGGCACACGCATGACAGTGATATTACGGGCAGCCGCTGCCGCCAGGTCTACATTGTTGTATCCTGCGCATCTCATGAGTATGAGCTTTACTCCGTTGTCCGCAAGTTTATCTATAACAGGTGCACTCACATCAGAGCTGACAAATCCGCATATCGCATCATAGTCTTTTGCGAGAGCCGCAGTCTGAACAGAGAGATCCGGTTCAAGATAATCGATCGTTATCTCCGGAAAATTTGCAAGTGCATTGTCAAATGAATCTTTGTCATATTTCTTTGTGTCATAAAATAAAATTTTCATGTTGGTCACCTCTTCAATATTAAAATACAACAGATGCGTCTATATTTTATCATAAACCACATATAAAATGATACGGGAAATAGTAAGGGCACCTGATAAAGGTGCCCTGATAAACCCGATATTATATTTTTATTTAATCATCTCGAGAAGGCTCTCCTCTGACTGAAGACCGACTGCAGTCTTTACCGGCTTGCCATCCTTAAAGAGCATGATCGTAGGTATGCTGTTGATACCGTAGCTGTCTGCGATTGCAAAGAGCTCATCTGTCTCTGCTTTTGCAAATTTAACCGATCCGTCATTTTCCTCAGCCACTTTTGCAAATACAGGTCCCATCATCTGGCATGGTCCGCACCATGTTGCCCAGAAATCCACGAGCACCGGCTTGTCTGACTTTAATACTTCCGCCTCAAAATTATCTTTTGTTAATATTACTTCCTTAGCCATTATTGTTTCCTCCTATAGTTTCTTATAATACAGCATGCAGTGACAGTATCCTTCATAGTTCGGATCCTTGATCTGCTCACGAAACTCCTGACACATGCATTTAAACTCTTCTGTCCTCTTGATTCTGCAGGGGCAGTATCCTCCTGTCTTCTTAAGGCCTTCTCTGATTCTGTTCACTACTTCCTGGTCTTCATTTAATACTATTTCCATGGGCTGCTCCTTTCATAAAGTGTGCATGTTTTTTGTTCTGAAATCAGTATAACACATCATTTATATTTTATCAAATATTATTTTGCATAATATTTTCTTTTGTTAAAGTATACCAAACCGGTAGGTTTATTTCAAGTGTTTTGTGATGCAAATAAAAAACCCTTAACCGATTTCCGATCAAGGGTTTTAAAAACGTTTTTGCTTATTAAATTTAATCCGGTGATTAAATTACTTTGCAGCCTTCTTTGCAGGAGCTTTCTTAGCAGGTGCCTTTTTAGCTGTTGTAGCTTTTTTAGCTGTTGTAGCCTTCTTTGTTGTTGTAGCTTTCTTTGCTGTTGTAGCCTTCTTTGCTGTTGTAGCTTTCTTTGCTGTTGTAGCCTTAGCTGCTGTTGTCTTCTTTGCTGCTGTAGCTTTCTTTGCTGTTGTAGCCTTAGCTGCTGTTGTCTTCTTTGC
>CADBFE010000007.1:0-49261 GCA_902793845.1 uncultured Lachnospiraceae bacterium | reverse complement strand
CTTCTTTGCTGCTGTAGCCTTCTTTGCTGTTGTAGCCTTAGCTGCTGTTGTCTTCTTTGCTGCTGTAGCTTTCTTTGCTGTTGTAGCCTTAGCTGCTGTCTTTGTTGCTGTTGTCTTCTTTGCTGCTGCCATTCGTTTTTACTCCTTTTAACTTAGCAAAATTATGATTAACAATTTATGTTAACTGCTCTATATCATTCTTTATACATCATATTTGATTTTTTTGCAATTTCTTTTTTTATATTTTTTCAAAAAAATAATTTGCGAATCCTTGTGTGTTAAATGTTTTTATGTTACACATGCTTGCAAAGCCTTTATTTATAAGGGTTTCAGAGTGTGCGTATTTTTCAAAAATCAAATTTCCGAAAAAATTTTTTTCAAAAAATATTTTCGTTTTTTTAATTTTAAAAATAGATTTTTTGTTTTTATAATTCATTTTTATATTTTTATTTTTGTATTTTATATTTTTATTTTTTATATTATTGTTTTAATTTATACATTTTATTATTTATATTATTGTTTTAATTTATACATTTTATTTTTTTGTTTCTCGTCTATATTTTTTTGTTTTTTAAAAACAAAATTTCATTTATACATTTCCGGTTGTTATAATATTTTTGCAGACAGTTTTAATCTGTTTTTAATAACATAATAATTTATTTTTTAATCATCTTTCTTATAATAATAATTAACAGTATCTGAAAAATAAATGATACAGGAGGAGACACATGCAGGACATTTCACCGGAAAGACCTATCACAAAAACAAGATTAAATATTTTATCATTCGGTAATTTTTTACTGACTTTATTTTTAATCTCAGTGACCATACTCGGATGCGGTCTGATATATCAGATCCATCTTGATGGTTTTAAAGAAATCTTTTCCGGTCACTGGGGAACAATACTGCTCATCGCAATAGGAGAATTTATCATCTTCTGGATCGGTATCATCGCAGTTTACTCTACATCGGTGCAGCTTGGTATAAAGATGAGGATCATCGGTGCAGTCTGCGGAATGATCCCGATAGTAAATATTTTTGTGCTGATAAAAATAATCCTCATCACAGGCAGGGAAGCATCTTTTGAAAAAAAGAAAATCAGAGTAAACAAAAAAAGATTTGATAAACAGATCTGCAAAACAAAATATCCTCTCCTGATGGTTCACGGTGTATTTTTCAGAGACTTTAAATATTTTAATTACTGGGGCAGAATACCCGGAGAGCTTGAGACAAACGGTGCAACCATTTTCTACGGCAATCATCAGTCTGCAGCATCTGTTGCAAACAGCGCTGCAGAACTTGCCGACAGGATCAAACAGATCGTAAAGGAAACAGGCTGTGAAAAAGTAAATATCATCGCTCATTCAAAAGGAGGACTCGATACAAAATATGCAACGGCGACACTCGATATCGCCCCGTACGTTGCATCCATCACAACCATCAACACTCCCCACCTCGGATGCGAGTTTGCAGAGTACCTGCTCTCAAAAGCTCCCGCAGGATTTCGAAACAAAGTGGCCGATACATACAATGCAGCCCTTAAAAAACTTGGTGATGAAAATCCGAGCTTTATCGATGCAGTTACCGATCTGACTGCCAGCAGATGCAGGGAGATATGGGATATCACATCAAAGTATGATTTTAAAGGAAACGGCATTTATACACAGAGCGTCGGTTCATGTATGAAAAAAGCATCAGGCGGTGCATTCCCGTTAAACATGAGCTACCATCTCGTAAAACATTTTGACGGCAAAAACGACGGTCTCGTGGGAGAGAAATCTTTTCCTTTCGGAGAAGATTATACATATCTTGAAAACAAAGGTCCCCGGGGTATATCCCACGGTGACATGATAGACCTTAACCGTGAAAACATCGAAGGGTTTGATGTCCGGGAATTCTATGTAGGTCTTGTATCAAAATTAAAAGAAAAGGGTCTGTGATAATCTGATAATAATTTAATCATTAAAAAAGGCGCCGACGGCGCCTTTTAATATTCGGATCAATCCCGATGATTATTTTGTATTCTTTTCTACATTCTGCTTCATCATAGCTCTTACCTTCATTGAGAGGCCAAAGAGGTTGATGAATCCTGATGCATCCTTATGATCATAAAGATCACCTGTTGTAAATGATGCAAGAGACTCAGAGTAAAGTGAGTAGGGTGATGTGGTTCCCTGCTTGATGATGTTGCCCTTGTAGAGGCGGAGCTTGCACTTACCTGTAACAGTCTTCTGGGTCTCATCTACAAATGCAGACAGACTCTCACGGAGAGGTGTGAACCATTTTCCTTCATATACAAGGTCTGCAAACCTCGTAGCCACGAGCTTTTTGTATGCCAGTGTCTCACGGTCAAGGCAGATCTCCTCAAGCTGTGTATGAGCTTCCATGAGGATCGTTCCTCCGGGTGTCTCGTATACACCACGGGACTTCATACCTACTACACGGTTCTCAACGATATCGATGATACCAATACCGTGCTTGCCGCCGAGTCTGTTGAGCTCGCGGATGATATCAGATGTCTTCATACGCTTGCCGTTAAGAGCTACGGGGATACCCGCCTCGAAATCAAGCTCAATATCCTCTGCCTCATCAGGTGCATTCTGAGGAGTAACAGAGAGTACGAGGAGATCGTCATAGTTAGGTGCACATGCAGGATTCTCGAGCTCAAGTCCCTCGTGGGAAATGTGCCATATATTTCTGTCACGGCTGTATGAGTGGCTCGCATCGAAGGGAAGGTCGATACCGTGCTTCTTGCAGAAATCGATCTCGTCTTCACGGGACTGCATTGTCCACTCAGGCTGTCTCCATGTAGCGATAACCTTGATATCCGGAGCGAGTGCTTTGATTGAAAGCTCAAAACGGAGCTGGTCGTTACCCTTACCTGTAGCACCGTGGCAGATAGCTACTGCTCCCTCTTTTCTCGCTACCTCTACGAGTTTCTTTGCAATAAGAGGTCTCGCAAATGATGTACCGAGGAGATATTTATTTTCATATACTGCGTTAGCCTTTACTGTAGGCATGATGTACTCGTCACAGAGTTCATCTACCACATCTTCGATGTAGAGTTTCTCAGCTCCTGAGTATTTTGCTCTCTCATCGAGTCCTTCAAGTTCTGACTCCTGTCCTACGTCTACGCAGCAGCATACTACGTCATATCCGTATGTCTCCTTGAGCCAGGGAATGATCGCGGTGGTATCAAGACCGCCGGAATAAGCAAGTACTACCTTTTCTTTTGCCATTTTTACAGCCTCCTAAAATTATTCTCCGATAAATGTTGCATATATTGCCTTGATGGCAGTTTCAAAATCACTGTTCTTTACACCGATGATGATATTGAGCTCTGATGAACCCTGATCGATCATGCGGATGTTGATGCCCTGCTTTGCAAGTGCGGTAAAGAGCTTGCCTGCTGTACCGCTTGCAGATTTCATACCGCGTCCAACGACTGCGATAAGGGCGAGACCTGACTCAATCTCTACGGAATCGGGCTCAGCCAGTCTGTGGATGGCAGATATTACCTTCTGCTCCTTATGCATAAACTCATCGGCATGTACCACGATGGTCATGGTATCGATACCTGAGGGCATATGCTCAAATGAGATTCCGTTTTCCTCAAATGCCTGGAGCACTTTACGGCCGAAACCTATCTCTGCGTTCATCATTGCCTTTGTCACAAATACTGTACAGAAATCTTTCTTTCCTGCGATACCAGTTACGACATAGTCTGTCTTCTGGGCTGTACTCTCAACGATCCATGTACCCTCGTCCTCAGGCATGTTTGTATTTCTGATATTGATGGGGATACCACATCTTCTGACAGGGAAGATAGCGTCCTCGTGGAGAACTGAAGCACCCATGTATGAAAGCTCTCTGAGCTCTCTGTATGTGATATATCTGATACCCTTGGGATTTGATACGATCCTCGGATCAGCCATGAGGAATCCGGATACGTCAGTCCAGTTTTCGTATACATCAGCCTTTGCAGCCTTTGCCACGATAGAACCTGTCACATCAGATCCGCCTCTTGAGAATGTCTTGATCCTGCCGTTTTTTCCAAGTCCGTAAAATCCGGGGATGACTGCCTTGTCACACTTTTCAAGTCTTGCAGAGAGTGTCTTGTCTGTCTTGTAGTCGTTAAGGTTGCCCTCTTCATTAAAGAAGATAACCTCAGCTGCATCTATAAACTCGGCGTCAAGATATTTAGCCATGATCTTGCCGTTTAAAAACTCGCCTCTTGAAGCTGCATAATCCTTTTCAGGCTCTGCTTTAAGTTTTGATGCGATCTCTGCGATATCAGCATCAAGACTGAAATCCTTAAGGCCAAGGCCTGTTATGATCTCGTCGTATCTTGCCTTGATGGCCTTCATCTCTCCATCGATATCGCCGCCTGCTGCCGCCGTCTCATATACATGGAGGAGCATGTCAGTTACCTTTGTGTCATCACTTGATCTCTTGCCCGGTGCTGAGGGTACGACATATCGTCTGCTCTCGTCAGCTCTGATGATGTCGCCTGCTTTCATAAACTGCTCTGCGCTGGCAAGTGAACTTCCGCCGAATTTTACTACCTTTTTCATAATTTACATCCTTACTAAAAATGATTGGCTCGCGCCGTTTCTAATAATATCACAAAAGTCGGGAAAAATACTATTATTTCCCCCGACTTTTTCAAACAATATTATATCTTCTGTTATGTATTAGTCAATCACATTCTTGATTGCAAGTACGCCGCCGCAGTAGTTGATATCGGATACAACAACACCTATACGGGAGTTGGCTGAGTGAACTATCTGTCCGTTTCCGATATAGAGACCTACATGTGTACATGTGCTGCCGTTTGATGAGTAGCATACGATGTCTCCCGGCTGGGCTTCCTCGTAGCTGACGTAGCGTCCGTTTGATGTGTACTGGCCGTTTGGTATACGGCTCACGGAATATCCAAAGTCACGGTATACGTAGCATACAAATCCTGAACAGTCCGTACCGCCTGCAAGGGAGCCTCCTCCCGATACATAACGATTGCCCACATACTGCATTGCATAATTGATAATGGCCGACCTCAGTTCCTCGTTTGAGGTGTAGAGCTGGGACGGAGGTGTGCTGACATTTATATATGTGAGGTTTTCCGCTACATCGGTGGTCGCTGTGGTAGTGGTATCATTTGCGACAGGTTTTACTCTCTCTGAGATTTCCTTGTCGCTCTCCTCCTTGGCCGCCTTTTCCTCAAGGGTAAGTGCGTATGTAAACTCCTCTGTAGTCGATACATACTGGGCACACACATATCCCTCATCGCCCTCTCCGTAGCTGACCTTTAACCATTCGCCGTCGTTTTCGATGACCCTGACGCGCTCATTGGCATTTAAGTACGATACACGTTTGCTGCCTGCATCAGCTTCCTCTCTGATGTTTAAGGTCTCAACATTACATGTGGCATACGTAGTGATGTAGTCGCCTGCGACCTGGGCCGCATTATTGCCTGCTATAAAGTAGCAAGCCTTTGTATATCCCTCGACATTGCCGGATGTTATCTGGTACCATACCTCGCCGGCGTCGTCTGTCTTAAATGTGATGATATCCGCAACTGCGTCGTCGTAGATGACTCCGACTATATCGGATACTGCCGAAGCGTCCGATCTGATATTTACAAAATCGGATACGTTTGCGATAGCCAGGTGGTCATACTCATCAAGCATATCGTCCGATGCTTCGTTTGAGCTGACTGCCTCGTTGTCCGATACAGATTCTGATGACAGCTCATCCACCTCACACGATATCAGGAAATCATCGCTGAGGCTTCCGTCCCTGTCATATGTAAATCCGATAACCTCATCGGAGAATGCACCCACTCCCGACATGATGTTTCTCGTATTATAATTGTTTACTACTGTGATTTCATAGACCTTGGTCTCTGTATCCGAGAGAGCGCCTACGCCATAGAGAGGTTCTGCAGTAAACGAAGCGTCGGCAACTGCCTCGCCTGTTTTGTTTGCATCACCCTTGTTTTCGATTGCGATCAGAATAGGGAGTCCTATTATAAATAAAGCAAGTCCGGCTACGGTAGCTATGACCTTGCCGTTTTTTACAAGTATATTTTTCTTCATACGGTAAATCTGTTTATATTAATCTTCTTCGAGTATTCTGAGTTCGAGATAATCAAAATCGTTTTCTTCCGTGAAGTTATCCTGAGTAAATCTCGTATGTGAAAACAGTTTAAACTCACGGACATTTTTATCGAGCCATATAGGCTGCATTATATTAAACTCGTGGCATATCTCCTCAAGACCTTTAAACACTTTATGAGTCCTGGTGTCTTCCACATCCATGACAGCCACATAATCGTTTATCAGATGATTATCTTTAAACGTTCTGCCCCAAATCCGAAACATACATTCATCTCTCCGGAATTGTAATATTTGCAAAGCGATTTACATAATATCATAAAATGACTTTTTTGTAAAATTTCTTACGTGCCATGTAACTTAAAAAGCAATCTTCCCAGATAAACAATCATGTTATATTTACCCGATATCAGTCGCGCTTAAATATGGTTGATCTGTAATGCACTGCCACTATATAAAAACTAATAAATGTTGTAAAATTAAGTGGAAAATTCTAATAGTAGATATTTATCAAAAATAACCAAGGAGTAACACCATGCCGGTATTTGATTTTAAGTCTGAATCAGGCAGCAAAGCTGAGGCTGTCTGCACATATGTAACATACAATTCATACGAGAGCATCCCCACAAAAGAGAAGCCTATCATGGTACTCGCTGATAAAGATTGTATTTTAAGGCATCATTCAAACGGTATGTTTATCAATCCGATAAAGCGTACTTCATTTGAATTTCATGACGGGGATAATAAAGGTCCCTGGATCGATATCATTAAGATTGATTCGAGATTCACAAGCCTCGTTAAATGGCTCGGCGAAAATCATATAAAGGTAAAGCTCTCGGGATATCCGACAGATGAAGGCTATGCCGTATACAAGATCAGGGAGCAGTCCTTCGGAGAGGGCAAGAAACTCTCATCAGAAGACGGTTTCCTTCAGTATATGATAGAGCGCCTTTTATCAAGTGATCCGCCAAGCGAGGATGATATAGATGAAGATGACAAGGAAGAGACGGGGGATGGCATGAAGCTCACCAGCATCCAAACCATCACCGATTTTATATCATGCGCAGGCAACACACTCCCGGATAATATAAAGCTCTGGGCGAGAAGAAACCTTGCTGTAGCAAAGTCAAACGAAGTCTCACCCGAAGAGCGACGCCACGCCCAGCGTGCATTATCAATCATGATGGGCATCAACTGGAAAAATAATTACTTTGAGGCAATCGATCCCGTTGAGGCCAGAAAGATTCTGGATGAAGAACTCTACGGTATGGATAAGGTAAAACAGCGCGTCATCGAGACCATCATCCAGATTAACAGAACCCATACACTCCCTGCATACGGCCTCCTCATCGTAGGTCCCGCGGGTACAGGTAAATCCCAGGTTGCATATGCAGTAGCCAGGATATTAAAGCTCCCCTGGACTACACTTGATATGAGCTCCATAAACGATCCCGAGCAGTTAACCGGCAGCTCGAGAGTATATGCCAACGCAAAGCCCGGTATCATCATGGAAGCTTTTGCCCATGCCGGCGAGTCAAAACTTGTATTTATCATAAATGAGCTTGATAAAGCAAATGAAGGAAAGGGCAACGGCAACCCTGCCGATGTACTCTTAACACTCCTTGACAATCTCGGATTTACAGACAACTATATGGAGTGCATGATACCCACAGACGGTGTGTATCCCATCGCCACGGCCAATGATAAGAGCAGGATATCCGCTCCCATCATGTCCCGTTTTGCAGTGATTGAAATCCCTGATTACACAAGGGAAGAAAAGAAGATCATCTTCTCTAAATTTGCTCTTCCGAAAATATTAAAACGAATGAGCATGACTGCTGATGAAATAGAGATAACAGACGACGGTCTTGAAGCCGTTGTCGACCTGTGCTCCGGCACATCCGGAATCCGTGATGTGGAGCAGGTTGCCGAGCATCTGGCAGCCAACGCCCTCTACCGCATTGAAGCAATTGGCGCAAAAAGAGTTGTATATGATGCCAAAGCTATTCATGACCTGATTGACTGATATAATAAAAAAACTCTATGCGATGGGTCGCATAGAGTTTTTTTATTGCATTTACTGTTTATGATTCAATGCCTTTGCTCTTCTCACTTGTTACAGAGTTTCTTCCCTGAGCCTTTGTCTTTATTTCCTTCTCATCGATCTTCTCGGGATTCTCCTCGATTTCAAGATCTCTTACGTTTATCTTGTTCTTTCCCTTATTCTTCTCACGGGCCTTGCGTTCCTCAAGGTTTTTCTTTGCATTTGCCTCAACCTTGGCAGCATTCTCGGGATCACTGATAAAGCGCTTATAATCAGCAGTCGCAATCTTGGCTGCATGGATCTCATCATCGCCGACGATTTCAAATTCTGAGGCTTTCTGATCGAGCAGATCATCACCGTCTTTAACAAATTCTGCTTTGTATGTGGATGCTTTTTCTACTTCCGTCTTTGACATTACTTCCATTGTGCGCTTCAAGGTTTCATTAACAGGGACAGAATTCTTGTAGTTTTCATTTAAATCCTTTAAACAATCATCTGCAATATCAATAAGCTGTTCAAAGGCATCTTTTAAATATTTGAAATCTTCGTTATCTTCATAACCCTCTAATTCCATTAAATACTTTGAAGACTTTTTGATATGCTCCAGATTTTTGTGGATATCCAATGGTTTTGCGTTCGCACCCGCATCCTTGAGGAATTTAAGGGAACTTATTATATCACCGTAAATACCACGCTCGGGTGAATTATTTACCGTCCAATCGCGGACAACCATATTATCCTTGAAGCCATCTTCCATAGTTTTATGAAGATTTTTAGTCCTGTCATAAACCCTGTTTACGGCATCGTAATAAACTACCATTTTGTCAAAATCAGCTTCATTCATCTGCCTGCTGGCGTTTTTGCCTTTTTCAAGTGCAATATCTGCCTTTACGTTTTTAACAGTCTCCTCAAAACGGGAGAGCGTAATACCTGACGCTGTTACTTCATCCACATCGCTGTACTTGATCATGAAACCTCTTACTTCATTTGCAAACTCAAGTTTTTCTTCAGATGTGGGATTTTTCTTGTTCCACCATTTATTCTTAATTGCTTTATATTCGGTGAAGATCTTATCAAGTTCTTCAAGCTTATCATTTTCATTGCTATTTTTGTAAAGACTTCCGTACTTGTCAAAACCACCTTCAATACCACCGAGTGTGGCAAGCAGTCCCATGTCTCTGGGACCCCAGCCGTTATCAAGAGCATGGAGTTCAGCTTTCATGGCAAAGGTTGTGGCGGTAAGACCACGGATCGCGCCTTTTTTAACGCGCTCTGTCATATGGTTAAGCGGATTATCCATATACTTGTCATACTGTTCAACGTCTTCAACTTTAACAAGTCTCTCAAAAGAATCTATTATTTTCCTGTGTTCAAATCTTATCTTTTCGATATACTGCTGGATTTTATCCTGATCTTTCCAGTTATCCTTTTCAATCTTCTGCCTTAAATATTCAGCCTCAAGCTCGCCAAATAATCCGTTCTGCTCAGTCAAATAATCACTGAAAATATCCTGCCTCTGATTTTCGGGGAGGTTGGCCATATCCGGATGAGTTCCCTTAAGTCCCTGTATAGCCTGCTCAAGCGGCATTGCAGCACTGTTTTTAAGACCCGTTATCGTGCTTGCAAAAAGACTTGAAATAAAACTGTTTTCATTGAGAGCTTTTACAAGGTTACCCTTTGTCATGTCACAAAGACTTGCATATCCGCGATAAAATGTCTTAAGCTCAGGTTCATTTACCTTTTCAGCAATTTCAAGATACATATTCTGCATCTTCTTTAAGTTTTCCCTTGCCCAGCCCATATCCTCATCTTTAACATACGGGCTAAAGTTAAAACCATCAATCTTAGGAATGTCCCCTGTGCATTCTACATAATCTGAGGGTTTTCTTTCTGTTGCATTTGAAATCATGTCTCCCTTGATCATTAAATTCTGAAGGAGATCGGTTACCTCTTCCGCTGACTGGGGCGAAATAATTACAGAAGAACTCTGTAACTGACATGTTATCTGATAGAAAAGCCAGTACATATAATGCCCCTTTTCATTATAAATATTCTTCTTTCCTGTTACATCCTGCTTGTTATCAAAAATATCATCTGAAATCTCAATTAAATCGTTAGGCATAATTTTGTCTCCTTCTAATAAAATTAGTATTTTTTACTTTCGCTGCAATTATAAGTTATCATGTGTTGCAAAAGTGTTGCAAAGAAAAAACCTTCTTCACAGTATTCATACCGTAAAGAAGGCTGTTTTTTTAATTACCCTGAGCCAGTATCTCGTCGATCGTGAGTATCCACTCATCACCGAAGATCTCCGAGCTCCTTGTCTTAAAGTGATCGGGGCCGCAATAGCTGCCTCCGCGGTTAGGTGCACCGTGGGCTGCTGCCAGCTCGTCTGTATAATTTTCAACGGCTACGACTCCATCTATCCGCAGTGGTCCTGTATGGTACTGGAGCACCATAGGCAGTACGCCCGTATCCTCCTCAACTATCTCGATACCGTCGTATCCTACATGGAATGTCACCCATGCCATTGCCTCAAGGAGTGTATCCGGATAATACTGGGTTGATAAATAGTTGCCCAGCGAGAAATAGCACAGTCCCTTATTGCCGTTATCTGCCTCTATCCATTTAACAGGCTGGGGTACATGGGGATGAGTTCCGACGATCAGGTCTGCGCCGGCCTCTACCATGGCTTTTGCCACCCAGTCCTGATAAGAGTTTTCTGTAGTCTGGTACTCTATGCCCCAGTGAGGAAATACTACAACTACGTCTGCTATCTCCTCTGCTCTCTGTATGTCATCGATCACATCGGGATTAAGCGAATTGAAATCAATCTTTCTCGATGAGGGATCCCAGCTGGTCAGCATCTCTGTATGATACTCAAGGTTGCTCTGGAGTGATTCCCAGTTGGCACCGTAAGTATAGTTAAGCATGGCAAATTTCACGCCGTCTATCTCCAGTATGGGGATATCCTCGCTCTTGCCGTCCTCGCCGTATATACCGATGACGAGGAGATCGGGGTAGCTGGTCTTCCAGAAATTGTATGCGTAATTGATACCCGAGATACCCATATCGCATATATGATTGGTAGCCTGGAGGACTACGTTGAATCCTGCCCTTACGATCGAATCACCCATGGCTGTAGGTGAGTTGAATGTAGGATAACTCGTAAACTCCTTGTCATCTCCACCAAAGATCGTCTCCTGGTTGATGACCTTGATATCTGCTATGGCGAGATACGGAGCTATATCAGCATAAAGTGCATCATAATTGTATGTGCCGTCTGCCATATGGCCTGTCTCGGTTACGCCTGTATGCATGAGGTCGTCGCCGACTGCCATGAGATGTATATCAAACTCATTGAAGTTATGTCTCTCATAGAGTTCTCTCAGCTGATCGAGTCTGTCAGATGAGTTAAGGTCTATATCGCTGCCTGTTGATACCGCCTGCTCAGTCTCATACCATGATGTGTTACCGAGATCTATGACCTCAGCGCCCTCGGGAGCAGATGATACAGGCTCCTCGCTCTCCGTGGCCTGTGCAGTTGTCTGCCCTGCATGGGAGTTGACTGTCTGTAATATTGTCATGACCGACTTGTCGACTGAGGCCGTAACCTGGGGTACCTGTTCCTGGGATACAGTTTCGGTCACCGCCGGAGCCTCGTCTTTCCTGCCACACGCCATACATATCACAGCGCACATGGCAAGAGCCGCTATCTTAAAACTTTTTTTCATAAAAACCTCAAATACTTACAGGAAATTGATTCCCGCATCATGAGCCTTCTGCACTACTTCTTCAGGCCAGATTGATGACTGAACCTCTCCGATGTGAGCTCTCTGCATAAAGAACATGCAGATTCTCGACTGTCCGATACCGCCGCCTATTGTGTACGGTACTTTCTTTTCGAGGACTGACTTCTGGAAGGGAAGTTCTGCTCTCTCCATGCAGCCTGCCTTTTCAAGCTGGCTCATGAGTGAGTCCTCGTCTACTCTGATACCCATTGATGAGAGTTCAAATGCACTTGAGAGTACAGGATAGTATACGATGATGTCTCCGTTGAGTGACCAGTCATCGTAGTCCGGTGCTCTGCCGTCATGGGGCTTGCCTGACTTAAGCTCGCCGCCTATCTGCATGAGGAATATTGCGCCGTTTTCCTTGGCTGCCAGTGTCTCTCTCTCCTTGGGAGTCTTGTCGGGCCATCTGTCCTCAAGCTCCTGGGTGGTGATAAATGTGATATCGTTAGGCAGGAACGGATCCATGAAGTGGTACTTGCCACACATGAAGTATTCCGTCTGCTTTATTGCCATATAAATACGTCTGACTGTATTTCTGAGAGTATCGATATTTCTGTCGGATTTTGCGATGACTTTCTCCCAGTCCCACTGATCCACATAGAGTGAGTGTACATTGTCTGTTACCTCATCTCTTCTGATAGCGGTCATATCCGTGTAGAGTCCCTCTCCCTCGTGGAATCCGTATTTGCCAAGAGCCATTCGCTTCCACTTTGCAAGGGAATGTACGATCTCAACTACCGCGCCGTCCTGCTCGAGGATGTCAAATGTTACGGGACGCTCAACACCGTTTAAGTTGTCATTGAGACCTGACTCGGGTCTTACAAATAAAGGTGCGGAAACTCGTGTCAGATTAAGTGCATCGGCCAGTGCCTTTTCGAAATAGTCCTTTACTTCCTTGATGGCAACCTCTGTCTCCCTGATGCTCTGAGGGCTCTTGTACCCTTCGGGAATATAGATGTTGCACGCTTTTGTGTCTTTCTTTTCTTTGCTGATACTCTGCTCGATCATAGCCTTAAAGCTCCATTTATTGTTTATTATAAATCACAGTTGTTTACTGTTCTCGGGAACGGTATTACGTCACGGATGTTGCCCATACCTGTGAGGTACATTACGCAGCGCTCAAATCCGAGACCAAATCCGGCATGTCTTGCCGATCCGTACTTACGCAGATCGAGGTAGAAATCATAATCCTCTTTCTTTAGTCCGAGCTCGTCCATACGCTTTGCGAGTTTCTCGTAATCGTCCTCACGCTGAGAACCGCCGATGATCTCTCCGATACCGGGTACGAGGCAGTCCATTGCGGCAACAGTCTTGTTATCCTCATTAAGCTTCATGTAGAATGCCTTGATCTCCTTGGGATAATCAGTTACAAATACAGGCTTTTTAAAGATTTCCTCTGTCAGATATCTCTCATGCTCAGTCTGAAGGTCGCATCCCCATGATACCTTGTAATCAAACTTGTCATTATTCTTCTCAAGGATTTCGATTGCCTCTGTATATGTGACATGACCAAAGTCTGATGATGCCACATGCTTAAGTCTCTCGATGAGACCCTTGTCGATAAAGCTGTTAAAGAATTCCATCTCCTCAGGTGCATTCTCAAGTACAAAGTTGATGATATACTTTATCATGCTTTCTGCCAGAATCATGTCATCCTTAAGATCTGCAAATGCAATCTCGGGCTCGATCATCCAGAACTCTGCCGCATGTCTTGTAGTATTGGAGTTCTCTGCACGGAATGTAGGTCCGAATGTGTAGATATTCTTAAATGCCATAGCGTAAGTCTCGCCGTTGAGCTGGCCTGATACAGTTAAGTTTGTAGGCTTGTTAAAGAAGTCCTGCTCAAAATCAACCTTGCCTTCTTTTGTCTTAGGTACATTATTAAGATCAAGGGTTGTCACCTGGAACATCTCGCCTGCACCCTCACAGTCAGAGCCTGTGATAAGGGGTGTATGTACATATACGAAATCTCTCTCCTGGAAGAATTTGTGGATAGCATATGCACAGAGCGAACGTACTCTGAATACTGCCTGGAATGTATTTGTCCTGGCACGCAGATGTGTGATCGTCCTTAAATACTCAAGGGTATGACGCTTTTTCTGAAGGGGATAATCAGGTGTGGAATCTCCCTCCACAAAAACCTCAGCTGCCTGGATCTCAAAAGGCTGCTTTGCCTCGGGTGTGGGTACAAGGGTACCCTTTACGATAAGGGCTGCACCTACATTGATCTTGCCGATGGCATCAAAATTTGAGAGGCCGTCACCGTATACTATCTGAAGAGGCTCAAAGAATGTACCGTCGTTAAGGACGATAAATCCAAAGTTTTTCTGGGCACGGTTGCTGCGTACCCATCCGCCTACTTCTATCTCTTTGCCTAAATACTTATCTCTGTTTCTGAATATCTCTCTGATTGAAACTAAATCCATTTTTAAAAACTCCAGTCGTAATTATAAAAGATGTGCTCTGATCTCATCGCCGCTCATATTTACAAGGTATGCAGGTGCTACATCAAATACTGTCTTGCATCCTGTCGTGCCCTCACTATTCATACGGGCAACTGCTCTTGCGTATGCCACAAGTACGGCACCTGTAAACTCGGGATTTGAGTCAAGCTTTAAGTTGTACTCGATGACATGCTTGTTCTCACCGTTTAATCCGGTCACGCCTGTACGGAATACTGATCCGCCGTGCATGAGCTTTGCATGATTTTTGTCCATCTCCTCCTGTGAGATAAACTCAACGGTTGTATCATAGTCTGAGAAGTAGTTGGGCATCTCCTTGATCTCTTTCTCGATCTTGGCCTTGTCAGCGCCCTCTTTTGCGACTACATATGCATATCTTGTATGCTTCTGTCTTGTGGTGAGCTCGGGATTCTCTCCGTTTCTCACGCTCTCAAGTGCCTCGGGTACAGGGATTGTATACTGTCTTGCATCAGCTACACCCTCAACTCTTCTGCAGGCATCAGAGTGGCCCTGGCTCACGCCCTTGCCCCAGAATGTGTAGTCCTTGCCGTTATTGAGGATCGCATTTCCGTAAAGTCTTGCGATTGAGAACATACCGGGATCCCAGCCTACCGAGATCATCGCTGTCTTTCCTGCTGCCTTTGCTGATTTATCTACATTGGCAAAATGAGTAGGGATGTTTGCATGTGTGTCAAATGAATCTATGACATTAAAGTTCTTTGCTATCTCAGGTGTCATTACTGGAAGGTCTGTTGCACTTCCTCCGCAGATGATCATTACATCGATCTCATCCTTGTGATTTACCGCATCATCAAGTGCATAAACGGGAACATTTGCTGTCCTGATCTTTACACTCTTAGGATCACGTCTTGAAAATACAGCAACGAGCTGCATATCTTCATTGTTTGCAACTGCTGCCTCAACGCCTCTTCCTAAATTTCCGTAGCCTACGATTCCTACTCTTACCATTGTTTTGTCTTCCTTTCTGTTTTGAAAAACCATGTGATATTATATCACTACTATTATTTTATGAAAAGATTTATAAATCTTTTACCCTTAAAAAAAAGAAAAAGACAGCCCATGTATCACAGACTGTCTTCCTCGACTTATCTTTATGCAATTATATCTGTCTCTCAAATACGACTACTGTCTGCTTCTGTGTAGAAGAAAATCCCGTCATGGAGATCTTGGTCTTTGCCGACTCCTTTGTCGTAATCGACTGTACCTTCCAGCCTGCAGCCGAATACCTGTTGAGCATACTCTGGAATGATTCAAACTCTGCCAGTGAGCCCTGCTTTTTATCGGCATCGGTCAGGATATCGTCAACCACCTCTACTGCATACTCATATCTGGGCTGGGATATCATCGTCAGCTTTCTGTCTATCTGAGTGAGCTTGTCTACTATGACCGCCTCAGCTATTCTGGCGTAATCGTCCTCATCTGCATCTGCAAGGAGATCATCACTTATCTCACGGCGCTTGCGCACACATACGGTATCCGAATACATCGAGCTCTCTGTGACATGCTGCTTGGCGCGGACCAGGTTGTCCTCTCGCATTGCAAAGCCTTTTTCCTCAAGGTACTCCAAAGCTACCTTCTGGATGTTTTCCTCTGTCTTTTCAAGACCGTAATCTACGACTTCCTCGATTTCCTCGATCCTGTTAGTCTCGATACTGCCGCTCTTTTTGATCATGTCTGCCATGATCTGACTTGTGTTGACCATTCCTGTTACCTTCCCTTTATTTATTCGTGCTACCCCACCGGAATCATAAACGAGTGACATTGATTCCATAGCACTGTAACCTTTTTCCCTACCAATTCATACTACCATAACGTCCCAATATTTTCAAGGCTTTAAGCCTCGTCTTCGTCCCCTTCACCGTTATCTGTTTCAGGGTTTTCAAAGCGTTTCATTTTGTTTTTTATTTTACTTGCTCTTGCCTCTTTCTGCTCCTGCAATTTTGTTTCTTTTTCTGACTTTTCGGTCTCGATGTTTTCTTTCGTACGGGCCACTTTGTCAAATACTTTCCTCATGATAAACGATGAGCAGTAGGCCAGGAGTGCCGGCAGGATAATGAGCCAGAGATACCATGTACTGATAAATATCTCTATATACCATCCCGATAAAAATACAGGCATAAACCATATCAGACATATCTTGATCCATGATCCCAGATTGCCCACCGAGAGCAGGATACTGTTTTTAATAGTATTGCCAAGAGTATTGTCATATCTCGCAACCAGGGGGAAGAGAAACGGCAGCGCCAGTGCCACGACCATTATCTCTATGGCAGCTATGATCATATATGCATACGAGATCGCACTCTCCTGGGATAAAAAGAACATGATCTCTCCGCCTATTACCACTCCTGCGATGAGTACGATCATCCATACAGCCGTAGCCCGTTTAAAGTTTGATTTGAATGCTTCCCAGAAACTTTTAAAAAGAGTTCCCTCCTCTTTTCTGACCATCTTTAATGTGTATGAATACATGGCCGTAAAAGATGCACCGATGGTGATCACAGGGATGCAGAATAACAGAAACAGAATGTTAAGTGCAAACAGATTGCCGAATGTCTCCATTATCGGTATTAGTTTTGACTGCTTAAGTTCCTGTTCTGCCATTAATTATTACCTCCGTTTATGGTCAGCCCGTTGCCTGTCAGATATTCGCTCATGGCTACAATCTTTGTATCTGCGAGAGCCGCCGTATCCACCGGGGCGTTGGCTATACCCGATTCCTTTATCCAGTTGTCCTGAACTGTTGTATAAAGGGACGATGCACTCTGCTCCGCCATATATCTGATGGAGTAATCCTTAAATTCCGTATCGTCTGTATTGTCCATGCGGACTACCATATATCCGGCTTCTGTCTCGACTACCTCAGAGATATCACCGTTTTCCATGCTCTCTAACAGTTCATTCAGTTCCTTAGAGTATGCGCCTACATATCCTCTCTCGGTACCTGATACAAAATCCACGCCATACTCTATGGCCAGCTCTTCAAGATTTCCGTCGGCCTCGCCGTTCTCTACATTTTCCAGGGCTTTCTCACGAAGTTCCTCGGCTAACTTATTCTGCTCCTGAAGTTTTGCTTCATTACAGCTTACATAAGCGCCGTCAGATGTGGTGACAGGCTGATTGTCATCGTCATATTCTATACTTGGGAAGAGAACATAATAAATCTGGAAAAACTTCATTTCCCCGTATTTATCAATATACTCAGCTTCGTAATCATCAGCGAGATCTGTTAATGTCTTCTGACGGAGTGCCTCTATATAAACCTGTCTCTCAAAGAGTTCATTAACCTTTTCCCTGCTTATGCCAAATGAGTCAAAAAACTCCTGACCAAAGTAATCATAAAATGACTGGGCTTTTACATCCGCATCTGAGATGGCTACAGGGTCCGGAGTCACTTCCTCTACGAGAGCCAGCTTGTACTCCACTGTCTCAAGCTTTATCTCATTTAATATGGAGTTGTTTGCATTCGAAACCGCCTCAGGTGAAGCGAGGGTCACGGGATCAACCTCAAAATTGTACAGATACTGTACCATAAAGAGGTAGTAATCCTCTAAGGTAATATCAATATCTTCAAATGTCATGAGGACTGTCGATGCGGCGGTGTCATGATCTACCTGTTTTCCGATTGAAGATACACTGACCTCCTGGCCGGATACATTTCCGGATACAGTATTGCCTCCGTTACATGCTGTCAGTGATATTGCCATCAGGACTGTAGCAATTACAGCAGCTGATTTATTCATAAAGTTCTTTCTCATAATATCCTCCGTAATTTGATTCCCAATAAACATGCCGTATGTTTACCTGGGAATAGCAGTAGTCTTTTATCAGACTTTAATATTATAACACCCCTTTGTTTTCTTTGAAGAGTTTTCACAACTTTTTCATTTTTTAGTATTTCTTTAACACATAAATATCCCCCTGTATGCATTGCGGTTAGCTCAGCACCCAGGGGGATATTTATTATTATCAAACTATAAACTTAATGGAAAGAAATCATTCCTTAACGCCACCGAGTGCAACACCGGCAACGATATATTTTGAAAGTACGAGGTATGCGATAAGGATAGGCATAACCGCGATTGTAAGTGCTACGTAGATCTGACCCCAGTCTCTCTGCTTATCGTTTGACTTGATAGCCTCGATGTAAAGAGGAAGAGTACCGAGCTCTTTCTTCTTGGTAGCAAGGATAAGTGAAGGTGTGTAAAGGTTGTTCCATGAACCAACGAATCCGAAGATTGCCTGTGTAGCCATAGCGGGCTTAAGGAGAGGAAGTGCAATAGTATTGAATGTATTGAACTCTCCTGAACCATCGATACGAGCAGCATCAACGATTTCTACTGAGAAGCCTGCCTCCATGTACTGCTTCATGAAGTAAACTGTTGTAGGAGCAGCCATAGCCGGAATGATGAGGGGCCACATTGTTCCATACATATGTGTAAGGTTACATACCTTGATAAATCCGATGATTGAAACCTGCATAGGGATCATCATGATACCATAGATGAATGCCCATGCTGCATTTCTGAATCTGAAGTTGTAAACTGTTACAGCGTATGCTGTAAGTGCTGCAAAGTAAACCTGAAGGATTGTTGCTGGCACTGTGATGATGAGTGAGTTGAGCATTGCCTTCCAGATTGAGATGATCTGTGCATTCTGGCACCAGATCTGCAATCCCTTGAAGTTTTCAAACCAATGGCTCTTAGGCAGGAAATACTTTGCTACCTGAACCTCACTGTTTGTCAATGTACCGTTTATAATCATCATATAAAACGGGAATATACTTAAGAAGCAAAGTAATATACAAATCACATATCTGAAAGGAGCTGTGAGTTTAACCTTCTTCTTGTCCTGTGTCATATTTATCTGCATCTGACTCATTTGTGTAACTCCTCCTTATCTCTTCTCTTTTTTCTCTGATGTAAGTATGTAGAATACCATACTTACAGCGAGGGTGATAACGAACAGCACTACTGAATAAGCCGAAGCACGACCTACGTTCTGACCTGCACCTGACTCAACGTACTTCTTGATCGTCATAACGATTGTAGTAGTAGAGTTGAGCTGCTGGCCCTTGTAATTAACAACCGGACCTCCGGCGTTGAAAAGCTGAGGTATATCATACATCTGAAGACCACCGATACATGATGTAACCATTGTAAACTGAAGGATTGGTTTAAGAAGAGGTACTGTGATCTTAAAGAACTGCTGTCTTGAAGATGCACCGTCAACCATGGCAGCCTCGTAAAGTGAAGGGCTGATACCCATGATACCTGCGATAAGCACGATCATCGTGTTGCCGTACCACATCCAGAACTGGATGAAAGCAATGATGAAAAGTGAAGTCCAACCGTGGTCAAGCACACCGTTTGAAGGAATAGGAACTCCCATTCTCTTTAAGAGAAGTGTGATTGTACCCTGAACCTGGAACAATGCGTTGAAAAGGAACGCGATTGAAGCGGCTGTGATAATGTTGGGCATATACATGATAACTTTATATGCACCCTGACCCTTAAGCTTGCACTGGATATCTGTAAACCATGCAGCCAGTAACAGCGAAAGGAGAATCTGAGGGATAAAGTTCAATAACCATAAGCAAATTGTGATACCGATTGAAGACCAGACTTCTGAACCTTTTACAAATACATATGATGAAAAGTTTCCGAGTCCGACAACGGTCTCTACAGCGTTACGACCTTTTTTAACGGTCTGTACAAATGCGCTTCCGAATGTGTAAACAAGCGGAAAGAACTGGAAAATAAGGAAAATTACGAAGAACGGTGCAAGGAAAATGTAACCGTATCTTCCATATTCGACTGTTTTGTTTTTTGTTTCGTTTTTCAAGACATCACTCCCCATATCTTATTTATAGTTTTGATAATTAATACCCTTGGAAACATAAAAGGTATTTTTTCTGAAATCACGCACCGACACGGAAACCGTGCCGATGCGTTTCTTTCAGATAAAGTGATTAACTTTTGTTTGAGATTACTCTAACAGTTAATTCAGTAGTAAGATTACTCGATTACAACGTAATCATATGTCTTAGCTACTTCATCCTTTACATACTGAAGAGCAGCGTCTACGTCAGCAACTTCGCCAGCGTTGTATGCCTGAGCAGCCTTTGTGATGATGTCCTTAAGAGGAGCGTCAAGGTAGCAAGCATTTGAAAGGTTGATGTTCTTTACAGACTCAGCCCAGATTACGAAAGGATCCTGTCCGCCAAGAATCTCTCTTGCAGGAAGACCACCCTCGTCGTTAGCGATAAGCTTCTCGATAACTGCCTTGTTGTTTACGAAGTCACCTGTATCTTTTGCAAGTGTGTACAGAACGTCTTCATCGCAGCAAAGTGAGTATACAAGGAATGCAGCGAGCTCTGTGTTAGGGCATCCGTCCATAACCATGCAGTATGTACCACCCCAGTGATATCCAACAGGACCCTCACAGATGTGCCACTTACCCTTTGATGAATCCTCGCCAAGAGTATCATCAAATGCCATACACCAGTATACTGACCATGTACATCCGAAGTATCCGAATACATCTCCTTCGTATCCAGCGTTCCATGCAGCATCCCACATAGAAGCGTTGTTTGTGTACTCGCCATCGAAGAGTTCCTTAGAAAGCTCGAAGAAGTCTGTTACAGAAGAGTCAAGTGTAAGTGTCTCTGTTCCGTCATCAGCTACTGTGATCCAAGGCTGTGTCTGCTGATCGAAGCAAGCATACTTGATCTCGTCAGGACCAGCTACCATAGCGTAACCAGCATCCTTCATTGTCTGAGCTGTCTCCATGAATGCATCCCAGTCCTTTACGTGCTCCTGTACGTCAGCGGGATCAGATGATCCAAGAACTTCCTCAGCGATGTCAGTTCTGTATACGAAACATCCCGGGCAAGCCTGCCATGTAAGAGCCTTGAGCTCTCCGTTGTATGTAGCATACTGCTTAGAGAAGTTGTAAGCGTTTGCATACATCTCATCTGTGATACCGATCTCTGAAAGAGGAAGTGTCATATCAGACTCTGTGTAGTACTTAGCTACATCGTTATCAGCTGCGATGATTGAAGGGAACTTCTCATCGTTGTTCTCGATAAGTGTATCGATAGCTGTCTGGTATGTTCCGTCTGTTCCGGAAACACCAAGGTTTACGTACTCAACGTAATCTGTAAGCTCAGGATAAGCATCAAGAACGTACTGCATTCTTGAACCGAACTCATCGTTCCAAGAGTAGAAGTAGATCTTGTCAGCGTCTGTCCAAGCTGATGTGTCAGGGCACTCAAGCTTAGCTGTTACTTCTGTTGCTGCGAAATCTTCCTCAACAGGCTCTGCTGCTGCGTCTCCGTCTCCTGTTGCGCCATCATCTGTTGCTGCGCCGTCATCTGTTGCTGCGCCATCTGTGTTAGCGTTTGCATCAGGTGTTGTCTCTCCGCCACATGCTACAAGTGTAGATGCAGCCATGATCATTGCTACTGTAAGAGCTAATAATCTCTTTTTCATTTTGCTTTTTTACCTCCCGTGTAAAAAATGTTTATTACAGGTGGCACCTTGCCACCTACATTGCATATACTAACATAGCAAATACAAGATTTCAAGTTTTTGATAACAAATAATTCACAATTGTTTTTTTTTTATGAAAAGTGCATAAAGAATCGTTTTGTTTTTATTCTATTTACACTTTGTTAACAGTTTGTTCATATTTGTCCCGGTTATAATAACGTACCCTCATGCCTCAGTACCATTCCGCTATGCTTGGGTAGAATTACATTAATGTGACCGGCATCCAGCTTGTACTCTATGGGAGTATCATCAAAGCCGTAATCATCGGTCATCATGAGCCTTGTCATCGTCGCATCCTTAGGTATGCCCAATGTCCATACCGTTATATCCTTTGAGATCGATTCATCTGAATTGTTGATGAGTATCAGACTCTGTCCGTCACTGTTAAATCTTCCGTATGCTATATATCCGAAATCCTCACCGACATACTTGATCGATCCGGTCTTAAATTCACTGCATCTCTTCCTTATGGAGATCATCTTCTTATGGAATTCGATCAGTTCTTTATTTTCATTACCCCAGGGGTATGTCCTTCTGTTATCGGGATCGGTAAATCCGCACACTCCGGCTTCATCTCCGTAATATACGGTAGGAGCACCGATCCATGTCATCTGGAGCAGCACAGCCTCCCTCATTACCGGTATGCTCACGCCTTCATTGGCAGCCTCCGGACCGAGATTGTTAACACGGCCTATGCGCCTGTTTGTCCTCGTCAGGAATCTTGAGTGATCGTGATTTGACAGCTCGTTCATGGCTACCATCATAGACGGCATGGCAAATCTCGCATTATGATGCTTCATTGCCCCCCAGAAGCTTGCAGCATTGTTAAGCTGGTCATTTCTGAAATCGTCGCTGTGCTTCTGCATTCCGGTCAAAAACCATGTGACAGGCTCCATAAATGCATCGTAGTTCATGACGGAATCCCACTGGTCTCCCATGAGCCAACTCTTTGGATCTCCGTAATGCTCGGCGAGTATGAGTGCGTTAGGATTGGCCTGCTTTACGGCCTGTCTGAAATCACGCCAGAACTTATGATTGAATTCCGGTGAATGACCGAGGTCCGCAGCCACGTCAAGGCGCCATCCGTCTGCATTGTACGGAGGCGATACCCATTTTCTGCCTATATTCAGGATGTAATTGTAAAGATCCTGTGATGCCTCATAGTTGAGTTTCGGCAGTGTATCATGGCCCCACCATCCGTCGTATGTATGGTTGTATGGCCATTTTGATTCATCATAAAACTTAAAATAATTTCTGTACGGGCTGTCTCCCGTTATATAGGCGCCTTTTTCATAGCCCTCGGCGTCTTCATATATGCGTTCTCTGTCCAGCCATTTATTAAACGAGCCGCAGTGGTTGAACACTCCGTCAAGGATCACTTTGATACCTCTCTTATGAGCTTCCTCCACAACCTTTGCAAACAGTTCGTTGGACGCGTCCAGATTTGCTTTATCAGTCACTCTCTTAATATATTTTGTGGCATGGCGGTTTTCCATGTCTCCCTCGGGGAGCACCTCGCCGCCGTCCGATACTATCTTTCCGAAATGGGGATCTATATTGTCATAGTCCTGTATGTCATATTTATGATTTGAGGGAGAGACAAAAAGAGGATTGAAATATATGACCTCGATACCGAGCTCCTCAAGATAGTCCATCTTGTCTATCACACCCTGCAGGTCACCGCCGTAAAATTCCCTCACGCCCATTACCGCCGGATATTTATTCCAGTCATCAACCCTTGAGGTGTAGTCTCCTATATAGCTGTATTCCCTTGATTCCACATCATTTGTTTTGTCGCCGTTAAAGAACCTGTCCACATATATCTGGTACATGACGGCGCCCTTAGCCCAGTCCGGTGTCTTAAATCCGGGGATGATCACGAAATTGTAATCATCCATCGGCTCTCTTGAAACTCCCCTGACATCGTAGCAGTTCATCATATTGCCCGAATATACCTCAAAATGGTAGGAGAATATCTTATCCTCAAGCTGTATATCATGGGAATAATAATCAAACAGCTCATTTGACTCCACTATCTCCATGTAATGGCTCTTGCCCTCGGATACGAGTAGTACCTTGTCCGCATTATTCTTTGCAGTACGGAATTTGATGGTCACTATACCATACGGAGACGGTTCCATGGGCGATACATAATTTGATGTGGTATCCGAGTAAAGTGCCTTCTTTTTAAGGAGCGGCTTCATTCCTGTTATGTAATTTTTGTTGCTTCCCATGCCGTAATTAACTGAAAACTGCATCGTACATCTCCTAAAGCTCTGCTGCCAATATTATACCACCTCGTTCGGCGTAATATGCTATCAGTCCTCTTGAAGGATACGCCTTCACATCGCAGTCCGGCCATCTCTTTTTGATAATATGAATATATTTCCTTGCAAGCTCTTCATTATCGGTATGACATATACGGATCCTGCCACCGTTATAATGTCTCTCCTCCATCTGGTGGAATATCTCGGCTGCCGCATGATTATCGCCCTTTCTCTTGGCATTTACCTCAAGGGTTCCCTCAGGCGAGCCTGTACCCACGATGCGCAGACCCAGCACTCCGACTGCTGCCGCTGCCAGTTTCTTTACTCTTCCGTTCTGTGCAAGATTGTGAAGCGATCTGAACGAGAAGAATATTCCGGTCTGCTTTTTATAGGCCTCGATCAGCATCACGATATCCTCAAAACTCTTGCCTGCCTTGTCAAACTCGGCGATCTTTTCAATGATGAGACGCATCTCCGGCCCTGTCGTAAGTGAGTCAAACACATGGATCTTTGCCTCGGGATGCTCATCCATATACATGTCTGCCGCAACGAGTGCAGAGTTGTATGTACCTGACAGGCCGCTTGTAAGAGTCACTACATAGATAACATCCGCTCCCTCAAAAGCATCGAGCCAGCTTTGCGTACCGGGACATGCGGTAAACGATCTGCCGTTATACTTTTCCATATAATCGAGGAGCTCACCTGTATCGAGGAGCTCATCGTCGGTAAATGTCCTCTCGCTTGTGGATATGCTCATGGGTACTGACTTAAAATCAACACCCTCAAACTTAAGCATGTCAGCTGACGAATCAGATACTATTCTTGCCATATTTATTCTCCTTAAAATAATGATCTGTAATTAAAACGGGCAGTGTTTAAACGGGCATCTCCAGGGAAATACTCCGCCGCCTGTATGGGAGTACCATATGAGGAGCGCCACCAGCGAGATACACATTATTATAAATATAATAATCGCAGCTCTGATACGGATCCTTGTCTCCTTCTCACTTGCGAGACGTTTTTTTGTCATCTCTGCCCAGTACTCTTCCTCTTCTTCAGATAGGGTGGTTGATACTGTCTCCGCTACTTTCAGTCTCTCGTCTGCGACGGATGTGATCTCTCCTTCCGCCTCTACTGCGCTGCTGACCCAGTCCTCACCGTATACTTCTTTTTTCTTTTTATTAAACAGACTCATATTATTTTACAGATTCTCTTATTACTATGCTACCGCCTACGACTTTTCGTCCTATGCGGTATCCGGGATCCTTGATCTTTTTTACTATGGCATCAACCACAGTCTCACTCATGGTCTCGAGCCCCACCCTGTAGGTCGTGAGCTTGGGATAGCTAAATGATGCATATATGAAATCATCAAATCCCACTACTGATACCTGGCCCGGTACATCATATCCGGACTCCTTTAACTGGAGGACCAGCTTGTACGCTGCCTCGTCGCAGTTGCACACAAAAGCTTCCGGCATATCATCCGGGAGTGCTACCCTGTCAAAACTCGATATCTCATCCCGGTCCGGTATTATCCAGTCTTTTCTTAACGGGATATCATTTTCAAGGAGGCCCTTGTAATATCCCAAATATCTGTCCATGATGGAGCTTGTGGATTTGATACTGCCCACAAAAGCCATCCTGGTAAAGCCTTTTTTGATCAGGTAATTGGTCAGCTGATAGCATCCGTATACATTATCGGATACGACAGAGTCCGCATCTGACTTCTGATCGTAAAAGTCCTCGAATATATAGGGGAGTCCTATCTCCGCAATCTTTGCGATATATGCACTTCTGAGGTGTCCGAGTATTATTATACCGTCTACCTTGTTATTTATCACCATATTGGGGAGGATCCCCTCCTCCTGGTCAGACCTTGTGATTATCTCAAGTATGCATGAATACCCGAGGGCTGCCAGATCGGTCACATTCCTCTTATACAGATTGGAATAAAATGCATTGTCGGAAAAATATCTCTCAGAGACAAGCACACCTACATTGCCGCTGACGCCGTCCTTCATGGAACGGGCCATGGAATTGTATCGGTATCCCATCTCCTCTGCCTTATCCTTTATCTTCTGACGCACAGCCTCGCTGACTCCGTCCTTGTCGGAGAGGGCCTTTGAGACCGTAACCGTACTTACGCCAAGCTCTTTGGCGATATCACTCATGGTAACACTGTTTATCATACTATTCTCTCCATAACTTCCAGACACATGCGGCCGTTATGATACGGACATTTCCAGGGCTCTACTATCTCCTTGGCGGGATTGGGCTCACCGTCAGGTGACACCTCCGAAAACCACTCGGAGCCGGGACGGTGATCTATCTGCCTGTCCCTGATAAATTCCCACTCTGCCATGGCAGCGTCGAGATATTCCTCCCTGTCCCTTGCATGCTGGTATGCGTTTATGAAGCCTACGACGGTCTCGGCCTGAACCCACCAGACCCTCTTTTCATCAACTTTGCCCCTCTCGCACTCGTTTGCAAGAGAGTGACCGTCAAATGCTACCTTGTATACATTATCTGCCAGATCTTTTGTGATCGGCGTCATCTTTTCTCTGTATGCCGGGTCGTCGACCACATCGACTCCCCTGTCTATGAGCCACGATGTCTCTATGTCGTGACCGTATGAATGGAGATCTATGAGAGAGTTGTACTCTCTGTCAAAAAATACTTCCTGTCTGTGGAGGGACGGATTGTACATCTTGTCAGCAAAGACATCCATCATCCACTTTAATCTGTCCTTTACCGCCGGTCTCTCATCTACCCTGAGGAGCTCGGTGTATGCCTCAAATACATGGAGGAGAGTGTTCATGGTCTTGTCTGCCATGACACCGTTTTCCGACAGCTTTTCATTGCTCTCGGGCTTAAAGTCCGCGGTAAACGCTTCCATATATCCAAGGTCGTCTGTACATTTATCTTCTATAATATCAAACAGTTTATATGCCAGGTCCAGAGCCTCCGTATCTCCGCTGGCCGCATAGTAGGATGACAGTGCGTAAATGCAGAATGCCTGATTGTATGTATGCTTTGTGGTATCCTCAGGCTTTCCGTCGTATGTCATCGACCAGTAGACACCGCCGTTTACCTTATCTATACATTTATCTCTTAAAAATTCATATCCGTGACGGGCCTCGTCCAGCAGGCTCTCATCTCCCAGTGCCATATAGGCATTTGAGAAAAACCATGTGATACGGTTATTTAATATACATCCCTTGACCGCTTTCTTATCAAGCTTTAGGTCATAGTCAAGATAACCGTAGTAGCCTCCGTACTCATTATCCCTTAAACTCTTCCAGAAGGGGATAATATTCTCTGTCAGTTCCCTTCTGATCTCTTCCTTCATCACAGCAGGCGTCATACAATAACCTCCAATTCAAAATACACCGATTACATGTGCTAACAAAATAGGAAAAATTTACTAATAATTTTCCCTGTAAACACACTTAATTATAATAAAATATTAACTTAAAATAAAGTATCGATTACTTAAAAAATGATGTTTTATTAACTGTTTTTGTAAAGTAAAAAAGGGACCGGCTATACCGGTCCCTTAATAAACTCATGTAACGGTATTATTGTCTTGTAAATGTGCAAGACTCATATGATCCCTCATATTCGAGGCTTCCGTCGTTCTGAGGATACAGATACATTGAATATAAATACTCGTAATGCTTCTGATTATCAAAGTAAATATACACTGTGTCATCAAAACTAATATAAAGATATCCGCTTGAAGAATAATATCCTTCAAAACTCTCCTCAGTTGTCTCTCCCGACTCAATCTCTGTAATAGTTGCTGTACCGTAGATATATCCCTGATTGTTGCTGTAATCTTCGATTACCAAATCTATTGTCGCTATCTTCTTTCCGTCATCATTATAATAACTTTCTATATAAGCACCTGACCATGTACCGAGCACATCGTCTGTATATGTTGTCTCATAGTTGTAGGAATTGTAGCAAGAGTACTTATCAAGAGAGTATGAGCTTCCGTCATAATCATAGTAAAGGTATGCACAATACTCAAGCTGAACACCATCAATAACCTCAAGGGTATAATCAATGTAATCATATGCATAATCTGTTCCGAAATAGATATCCCTGAATGAGTAGCTTGCGAAATCAGCAGATGACACAACCTTATCTCCGATTGCAAATTCACATGAATCAAAATCTGTAAGCATTGCTTCCTCTGAGAATGTATCACCGATCTCAGGATCGATCTCTCTGCTCACGAGGCTGTAATCACCATAGTTAAAGTAAAGGTCCTCTGATCCGCCGTCAATCCAGAATGAGTACTCAACTGTACCCTCTACAGAGTAGAAGTACATTCCTGAAGTGATAGTCATTGTCACATCATAGTCGATGAGAAGGTGCTCTGATGAATCAACTGTTATATCAGGCTCTGATACTGTAAAGTCGCTTACAGTGTCTGTTGTAGGATAGAGGTAGTAGTAATTGCCTTCCTCATCTTCCACATAGATTGAATATTCCTTGTTGATGATATCATCGAGGATGTCCTCATCGTCCATACCTGATGTAAACTCAACCTCGATATCTTCATCATCATCTGCTTCGTACTTCTTTACTTCCCAGTCTTTTGAATCGCTGTCATACTTCATGGTAAACACATAATATGTTGTATATGAAGCCATATCTGACTCGGATGTGATCTGTACATAGACATCAGACTTTTCCTTGCCGTCCTCATCATCCTTTCTGTCATAAACAGTTACTTCCTCAACATCACCGATAGCAAGGTCATCCTTCTTGATCTTCTTGAGGATAGCTGCTGCAGCCTGGTTCTTGTCCTCATTCTCATCAACGAGATCAACCAGGTTGTCGCTGCCTACTTCAGGAAGTGACTTAAGAGGGTTTCCGCATGCTGTGAGTGCACATGCAGCCATGACAGCTGCCAAAGCCACCATCAACTTTTTCTTCATCTTTTTTCTCCTTTTTTCAAAATATCCCATTTTCTCCCTGACCGGTTTCCCGATCAATTGTTAATTATACCTTATAATACATTCTCATTCAAGAAATAGATTTACTGTTTCCAGACATCTATACTGGCCGAGTCTTTTGTCTCTGTCTTTAATATACCGTCATTGGGATCTATATACAGAGATATCGTCTTTTTACCGATGTACCCCGAAAACGTGATCTTCTTTTCAAAATCAAGGGATACCTGCCAGTCATAGCCTACATACTTGCCGGTAAACGATACGACCTCCGCCGTGGAGAAATCATTATCTTTGGTGTACTGGACATATCCGGTAAATTTATTTTCCTCCGGATCGTAATCCTCTATGGCGATCTTGATGATGCCGACCTCCTCTTCGCCGACTACCACAGGTCCCTCATAATTACCGTAAAAGTCCTCTGTGATGGTGTAGCTCTCCTCTGCCCTGTACGCATTTATATAATCGATCGACCATGCACCGTCACTGTAGACATACCTGTACTCGATATCATAATTCATCATGACACCCTCTGTGGCACCGAGCACCAGGGACATATGCCTCGTACAGTCCGTATCCGTATAAACAGGCTCATCAAATGTATATGAATCGATGAGGTCCGATACGATCAGGGATTTGTAATCATCACTGCCTATCTCATATCCATAGTCGAGGAGATCCTGGAGCATCGATGAATCGGACAGTCTCACCTTTGTATCCGGGTCCACATATCTGCTCGTTAATGTCGCCTCGCATCCGTAGTAATTGATGCACTCCTCGCCGTAATAGTCAGGTCTGTAATATATATAAGTAACTTTACCTTCACAGTCGTAATAATAATATCCGTCCTTTAAGGTAAATGTTATGTCATAATAGCTGCCTGCCCTGTACTCATCTATCGTATTGCATGAGATGCTGTTTATCGTCACCTCATCTATACTGTCGGGCTTTACATACGTCTCGACATCGCTAAAGTAAAACGAGTACTCATTGGCTACGATATCTTCTTTAATAATATCCGTATCATATGTGAGGGTCACATCCATATTAAAAGGATTGTTCTCATCATAGGATACTGCCGATACGGTCCATGCCTTTACATCCCTGTCATAGAGCATGTCGCACTTAAGGTAATATGTATATGTGGCATAAGCCAGATTGGTGACTGCCTTTGCATAGATGGTGGCATTTTCCTTTGTCCTGACATTATCCTTTCTGTCATAGATGCTGATACTCTCAAGGTTTCCAAATACTGTTTCATAGCTGCTGACTGCGCTGATGATAGCCTGATTCTCAGGGGAGATATACTCCTCTCCGTTTTTGCCTGCCACGGGGGTAGTGATATTATCCGTGGATACTGCGGGCAGCGTCTTTAATCTGTTGCCGCATCCCGTGAGGCTAGCGATGACCAGGACGGCCATCAAGACAGGGATTCCTATTCTCTTTATTAAAGTAAAAAAATTGCGTTGCATTAATTTGTCACCCGGTCAGAAAATTACAAATCCTTTCCAAAATGTTTCAAATTTATTACAACGCAATAATATATTATGTTTAATATTAAGTCAAGGAATTCTATGCCTTAACGATATGAAGCAGGAGTCCCCGGTTGTCGCCCCACAGATTCTCGATAACGATTCCGCCGCTCATCAGAGTCTCTCCCGATAAAGGTTTTTCCATATATGACAGGTATACCTCGTCCTCCCCTGTCTCCATGTTAAACTTCTTTATCAGATACTTTTCATCCGGGTCAAGGCCCTTAAGTCTGATGATCCTTGAGTGGACATTTGGCCTGTTCATCACCTGGACAAATGTAAGGAGTGCCTCTTTCCTATCCTTTGAGACAGTCATATATGCATCAAAATATCCGTTGCCACTGTATGAAGCTATCCTGTAGTAGTCACCCATGGTCACCAGATCTCTGTACTTATGATACATTTTGCACTGGCCGGGTATCATCGCCTTGTCCTCATCGGATAGTTTTGTCACATCAAGTTCGTATCCAAAGGTACCTGCGAGGGCTACATATCCCCTTGTCTCAAAGGGAGTATTTCTGCCTACCGTATGGTTTGGACATACCGATACATGGGCGCCCATCGTAGATAAGGGATAAAGGAGTGCTGTACCCTCCTGGATCTTTAATCTCTCAATGGCATCCGTATCATCCGAGCACCATATCTGGGGACTGTAGTAGAGCATACCGGGATCAAATCTCGCTCCGCCGCCTGAGCAGTTTTCAAGGAGGATGTCAGGGAATCTCTCAAGTATCCTCTCCTGCATATCATATACAGCCAGGGTATATCTGTGGGACAGTTCTCCCATCCGATCAAACGGCAGATTCTTAGATCCAAGGTCAGCCAGCTGCCTGTTCATATCCCATTTCACATATTCAATATTTGCAGACGACAGTATGTCGCATACTCTCTCTACTATATAATCTCTTATCTCATCCCTTGTGATATCGAGGACATACTGGTTTCTGCAAAGGCCCGCCGTCCTCCCCGGGATCGCTATGGCCCAGTCGGGATGCTCTCTGTAAAGGTCAGAGTCAGGTGATATCATCTCAGGCTCAAACCATATACCGAATTTCATGCCGAGCTTATTTACTTCATCTACCAGATATTTAAGGCCGCCCTTAATCTTTTCCTCATTTACAAACCAGTCTCCGAGAGCCCTGTTGTCATCATACCTGTTGCCAAACCATCCGTCGTCCATTACCAGCATCTCGATGCCGAGCTTTGACGACTCCCTTGCTATATCCAGGAGTTTGTCTGTATTAAAGTCAAAATATGTAGCCTCCCAGTTGTTTATCAGTATGGGACGCTTTTTATCTTTATACGGACTCCTGATCAGATGATTGCGGTACAGGTCATGGTAGGTCCTGGTCATCTTTCCGATGCCGGAACCTGAATAAACCGTGACTGCTTCCGGCGTCATAAATGAATTGCCGGGCTCCAGCTTCCATGTAAAGTCCTCATCATTTATACCCATCATCATCCTGACATTGTCAAACTGGCCTCTGTATACAAGGCCCTTGAAATTGCCTGAATAGATAAAATGCATACCGTATACTTCACCGTGGTCATCGTCTGCCCCTTTTGACAGGAGGCCTAAAAACGGATGATGCTGATGGGATGTCTCGCCCCTTACAGACGATACACCTGCAAATCCGATGCCTACCGGATTTCTCTGGATATGGCGTTCTCTTGCCCACGATCCGTTCAGGGTCATGAGTTCAAAATCCTTATTATCCATATCTATACATGCCGACAATGCCTTTGTGATGTATATCGGATCGCTGCTCTCATTGTCCATGATGACACTGCGGACAACGGCATCGCTGTCCTCAAATACTGTATAGAGGAGGGTTACCTTAAGGCCGAGTATCTCATCCTTAAGATATAGTTTTAACGTCTCCGACTCTCCCGTATCTGATGCAAATGTCTGAGGGAGCCCGTCAAGATGGGGCTTATCATTTGTTATCTCATATCCGTCATATAAAAGTTCCAGTCCGCTGTATCCGTCCCTGTTTCTGACAGCTATACAGTCCTCCCTGAAATCGCCTATGCCGTGGACAGGATATTCCATAGGGAAACAGTCGAGAAACGAGAGCTTGTCCCTGCCGTTTTTTGATGGCACAAAGGGCGCCTCGTTTATCCTCATCAAATAGCTCACATCATCATCCGGCAGTCTCCTTCCGTAATATGCATGGCCCGGATATTTACCGTCAGCTATTCCGATGATGTATGATGTTGTTACTGTGTCGATCTTAAAAATGTTTTCTTTTTCAAGGAATCTTATCATGTTAATTTATCCTTATTCCGTCAAGTGGTGATTCGCTTCTTCTCTTCTTTTTCTTTTTTCTGCGCCGCTCGTCAAGGTTTTCCCGCTCGTCTTCCGAAAACGGCTTTTCAGGTCCCGGCATATCGGGGACGATCTCCGTCTGTGCATATTCCTCTTCAATCTCCTCGATCTCCTCAACTTCACCTATATCGTCAAACAGTTCATCTGATTCGGTTTTCTCAGATTTTGCTTCCTCATTTTTTTCAGAGTATCTCTGCCCGGAGTTCATCCTTTATCTCGGCCCGCAGTCTCTCTTTAAGTTCCTCTTCAGTCTCGTAGATCACTTCTCCGTCGTCATATATATCATCATATATTTCTCCGAATTCCTCATCTTCATAGATGACGTCATCCGGAAGTTCGTCTACGTATACTGTATTTTCCTCACGGACCGGCTCGTAGTTTTCTGATCTGTCGCCGTCAAAATACATATAGCTCCTCTGGAGGAAATATATATCTATGTGAGAGCAGAGATCATCGATGCTCTCAAACTGAGGTCCCTTTATCTCCGATTTTTTGAGGACCGTCACGTATGGCTCTCCCGCCACTGCCGTAAAGGCGTTGTCCTCAAGTATCACATCCCTGTCGTTAAAGTCCAGCATCACAAACGGTGTAAACGTATCCGTCTCAACCTCAAGCTCGTAGTAATCGTCAAATTCCCTGACGTCAAATGTCACTCTCGGCTGATTAAGGTTCATATGCTTGTACGGTACAAATGTGGCATACTCGTATGCATGCATTCCGTTTGAGTAAGCAAACTCAGCCCTGATATATGCCGATCCGGGGCCCCGTTTTTCTATATATCTCGAAAAATCGTGTTTGCGCAGCCTGTTAACCTTGCCGGGAGTCACTCTGCCCGTCTCATCAAAGTGGCCGATCTCCTTGCCGTCGAGTCCGTGTACGGAGAGTCTGACTTTATAGCTCACCGGCTCCGGAGATTCGTTGACTACGCTGACGGCGTACTGATATGTCTCATTGCCGTTTTCGTCCATGATGCGCTCTATGCTGCCTGCTATGGGAGAGAAAAATTTCTTTGCCATATACTGGAGAGCTTTCCATCTGCCGTAATAATCCACAGACGACCAGCTGACTACAGGCCAGTTGTCATTGATCTGCCAGAAAAGGGTACCCATGCATCTGCCCCTGTTTCGGCGCAGATGATCCACGCCTGCCTTTATCGCCAGTCCCTGGAGTATCTGGCTCACATATGTGAGTCCCACAAAATCCTTGGGATATAGGAAATTCTGGGATATGTAATACATCAGCTTGCCGTTGGCACCGTCATTTTTCTGATGACATTCCATGATGTCCGAAAAGATATTCTGATCTCCCGGCAGCGTAAATGTATCTGTCGTCTTTTTACAGGGCAGCGACTGGAAACCAAACTCGGATAAAAATCTGAAGAAATGTTTATTATAGTCGCTAAAGGGTTTAAATCCGTGCCATACATCCCAGTAGTGGCAGTCCCCTCTGTTTTCATCATCCGGATCATCAAAGCATCCTCCCGATGACGGGGATGAAGGCCAGTAAAATGTATCCTCATCAACTTCCCTTAAAGCCTCAGGCAGAATGTGCTCAAACATCTTTATATAATCTGCCTTCAGATACGGTGTCTCATTCTTAAATCCTGCCCATCCGTTCCAGGCAGACTCAATCTCGTTATTGCCACACCAGAGACCCAGGCATGCATGATGACGGATACGCTTTACATTATCATGGACTTCCTCTGTTATATTCTCCTGGAATTCATGATTTAAATCATATACATTGCATGCAAACATGAGGTCCTGCCATACGATGATGCCGTATATATCGCAGAGGTCATAGAAATCATCGGACGGGTAGTATCCACCGCCCCAAACCCGGAGCATGTTAAAGTTTGCTTTTGCAGCGCTCCTTACAGTCTCCTCAATCTTCTCCCTGGTTATCCTGGGATAGATACAGTCCTCCGGGATATAGTTTGCTCCCATGGCAAATATCCTGCGGCCGTTTACCACAAATGCAAACTCCTCGCCAAACTCATCCTTTTTCCTGCTGACTGACATGGTGCGGAGTCCTATTTTGTAATCTCTCTCATCGTAGACCGTATCCGATTTTTTTATTTTAATATTCACATCATAGAGATACGGCTCTCCCTGACCGTTAGGCCACCAGAGTCTGGGCTTGTCGATATTTATCACACACTGGTTTCTGCCCCGGACCGTCTCCTTTGCACCCTCTTCCGGCATACGGATTACATTTGATGCAGCCTCTTTGCCGTTTAGTGATATGCATATCTCCACAGGCACTGAATCCGTTATCTTTAATATGGGATCTACCGAGAGGATCACTCGCTCGCCCTCATGCTCCTGATCAAAAAAGACTTCCTTGATGGCTACTTTTGAATATGCCTCCAGCTCTACTTTTCTAAAGAGCCCCATATCCGGAAGCTTCGGACTCCAGTCCCAGCCAAATGATGAGTGGGCTTTTCTTATGTACTGGTTGCCGTACATACATCCGCTCGGCACATATTTGATCTCTTTATTTTTCTCAGGTACATATTCCTTTATGTAATTAAGAGGTGAATGAAGGACTACCCTGATCTCGTTTGCTCCGGATATCAGTTTATCCTTTATGGGAAATCTGTAGACCCGGTGCATACTGCTCGTATATGACAGGCGCTTTCCGTTCAGGAATATATCTGCGAGGGTATCTATACCGTAAAAGACGAGGTCGACCTCATCCTCCCTCGTAATATCTCCGGACGCCGCAAACGTCCTTGTAAATTCATAATCTTTTTCAAAAAGTGCCATGCACTTTTTCTCATTATCCCTGTAAAACGGATCTTCTGTATCTCCGTTTTCAAGGAGTACCGACAGTACCGATGCAGGTATGTTCACATCATATACTTTTTCTCCCCCGGTCTCCTTTAATTTCCATCCGTCAGTAAATGTTTCTCTTATCAAAACTCCACTTCCTTTTTTACTGTTTTATCTGCCGTTTAAAAAAGCAAACGGTTCATTCCTGTCACTTCTCAGATAATTCATTAACAGATACCCACATCTTAATGATACGCTCCCGCTTTCAAGTATCTCCCTGACTTTATCTTTATCTGCCGTAAATACCTGTATGGTCTCCGTATCTTCAAGATGCTGGTCAAAACTGCCCGATGCATATCCGAATACTGCCGAAGCAGACTCGTCGGTATATCCCGCTCCCATGAAAAAAGGCCTTCTGAAAAAGGCCTCACCACCGGTATAAGGCTCAAAATCAAGTCCTGTCTCTTCCTTCATCTCCCTGACTGCTGCAGTATCTGCGTCCTCTCCATCATCGATGAGTCCCGCCGGCAGTTCATACAGATAATCGCCTACTGGATATCTGTACTGCCGTATCATCACTATTTTGTCCGGATCGTCCTTTAGCAGGGGGTAGATCACTATGCCCTCCGGCTTGTTTATGCCTGTCCTTGCCTTGATACTGTCCGGCCTGTTTCTTGATACAAAATAGTAATCAAACGGCCTGCCCGAATCTGTCAGGGCATCCATGTGATAATAATTCAGAAACCTGTTTTCAAAAAGTGCCTGTATATCCGTATATTTCTTATTTTCGAAAGTCATGTTAATTCCTTAACCGAAAATTATTTTTTATTTGCTTTTCTGCCTACCTTGAAGGTCTGGCCCTCTCCGTTCTTAAGACGCTCCTGATATTCCTTGAACTTGTCCGTCATGATATATCTGTTGTCGAGGGTCTTCATTACATCCTTTATCTGATATTCCTGATATACGCGTCCGTCGGCCAGATTGTATATCTTATTGTCCTTAAATGAGAGGATAAACGGTCTTAAGATGTCGTCCGGATTGTCCGTTATGACGATGCCCTTGTCCCCGTTTTCAAACTGGACGGTACATCCGGGAGGCGCGATATTTATCGCCTGGGTAAGTGCTGCCACCACCTGCCTGTTCATCATGTTTCTCGGATGCTTTAAATATCTGTATGCCGCTATGTCTGACATGGGCTCCTCGCCAAACTTCATGGCTGTGAGCACATCGTAGAAATATGCGACCTTTAATATCTCTGTGAGAGTCTCTGTATTTTTCTCGATATGATACTTCTTGGCCTCTATGTTTCTGACATCGCCTAAAAAGTGGGTCATTATCCTCGGTACCTCTCCGGTTAAGAGCACGCTGTCTCTCACCATTCTGATACCTTCTTCTTTGTATTTATATATGGCGGCGATATCAGTCTCCGTCAGTTCATCCTTTTGCTTTACGGCGAGCTTCTCCGGTATATCGAGACTGCCCACATCATGGAGGAGGGCCGCCGTCACCAGGTCATTCTGCTCCTTTAAAGAGAGCGTCATCTTTCCGGAGATTGCAGCGCATAGTATAGCCGTATTGATGGTATGCTTGTATACGTTATCTTCAACAGAACGGAGATTCTGCATGAAGTTCATTCTCTCTTTTAAGTTTCCGTAATCGTGGATAATATCTGCAGTCAGAGACCCGAGCTGGGTAGGATGCTTGCCCCTTCTTATCTGGGCAAACATGTCCTTAACCTTAAATACGGCTACTGTCTGGAATCTCTCAAATTCCCTGTCTGCTTCGGATAAAGGCGGCAGAGGCTCTGCCTGTTCAAGAATATAAAGACCTATAAGCCCGAAATTGTATATGCTGTTTACGCCCTGACCCGTGAGCTTTGTATCACGGTCGTAAAGCAGGACTCCGTTTTTATTAAATACCGGCTTTGCCAGACGCATCCCCGGCTTTAAATCTTCTGTTTTTACAAATTTCATGGCTTTTACCCCCTGTACATATTTGTACATTTTCAATTATATCAAAATCTCTTACGTCGGACAATAATTTTAACCCGTCTCATCCGGGCCAAAAGCGTCCATTTTCAAACTACGCAAAATATGATTTAATTGTAATCAGGATAACAGGTTTAGGGGGACTTTGCTTTTGAAGATTCTTGTAAAATGGAGCAGGACCATTGTCATATCTCTGGTCATTCTGATGGCACTCGCCGTCTATATCACCATAGGAAACAAAGGAGAAGAAACATCCAAATTCGGCTTTACCAAATTTGGCAGAAGCGGTGCCGAAACATATATCAAACAACTTGACCTTAATGTTGCATCCCCCAAGAATTATTTAAGATACTTTCAGGATACCAGCAGACGGGAGGTTGCATCGGAGATGAAAAAATACGATGCTCTGTTTGTCGTCCTGTCAGAAGACTATCATTATTATCAGGAATTCTACATACTGCCTGACTTTTCAGAGATTTCCTATTCCTCAACCGAAGACCGTATCCAAAATTACCAGTTCGGATACCAGCTAACAAGAGAGACTGTTCATGATGATATCACCCTCGGAGATATTACATTTCACCGGGTATGCTACAGCACCAAATACCCTGCTGTCAGCGATTACTGCGTAACCGCATCATATTTCATGGAGCATGGCGGCGTTTTCCTCGAGATCAGATGCTACGTGGAGGACGGCACCGAGAAGGACTTTGATTCCACAATCGCCGATGTCACAGGTAAATATGAGAAGCTTCTCTCCGATTATTCCTTTGGCAAACCGGCTAACACAGGTGAGGAGGGCAATTATCTGATAGCCAGATTAAAGACTCTCACATTTGCGCCGTGGATCATCGTCGTCCCGTTTATATTTGCTCTGCTCTGCGGCATCACATATATGGGCAGGAGCGAGCGGCTTTATGACAGCGAACTTAAAAAATACTATTACATGGGAGACGGCTGCACCGGATGGAATGATGACTTTTTATCACTTAAAACATCAAAAATGATCCTCGGTTTTTTTGCCGTACTTATCGTTTTCCATCACCTCGTCCAGCAGGCTGACCGCAATGATTCGGGCATTCTCTATATCCTTGAAAACTTCGGCGTTGGATTTGTCGGCATGTTTTTCTTTTTCTCAGGGTACGGTCTGTATGAGAGTTTTAAAAACAAACCTGATTATCTTAAAAAATTCTTTTCAAAGAGACTGCCCCCTGTACTTGTGCCGTTTTACTGCACGATCATTATCTTTCTGATACACCACATAGTTACTGCAGGTTTCCCAAAAGCCGGCCAGTTCATATCATGGCTCACCGGCTGGAAGCTCATCAATTCCCACATGTGGTATATTGTCGAGATCGTTATCCTGTATGTCATTTTCTATCTGCTTTTCAGGTTCATCAAAAACAGGACTCTCGCCCTGATACTGATGTTTTTATTTACCGGCGGTATGGTTGGATATTCGCTTTACCTTGGCCACGGAGAATCATGGTTTCAGGGCGAATGGTGGTACAACACCTCCTTAATATTCCCCTTCGGAATGCTGTTTTCAAAACACAGGGAACATATTGTTGATTTCATGAAACATTTTTACGGCCTTGTCCTCATCGCTGTGACAATAATATTTGTGGCACTAAACAAAGCGACGGAATATGCCCTTAATACATACAGCTACTGGAGTGAATTTGGCACGGATAAAGGATATGATGACAAGCTGCGATGCCTTATAGTCCAGTGTCCCATGGTCCTTTTCTTTGTACTGCTCGTGCTCCTTATCGGCATGAAGCTCCGTATCGGCAACAGATTTCTAAAGTTCCTTGGAGAGATTTCCCTTGAGCTTTATCTCATCCACAACCTGTTTATGGGCCTTTATTCATCCTTTAAGGGAACGGGTATATATTTTACGCTTGTAATCATTTCATCGATCATATCTGCGGCGGTCATCCACAGGATCGATACACTTATCATATGTCTTATCTGCAAAAAGCCGATTCCAAAAGGCAAAGGTTTCAGGCAGATAATTTCTGAAATAAAAGATGATCAAAAAAAACGTTTTGATTCATTAAAGAAAAATGTACGCCTCTGCCTTACATTTACCTACCGTCATCCGAAACGGACTCTGATAATACTGTTCAGACATGTGGTATGCATATGCCTTTGTATCATCGCACTCTTCCCGATCAGCGTCCTCGTGATAAACTCCACAAAGACTACCCAGGAGATCATCAAAGGCTTTTCTCTGCTGCCCGGTGGCAGCTTTGCCGAAAACCTGGTCAGTGTAAAAATGGAGATGGATTATATAAGCAACAATATATATGCCGTCATACTCCGGTCATGCTTTATATCAGTTACATGCGCTTTTGTGGGTACATATATCGGAACCCTTTGTGCATACGGTTTCGAGTATTATAAGTTTAAAGGGCGAAACGTACTGTGGGGACCTGTATTTGCAGCAATGCTTATACCCGGAGTCGCCGGAGTCGTAGGATACTTAAAGCTTGTTTTCAGCCTCCGCCTCCACAACCATTACTTCCCCATCATCATGGTGGGCATCGCCATTCCGTCCTGCGTATATTTCATGAGAATGTATCTCCATTCCATGAATCTGGCCCAGATCATCGAGGCTGCCAGGATCGACGGCTGCAATGAATTTATCACATTTAACAAAATCATCCTGCCTGTCATCAGACCTGCCATACTGCTCCAGCTCATATTCAACTTTACCTTAAGCTGGAACAATACGATCTACCAGAAACTCGTACTCCTCGATGTCAGGAAAAAGACGATCGCTCTGGTGATCAACAACTTTGCCGGATATAATGCAGGCACCGATCCTGTTCTATACTGCATGGTACTTGTGGGAGTCATCCCGTCCCTCGTGGTTTATATCCTGTTTTCACCGGGTATCATATCGAGGATAAACCTCGGAAGCATTAAAGAATAAGGCTTCCGACTTATGTTAACCGTTATTTTGATATCAATATTTCCTTGATTTTTTATACCAAATAGCGCATAATATCATTAAGTATAAATGGGTGACTTTAAGTGACCGATATTAACACACACGGAGGTGACTGGTATGGATATGAGCGTTGCAGGTCCTCTTTCAACAGCACTTGCATCATCAAAGCTCACCGGCGAGTTCGGAGTGAAGATGCTTGCAAAAACACTTGATACACAAAAGACAGAAGCCGCTGGCCTCATGAAGATGATGGATGCAGCAGCAATGGAGCGCAGTGTTAACCCTGCTGTCGGAGGCAACATTGATTTAAGCGTTTAAAAAAAGAACCGTTTCGGTTCTTTTTTTATTTCCGGTATTTTATATTTTTCTTATTACACCGTCATTTATCTCTATCTTTCTCTCTTTATAGAGATGTCCTACTGCTCTCTTAAATTCACTCTTGCTCATCCCTGTCTCCCGCTTTATTACCTCCGGGCTGGCCTTTTCGGTAAATGGCAGGACACCGCTGTATGAATCAAGGAGTTCCAGGATCTTATCCATATCGGGATACATCTGTACATACGATTTCTCCCTGATACTGAGATTCAGTTTTCCGTCATCCCTGACAGATGTCACTCTTGCTTTTATATTATCGCCGGGCTTTACATCTCCGGTACATTCTTTTCTCGGAATGATCGCAGAGTATATATCATCGACAGCCACAAAGAGTCCAAACCGGTCACTGTCCTCGTATACTGCTCCGGACACCTCATCTCCGGTTTTATAGGGAGAATCGGTGCGGAGATTTTTATATACATTCATTGTAGCGCACAGTCTGTCGCTCTTATCCACGTAGAGAGATACGAGTACCTCGTCGCCCTCTTTTACCCTGCATGTCTGCTGACGGTACGGCAGGAGCAGTTCTTTGGGGAGTCCCCAGCTTAGGAATGCGCCTATCTTTGTGACCTGTGAGACCTTTAATCTCCCGGGCTTTTCCATGGTGAGCAGCGGCTCTTCGGTTGTGGCTATCAGCCTGTCTGATGAATCCTTATACAGAAATACTTCTGTCTCATCGCCGACGTTTATACCCTCCGGCACATACTTTTCCGGCAGGAGTACTCTCTCCGGCTTACCGTTTTCATCTCTCTCCGGTTTTAATTCCTCAAGGTAGACACCAAACTCTACCTTCTTTGCGACCTTAAGTGTCTGCTTCTCACCTATTTTAAACATGTGTCTGTCCGTCCTGTCTGTATATTTCGTTTAATTATTTAACTGCTACTGATGTGATGTGAGGATTTACTCCCTGATACCAGTAAAGGAATCCTGTGAGGTCTACTGTATCACCTACGTTAAGAGCCTTTACAGCCTCGTATACTTCTGAGCCTGCACCTGTAAGGTATGACTCAACAGTAAATGTATATGTCTCGCCGTTTACGGATACGTTAAAGTAAAGGTCATCACCGTCTGAACCTGATCCGTCCCAGTTGTACATAAATGCATCGCCGTCGTCATTTGCAGCCTCAACAGTCATATCCTTAAATGATACGAGCTGGTTCTGGTAATTGATGATATCATCTGTTCCGAGCTTGTCTGTTACATCAACTGCTGATGCCTCAAATCCGCCTTCCTCGATCTCAAATGTTGAATCGATGATCTCAACTTCGCCTTCCCACTCTGACTTGTATCCTGTAACCTTGATCTTTGTACCGATCACAAGTTTGTCATACTCTTCCTGAGAGCAGGGCATATTGTAGAGGAAATAAGCTCCGTCTGCATCCTGTGTATAGAATGTAGCCATACCTACTCCGTCATTTTCCCACCAGCCCTGTTTAGCCTGTACATAAGTCTCTACAGTTACCTGTGTCTCAAGGTCTGCTGCCATATACTCTTCATATGTCATTACGCCTTCTGACTTTTCTGTATCAGCCTGGTTGAGTACTGTCTCTGCCTCAGTATTATTGTCTGCCTCTGCTGTCTCGTTCTGTCCACATGCTGTCATTGCAAGAGCCACACTGAGCATTAATGCGAATGCTAACTTCTTTTTCATGATTTCTCCTCCGTTATAAAGCTAAAAAAATAATAGCCGTTTTTATATCCGGCTATTATAGTAATTGAAATACAATATGTTAACAATAAACAAAAATGACGATATTTTTTATAAATCAGTCATATTCTATATCATTATTGCCATATCGGAATATGACTATTTTTCGTCCCTGCTCTTTTTCATCATTACATGTGTAAAGCCCGAGATCAGCGCGCCCCATACAAGGCAGAGTACTGCGATGAGCAGCTTTGATGCCGCAGGCATCTTTCCAAACTCCTGTCTCACTGACGTCTCGCCCAGGCTGTCCAGTCTGTAGAGACTGATGATATCGCTGTAGAGCTTATCCATGTATGCCTGATCAATCGTCTCACCTCTTCTGGTCGATTTGGTGACATTTTCCACAAGGGCTCCCGCTGCATCTCTTAACGATGTCGATCCGTTAAATACAGGTGTGACAAAAGTATTATTGACATTATCAAGTATCAGCTTCGATGCCTGTATCTTTACAGAGTAGTACATCTTGTTGTCCATGCCCTCTTTTGAGAGATAGTCAATATATACTGATGTTTCCTGGGCCTTTGTTGTGACCGGTATATATCCTTCCGTCATGGCATATGCTGTCTGTATCTCATTTGTGAGCAGATACTCAGCAAACAGCCACGACGCCAGTACCTCCTGGCTGTCAGGTTTATTAAAGATGCAGATCGACGGTCCCTGAGAGATCATTTTGGGATCCTGCGTATCAAACTGGGGTACAGGCCTTACGGCAGTCTCAAACTCCACAAATGCATCCTCATCAATGTCTGCAAGGGGAGCATCCGATCCCATCCATGTAGCTCCGGCCGTAGAGTCGATTGCAAATATACACTGACCTGCATTTAAAAAGTTTGCCGGGTATCCGGATATCTTAAATGTAGAAAAGCCTCCATCTTTAACGATATCACTTATTGTAAAGAGCAGTTCCTTGGTTTTATCGTTAAACAGAAGTATATTGCCGTTATCGTCGGAATATTCACCTCCGGCTTGCTTTATCATCTGTATCATCATATTATCCGTTGATTTATATATAAACGGTATCATTACCTTCTGACCGTTAACAATGTAGTTGCCATCATCGTCTTTTTCAAGAGCAGCTTTTGATACTTCATATACAAAATCCCATGTAAGTACATCAGGTACTTCATATCCGAGTTTTTCCACGTATGTCTTGTTTATATAGCATGCCTCCGAAGAGCGCATGTAAGGCACTGCATAATATGAATCACCGATTTTGCACTCCTCGAGAAACTTAGGTACTATCTCATCCTTTGAAGGGGAGTCAAACTTTACCTCACTGCCTCCGAGTCCGTACTTCGGATCATCAAATATCTCATCAAGAGGTACTACCGTATTGTTGCCTGTAATATATGTAGCGATATGATCCGGATATGTGATACATACATTGGGCGTCGTACCTGTTGATATATTTGTGATCACGTCATTATAGATTTTGCCGTAATCCGTGTACAGTCTGATATTTACATGGACATTGGGATACAGTTTTTCAAACCCGTCTATAGCATCCTGATAAATCTGGGTCTGAGATTTATTTGTATCATTTTTAGCCCAGAAGGTAATCTCGATATGCTTTGATTCATCAAACGAATCAGGCATGACAAAATCTTCTCCGGCTTTTCTGCCGTGGCATCCGGTGAGCATCATTACAACCAGGACAATATATAAAAGAATCGTTCCTTTTCTTCTCATCCTTTTGTGCCTCCTCTTATGACACCCTCCATTATCGTCTTTCTGAAATACAGGAAGAGCAGGAGGAGCGGTACGGAGATTGCTGCAACGGCAGCCATCATGGCAGGTATATTTTCACGTCCGAATCCGTTTTCCCTGATCTCCTGGATACCGTTTGATACCAGGAAATATTTGGAGTCGTCTGTGATAAGTCTCGGCCATACATAGAGATTCCAGCACTCTATTATCTTTAGGATTATGATAGTCACAACCGTAGGACGACATATAGGCACCAGTACCCTGGTCAGATATTTGAAATCTGATGTACCGTCTACCTTGGCTGCCCGGTAGAGATTCTCCGGCACAGTCTCAAAATTTTCCTTAAGGAGATAAATATAAAATACCGATGTGACAGACGGCAGTATGAGTCCGGAGAATGTATTTCTCATGCCCATATTTGTGATCGTCACATAGTTTGTGATGACTACCAGCTCGTTTGGTATCATCATCAGTGAGAGATACAGACCAAATACCAGGTTCCTGCCCTTAAATTTCATCCTCGAAAAGGCAAAAGCCGCAGGAGTGGTCACGACGATCATGAGGATAGTCGTAATGGCTGTAAATACAAAAGTATTTACGCAGTATCTGCCCAGGCTCACCGTGGTAAACGCATCCACATAGTTTTGGAGAGTCGGATGAGCCGTAAACAGCTTAGGTATGTACTCTGCATTGTACTGGCTGTAATCCTTGACGGATGTCAGTATCATCCAGTAAAAGGGAAAGAGTACTATAACCGCGCCTATCGACAGTATCAGATATATTAATATTTTTTTGATTCCAATTTTATTTTTACCCATATCAAGTACCCGGAGATTTTAGTAAACAGCCTTTTTCCTGCTGACTGTTAAGTTAATGCAGGTGATAGTAAATATAATGGTAAAGAGTATAAGTGCAGCTGCGGAAGCATACGAAGGATATCCTCCACTGTCACCGTAAAGCATGTCGTATATGTATCCTACCAGTGTATTCATGCCTGCACCGTTAAGGTCAGTACCAAACAGTGCGACCTCATCACTGTACGCCTTGAACGCTCCGATAAATCCTGTGATGACGAGATAAAAGATCATAGGCGAGATCATGGGCAGTGTTATCTTAAAGAATATTCTGGCCGATGATGTACCGTCTATCTTTGCCGCCTTATAGTAATCCTCATTAACCGACGCCATGGCACTGGTCAGTATCAGTATCTTGAACGGAAGTACTACCCATATCGTATATATACTCATCACGAGAATCTTGGCCCAGTAAGGTCCGTCTATGAAATCGACGCTCTGACCTCCAAATGCGTTTATCAGCAGATTTATCATGCCGTCCGAATATGCAGTCTTTTTAAAGAGGATCATAAATACGAGACCAAGTGCCAGTGTGTTTGTCACATAAGGCAGGAAATAAATGGTCTGGTAAAATTCCCTCAGCTTTTTTATGGACGATATGCATCTGGCTATCAGTATGGCTATGCATGTGGATACAGGCACAGTGATGATAACCAGGATAAACGTATTTTTTAATGCCTGGACAAAATACGGATCGTGAAGTACATAATTAAAATTGTAAAATCCCACGCCGGTATATGTCTGTGAAGCAAAGTTAAACTGCTCCTCAAACGAATAGACGAGTACGTCGACCATGGGATAAATGAAAAACGCAGCCAGAAAGAGAAGCGACGGCAAAAGGAACAGCCATCCTCTCACATCTGCGGCCTTTATACGTTTCTTCATAAAAGAATCCTCTCCCCTGAAAGTTCAAACAAAAACATCTTGTTCTCTTTATATGAAAACTTTATAGGTCCCTTTTCTATGCCCCGGGCCTCATCGGAACTGATGATGACACGGATGTTCTCCTCAAGACTTGCATCATGGGTTGCCACTATACTTGTATCGCGGCCTGTTGTCTCGATGTTTCTGACATTACATGTAAGCGTACCATTTTCATCGATCACAAATCCCTCGGGTCTGATAGCCACAAAGAGGTCTTTGTCAGGAGTATTTTTCATCTCCATAAATACCTCATCACGGATGATCAGTTTTTCATTCTGTACAAATCCCCTGAGCACATTTATCTTGGGATTGCCTAGGAACTGTGCGACAAAGAGGTTTGCCGGCTCATCGTATACGGTCTGGGGTGCGCCTATCTGATTTATCACGCCGTTTTCCATCAGGATGAGCTCGTCTGCTATACTCATGGCCTCTTCCTGGTCATGAGTTACAAATACAGTCGTTATGCCGGTCTCTCTCTGGATACGCCTTATTTCCTCCCTTGTCCTTAACCTTAATCTGGCATCAAGATTTGACAGGGGCTCATCGAGAAGCAGTACTCTCGGATTTTTTATCAGCGCTCTCGCGATGGCTACTCTCTGCTGCTGTCCGCCTGAGAGTTCCTTGGGTCTTCTGTCCATGAGATCTTCTATCTGGACGAGCTTTGCGACATCTTTCGCTTTTCTCTTCATCTCATCCATCGACAGTCTCTCTTCGCCCTTAAGATTCTGAAGGGGGAATATGATATTCTGAAGTACCGTCAGATGGGGATAAAGAGCATAGTTTTGAAATACGAGACCGATACCCCTGTTTTCCGGAGGTACATTTGTCACGTCCTCATCATCAAAAAATATCTGTCCGCTTGTAGGCTCCTCAAGTCCGCTTATGAGATTTAATGTTGTGGACTTGCCGCAGCCCGAAGGGCCAAGGAGTGCCACAAGCTTTCCATCAGGTATCTCAAAGTTAAAATTATTCACAGCAGTTACATCGGGATCTTTTTTACGTCTTCCCTCAAAAACTTTTGTGAGATTTTTAAGTACAATCTTCATCTGCCAATCCTGCCTCTAAATATGTAGGAACTATTTTTCATAAACCTAATATTACCATAACATCCGATCGTTCGTCATCTTTGTTATATCATCTCAAGGGCATTTACCATCTCGATAGCTGAGAGTGCACAGTCATATCCCTTATTGCCTGCTTTTGAGCCGGCTCTCTCGATAGCCTGCTCGATATTTTCCGTTGTGATCACGCCAAAGAGTACAGGCTTGCCGGTACTTAGTGATACGCTTGCGATACCCTTTGATACCTCAGCGCATACATAATCATAATGTGTTGTGGATCCGCGGATCACGGCACCTACTGCTATGACTGCATCATACTTGTCAGACTCTGCCATCTTCTTTGCAGCAAGGGGTATCTCGAATGCTCCCGGTACCCATACGACAGAAATATTTTTGTCATCAACGCCGTGACGCACCAGTCCGTCAACTGCACCGTCTAAAAGTTTCTGTACGATAAAGCTGTTGAAACGTGATGCCACGATTCCGACCTTCATCCCCTTTTTTGCTACTACATTTCCTTCAATCAGATTAATGCTCATTTTGTTTTCTCCTTTGTGTATGTTTTGTATTTATGTTGGTTTGACTTTAATAATTATCCGAGTTTTATCTGCTGGAATATATGTCCCATCCTTTTCTGTTTTGTCTCAAGATAAAACTCATCATATTTGCCGGGCTCTATCTCAATGGGTACACGCTCTTTTATCTCAAAATCAAATCCTTCCAGTCCGTATATCTTGTCCGGATTGTTTGTGAGGAGTCTTAGTGATTTTACTCCGAGATTCTGGAGTATCTGGGCTCCGTTCCAGTATTCTCTAAGGTCCGGTGCAAAGCCGAGCTTAATATTGGCATCCACCGTATCAAATCCTTTTTCCTGGAGTTCATACGCCTTTAATTTATTGATGAGGCCTATACCTCTGCCCTCCTGTCTCATATACAGGATGATGCCCCTGCCTTCCTTCTGGACCATATCCATGGCCTTTGCCAGCTGGGGACCGCAGTCGCATCTGGCCGATCCGAATACATCGCCGGTGAGACACTCCGAATGGACACGGCAAAGTATATCTTCTCCGTCTCCTATCTCTCCGCAGATCAGCGCCACATGGTGCTCTCCGCTTATGTCATTTACATATCCGTTTATCTTAAACTCACCGTGGGCTGTCGGGAGCTTTGCCGATGCCTCCAGTATCATATGATTTTCATGACGGCGCAGGTAATCCTGGAGCTCCTTGATCGTGATAAATACAAGGCCGTGCTCCACAGCCATCTTCTGCAGCTCCTCGGTACGCATCATCGTACCGTCTTCCCTCATTATCTCGCAGCATAGTCCGCACTCTGTGAGTCCTGCCAGTCTGCACAGGTCCACGGTAGCTTCCGTATGACCATTTCTGACCAGTACTCCTCCATGCCTTGATGTTAAGGGAAATACATGTCCCGGACGGCGCAGGTCGGAAGGCTTTGTATTTTTATCACAGAGTTTCCTGCATGTATAGCCTCTCTCCTCAGCACTGATACCCGTAGTCGTATCAATATGATCGATGGATACGGTAAATGCCGTACAGTGATTATCTGTATTCTCGGAAACCATCTGAGGCAGGTTTAATCTGTCTGCAATCTCCTTTGACATAGGTGTGCAGATGAGACCTTTTCCGTATGTGGCCATAAAATTTACATTTTCTTTTGTGGCAAACTCAGCCGCGCATATAAGGTCGCCCTCGTTTTCCCTGTCGGGGTCGTCCGTACACATGATGAGTTTTCCGTTTCGGAGAGCCTCCAAAGCCTCCGGTATTGTGTTGTACTTAAATTCCATTTTTGTATCTCCGTTTAAA
>CADBFE010000006.1 GCA_902793845.1 uncultured Lachnospiraceae bacterium | reverse complement strand
TTTACACAGACATATGCATCAACCTTAAGGGAGACCGGTCAGACCAAAGTCCCCATGTATGCATCATTTGCGGCAGTATTTATAAACCTTATCGGAAACTATATGCTCATCTACGGCCATTTCGGAATGCCGGCTCTCGGCGCAGACGGTGCCGCCATAGCAACGGTTTTCTCAAGGTTTGTTGAAGCAGCGATACTGATTATCTACACTCATACACATAAGGCAGAAAATCCTTTTATAGAGGGAGCCTACAAAACCCTTGCCGTACCGGGACATCTCCTTAAAAAGTACCTCGTAAAATCGATGCCTCTCATGGTGAATGAAGGCTTGTGGTCACTTGGTGTAACGATACTTAATCAGTGTTATTCATACAAATCATATGACGCCGTTGCTGCCATCAATATAGAGGTGACACTCTACAACCTCCTCGGAGTCGCATTCCTGGCAATGGGTGACGCGGTTGGTATCATCGTCGGCCAGATACTCGGCAGAGGTGAGATAGATAAAGCGAAGGATTATGCAAAAAAGCTGACTGCCTTTACCGTATTTTGCGGAGTGTTATTTGGATTTATGATGGGACTTATCAGTCCCTACTTTCCTCTTTTTTACAAGACATCGGATACCATCAGAAATATGGCAACATGCTTTATACTGATCAATGCCATGTTTATGCCGGTAGGTTCATATCTTCACGCATCATATTTCATCATCAGATCGGGAGGCAGGACCGGTATCACCATGATATTTGACTCATGTTTTATGCTCCTTGTGTCAGTACCCGTTGCCTACTATATCAGCCGGTACACAGATATCGATATTATCATAATGATGATAGCCGTACTGTCCGTGGACTTCATCAAATGTATCATCGGCGGGGCCATGGTTAGCGCCGGAATATGGGCCAGAAATATCGTAAAAAATTAGTTGAAAAAATGTAATTTTTTGTAAAATTTCGTTAATATTATGTAAACTAATGCCGATATATATATTGAGGAGCAAAGTGTTTTCTTTTTACTTATGAAAAGGAGGCGATTCCCGCAGCATACACAGATACTTTTTCAAAGGTAGCAACGGTAACCGGCATTTCACCGATCAAATCCTCTATGGACAAGAAAGGCGGAGGCCCTCAGTATGGAAGCAGCAGGAAGCAGGAAAAAGAAAACAAATCGGGCTTTGGTTCAATGCTCGATGAAGAATGCAGCAAGGTCAGGGATGATATAACCGTTAGAACCACCGGGTATGCAAGATCGGGAAGACCTGTAAACGTAAACTTATATCTCCATGAATACAGGAAGTAATTTCCGGAAAGGAGACAGTCTTTTTTTGCAAAACATCATATTTAACATGATAAGCCGGTGACGGTTGCGGTAACGTTTATTATATAATAAATAACACTTGCAATTGTCACCGGTTTATGTTATCTTATTTAAGTCGCGTAAGACACCCTAGGGGATTGGTCAAATGGTATGATAGGGGTCTCCAAAACCTTTGGTGGGAGTTCGATTCTCTCATCCCCTGCTGAAAGTTCTGAATGAAAATTCAGGACTTTTTTATTTTTTCTCCCTGTTCGATTTATTTTTTCCCCGATATGACGGATAATAATTCTGATATGGCATCTGAAATTTATCCAAATAAAAACAGAACATATGTGGCTATTGACTTAAAGTCTTTCTATGCCTCCGTTGAGTGTGCAGAGAGAGGTCTGGATCCTCTTACAACCAATCTGGTAGTGGCAGACGAGTCAAGGACTGCCAAGACCATTTGTCTGGCTGTCAGCCCTTCCCTTAAAGCATACGGACTGTCAGGCAGGAGCCGTCTCTTTGAGGTGGAGCAAAAAGCCAGGGAAATACTTGAGTATACAGGCAAACCTCTTGAGTATATCGTGGCCAAGCCCAGGATGGCTCTCTATATAGATTATTCCTCAAGGATATATGAGACATACCTTGATTTTGTGAGCCATGAAGATATCAGTGTATACAGTATCGATGAGGTATTTATCGATGTGACCGATTATCTGAAGCTTTATAATATGTCAGCCCACGACCTGGCTGCGCGGATGGTTCGGGCAGTTCTTAACAAAACGGGGATTACGGCGACGGTAGGCGTAGCCTCCAATCTGTATCTTTGCAAAATAGCCATGGATATAGAAGCCAAGCATATGCCGGCTGATAAAGACGGAGTCCGCATAGCAGTCCTTGATGAAAAAAAGTTTCGCGAGAAATACTGGGATTACAGACCTCTGACAGACTTTTGGCGTACCGGAAAAGGCACTGCAAAGAGACTTGAAAAAAACGGTATGTTTACATGGGGTGATGTGGCCAGGATGTCCATCGAAAATGAGAAGCTCCTGTATAGAATATTCGGAATAGACGCAGAGATCCTGATCGATCATGCATGGGGATACGAGCCGTGTACGATTAAGGATATCAAGGCATACAAACCAAGGACAAACAGTCTCTCCCAGGGCCAGGTCCTGTCATGCCCTTATGAGTATGATAAAGCGAGGATCATAGTCAAGGAGATGGCTGAGGCTCTGGTACAGGACATGATAGCAAAAAATCTTGTGAGCAAATCATTTACACTGATGCTCTTTTTTGACCGTATCACAGTTGATAACGGAGATTATGACGGTGAAATAGTCATGGATTATTACGGCAGACTAGTACCGGCTCCCGTAGGAGGTTCGGTATCCCTTGCAACTGCAACAGCTTCCGCCAAGATTATCAGAGAGGCAATCGTCGGCATATTTGATGAAATCGCAGATCCTGCATTATTTGTACGGAGAGTAAATGTATGTGCCAATGAGGTGACCACAGAGGATTATGTCCAGCTTGATCTGTTCACTGATATAGATGCTGTCGAAAAGGAAAAGAAAGTCCAGAAGGCCATGCTGACCATTCAGGAAAAATACGGGCGAAATGCCGTCCTTAAAGGAACAAATCTCGAGGAGGGGGCAACAGCAAAAGACAGAAACCGTCAGATAGGAGGCCACAGAGCATAATGGGAAATTATGATGATATTATAAATGTTGATTATCCATTCCCTTCAAAATCGGGAAAAAAACGAATGCCAATGGATGAGCGGGCGAAAATATTCCTCCCCTTCTCAGCTCTCCGTGGTTACGATGAAGCCATCGAACATAAGCAGGCAGAATACGAAAGTCATAATAAGGATGATGACTCCGAGTAGAAAATTTACTACAGTGACTAATGCCTCCGAGCAGAAAAAATAACACCTCCGACACATTGCGGTCAGCTCAGTGTCGGGGGTGTTATTTTTCTGCGAGTATATCAAAAATTAATGATGGAACAGTCTGATTCCTGTAAACGCCATAACCATTCCGTATTTGTTAGCTGCATCAATGACGAGCTGGTCTCTCTTTGATCCGCCGGGCTCTGCGATATACTTTACACCCGATCTCTTTGCTCTATCGATGTTGTCTGCAAACGGGAAGAACGCATCGGAACCGAGTGTTACATCAGATGCCTGATCAAGCCATGCTCTCTTTTCCTCGGCTGTGAATACTTCAGGCTTAACCTTAAAGATATTCTCCCATGCTCCATCTGCAAGTACATCCATGTAATCCTCACCGATGTAGTTATCGATGGCATTGTCACGCTCTGGTCTGCCAAGTCCGTCTACAAACTGAAGTCCGAGTACCTTGGGTGACTGACGCAGGAGCCAGTTGTCTGCCTTTGATCCGGCAAGTCTTGTACAATGGATTCTTGACTGCTGACCTGCACCGATACCGATTGCCTGGCCGTTCTTTACATAGCATACAGAGTTTGACTGGGTATACTTAAGAGTGATCATTGCGATAGCCATATCGATCTTGGCACTGTCGGGGAGTTCCTTATTCTCTGTTACGATATCAGTAAAGGAATCCTTGTTGATGTCGAGCTCGTTTCTGCCCTGCTCAAAAGTGATACCGTATACTTCCTTGTGCTCTACGGGAGCAGGAGTATAATTCTCATCTATCTTTATGATATTGTATTCGCCACGCTTTTTTGACTTAAGGATCTCAAGGGCTTCAGGCTCGTATCCGGGAGCAATGACGCCGTCTGATACCTCACGCTTGATGATGTTTGCAGTGCTGACATCACATACATCAGAGAGTGCGATGAAATCACCGAATGAACTCATTCTGTCTGCACCTCTTGCTCTTGCATAAGCACATGCAAGGGGAGAGAGTTCTCCGAGATCATCTACCCAGTAAATCTTTGCAAGTGTATCGCTTAAGGGAAGACCTACTGCCGCACCTGCAGGTGATACGTGCTTAAAAGATGTTGCAGCAGGGAGTCCTGTTGCTCTCTTTAATTCCTTAACTAGCTGCCAGCCGTTAAATGCATCGAGAAAGTTGATGTATCCGGGTCTGCCGTTAAGTACTTCGATAGGGAGGTCACTGCCGTCTGCCACATATATTTTTGACGGTTTCTGGTTAGGGTTGCAACCATATTTAAGTTCAAGTTCTTTCATTGATGGACTCCTTTATATTAAATATTCTTGTTTACGATTTTTGTCTCATACTCGCCTGTTGCGATATCGATGAATCTGACAAAGAGTGATACCTTGTTGTCTTCATTTAAGCTGTTCCAGATTTTGTCAGTAAACTCTTCGATTGTACCCTCGATACCTACAAGCTTGGGCTCACCCTCAAAAGAAGGAAGGGGATCACCGTCATTTTTGTATGTATGGATAAAGTGTCCCTCTCCGGCAACGGGATTCTCGTATGCAAATGTATATCTGTTGCATGCAGACGGATCACCGTTATTGCTCTTAAGGATGCTCATCGCATAGTTATATTTACCGTCCTCGATATGCATGATACCTGAGATTCTCGGTGTATAGTTGGGACCGTCAGGCTCAAACTCTCTTGAGCGGAGGCTCTGCTCGAATGTGAGCTGCTTGTCCATACCTTCATATATTGTGTCGGTCTGGTCACCGTTTGTTACGATGGTCTTGTTGCCAAGTACTCTGACAGGCGCATAAATGATAAGGCTGGGGTCAGAGAGCTTTGACGGGTCAAAAGCCTGGGTACGGATTCCTTCTCCCTCTGTTACAAATACACGGTTACGGCTGTTTACGCTTCTGCCCATGATGAAATAAGCAGTCACTGCCTTCTTGCCATCGGGAGTCTTGCCGATGATGATACCGCGTCCGGGCTTTTTCAATGCTGAGTTTGTCCATTAGATGATCCTCCTGAATGAATCTGAATAAGTATTAAAAATTATAATAAATAGTTGGTTTTAAGGCAACTGACAGAATTTACAAATTCATATATACATATACTTCAAGCAATATTTGATTTTTTAATTCACTTGCATTAATTGACAATACGTATTAGTACGTATACAATTAAGCCACTAACATCAAAGGAATTGGTAATATTATGGAAAAGTATTTTTATCCTGCTATTTTTCATGATGATAAAAGTGGTGGTTTTTGGATTTCATTTCCCGATTTTCCAGAATGTCTGACTCAGGGAGAAAATATGGATGATGCATACAAAATGGCAGTTGAAGCTATTGGACTTTGTATAGACGAGCGATTAAAAAACAACGAAAAACTCCCTAAGGCCTCTACTCCTGTTGATTATATCGTTGAATCGTCAGATTTTTCATGTTTAATTGAATTTGACTTGACTGATTATAGAAAAAAACACAATTCAAAGTCAGTCAAGAAAACCTTAAGCATCCCTGAATGGCTTAACGAAGCGGCTATGAAGCAGAATATAAATTTCTCTCAGGTTCTTCAGGAGGCCTTGATGAATAAAATTGGAATATAAATAATCCCTATAAGTTTTTAGAACAACTTATTAAACCTTGACCGAAGTTGCAAATCCTGTTACTTTAGAGTTGTAAAGATAATTGACGAGCAGGAAAGGCACCCCGCACTCCCATTAGGGAACCTGATATGATGGATACGCCGCCCATCCAATTCATTTTACAGTCAGAGTAATTAAGCACTCGCGCAAGCGAGTGCTTCAGACCGTTGGTCTTAAATTCAAAATCCCTGCTCTTCTTAACGAAGGGCAGGGATTTTTAGGGAAACAATATTTTGAAATCTTAAAATCTTATATTAAATTCTGTATTTCCAAGAGAAATCAAATCTCCACTATCAAGCTTGTTATGAATAGAAATTCTCATACCTTCAAGATATGTTCCTGACTTGCTGTTTTCTACAAGGTAAATATCTCCATTTCGTACTTCAAGGAAAGCATGTACAGGCTCAACTGTCGACTCATTAAATACAATATCACATGATTTATCTGAACCCATCGCAAGTCTTGTACCAATTGTAAAGCTTGTCGCATTTACCTTACCCATTTTTACATCAATGGAAATCGGTCTTCCGTTTACGGCATTTTCTTTGACATATAACGGTCCTGAGCTTTGCTGCGCCGACTTGCTCTGTTGTACCGGACTACCTACCTGTACCGTATTACCTACACCTGGCGATACTGTCCTTGGTGACGGAGTATTATTTCTATCTGAATCGTCATCTTTCTTCCTAAGAATAAGTGCAGCAATAATGATAGCAACTATAATAACCGCTCCACCTATACAAAGGGCAATGATAATTATCTTGGAATCTGATAAACCTTCTTCACTATCATCATCTTCTGAATCAGCATCCTCATCTTCGTCATCATCATCTGTATCGGGATTAGGCTGAATTAATGATGGTGTATCATTGTCAGATACTCCATCATCAGGATTATCAATAGTCACCGGCTCGTCGGGTTCTTCCTCATCAGGCTGATCATCGGAAATAAGTGGATTGTCCGGTTCGTCAGGATTATCGGGCGTATCGGGGTCGTTATTTCCATCGGGGTCATCACTTCCACCATGACCATTAGGATTATCCGGCTCCGGATCATCCCGTCCATCAGGGTCGTCTGTCCCTCCATGACCAAATCCGGGATTAGCAGGGTCAACCTGATCAGGATTGTCTGAAGCAGGCGAAGGTATTATATCCCCAGGATTTTCATCTCCGCCGTCATCATCTCCATCATCGTCTCCGGGAGTTTCATGACCTATTGTAGGCTTTGTATTAACAGCCTTTGCATTAACAGGCACAGTTACCAACGAAAGGCACGTCAGAGACATTATTACCATTAAAATACTTTTCTTTAGCATATTTCTATACTTCCTTAATTAATCATAATAGTCTGAATCGTCAGATTATCGTTACCACCCTGAATACGCTCCATCATACGAAGGAGAAGAAGCTCTGCCCATTCTTTTGCATTGTGGGCTTTCAACAGGTCTATCAAAACTTCATAATCCTTCACAAACTCCCATACTCCATCAGAGCAGAGCATAAAAGCATCACCGGAAACAACCGTTATACCGTTATCATACAATTCAACCTCATGCCTGTCATCGCTGCCAAGTGAGCGAAGGAGCGCTGACTGATCTTCATCACTGCGAAGCTGGTCTCTTGTAATCTCCCCTGCTTTAAACTTTTTATATGCAACAGAATGATCATTGGTATAAGCTGCGATGTCACCGTTATGGATATAGTAAAGTCTCGAATCGCCTACATTGCCCCATACTGCCCGTCCATTTTCTATGCAAAGAGCAACAACAGTACTTTTTAGTACATCGTTCTTTTCTTTCTGAATGGCCAGTATATTCTCATTAGCCTTGTTTACGACCGCTTCAAGCCATCCTGCAGGATTGCCTCCGAAATCGCCTCCAAATCCATTCACAAGAGTATCTCTGACACATGCAGATGCTACTTCACCGAAATTATGGCCACCAAGGCCATCGGCAACAAGGAATACTCCATTGTCACCGATAACTTTGTGTCCTACGGCATCCTCGTTGTAATCTCTGCCGCCATGATTTGTATACTCGTATACATCAAATCTCATAAATTAATGTACCTCAAATCGTAATTCGTTAGCCTTATCACCTACAAAGAAACTGTCTCCGGGATTAAAGCTGTAATGTCTGTTAGGCTCCATCTTTGTTCCGTTTGCAAGGAATGAACCATAAGATGAATTAAGGTCTGTTACTATAAATACGTTCTGTGACGGTCTGTATTCAATAGTACAATGCTTACCGCTGATACCAGGTGTTCCGGACTGATATACGATCTTGCAGGCACTAGCGTCACGGCCTACTGTAATAGGTCCGTTTGATAATGCAAAGCTTGCGCCGTTATGCTGAGCCGCAAGAGAGCGAACCATAGGTGTACGTGCCGGTGCTGATGTAGGCTGACTTGATACTGCTGCTACTGTATGTCCTACAGAACTTGACTGTCCCTGAGTTTCAAGGCGGATTACATTTGCCTTGTCTCCTACATAGAAGCTGTCTCCTATGTTAAAGCTATAGTGTCTGTTAGGCTCCATCTTTGTTCCATTCATAAGGAATGTTCCTACAGATGAACCAAGATCTGTTACAACAAAGTTGTTTGTTGCAGGCCTGTATTCAATAGTACAATGTTTACCACTTACACCAGGTGTACCATCTTTATATATAAGTTTGCATACACTTGCATCACGACCTACTGTTATAGGACCAGCTGCCAGACTAAATACTGCTCCGTTATGCTGAGCTGCAAGTGATTTTGCCACAGGCATAGCCTGAGAAGTCTGTGCTGCAACCGGTCTTGGTGCTTCAGGAAATACTTCTGTCTTAAATGGATCATCTCCAGATTTTCCCTTTGCTCCTGATTTACTCTTAGATTTAACAACAAATACAATTATTCCAAGAACTGCGACTACAACTACAGCGATTATAATAACTACGCCGCCTGCACCACCTGCGCCTTCAGATGATGGAGAAGCTGCATCTGTGCCGTCTGATGCTGCTGCATCGTCTAAATCTGCTGTGTCTTCTGACACAGTATCACTTGATAAAGAATAGGCAACACCATTATCATCAAGCATGTCAATAACATATTCTACATCAATTGCAAAATTCTGCTTTATTGAGTCTACCTGATCACCTGCGGAGTGAACACCTACAACACATCCATTTTCTTTAAGGATTAACGGGCCACCCGAATTACCATGAGTTGTTTCAGCACTATGTTCAAACCAACCAATACCCTTTTCCGTAATTGAATAGTTATTAATTATTCCCTCATTTGCTCTAATTGCATTTTCATCAAACTGATCCGATCCCCCTGAAAAATCGTTATCAACTATTGATGGATATCCAAGAACAATTACGCTCTCACCCTTTAATGCATTTTTACTATCTTCATCTTTAGGAATATCGTACAATGTAAGAGGAGTTCTTTTATCTGTTGGTGATTTCAACTTTAAAAGTGCAAGATCAACCTCATCTACACTTCCGTAATCCTCTACATATGCGACGTCATAATCATCCTGGGAATAATAAACACGAATTTCCATCTTATCCCAAACCGCATATATTTTTTCGCCGTTCGTTGTTGTAAAACAATATGCACCACCAGCTTCACCTTTGTTACAATCCAAATAATTTTGAACTACATGGCAGTTGGTAACGATGTATTGAGCTGAATCTTTACCAACAAAGAAACCTGATCCGGACCAAAGACAAGTATCTCCTAAATTTCTGTAAATAGTTCCATCACTATATGCTAATACTGCTCCATATGCAAATTCCTCAATATACACTACACCATTAGTTATATTAGAATCATATGCATTTACCTGCCAAGATGTTGTAAGAAATATTCCAACAACTAATACTGTTGTTAAAATAAAAGCAACAACTTTGTTAATTATCTTTTTCATTACAATTTCCTCTCAATTTATTACTTTACACACTTAACAACAATTGCCGTGTAGTTATCCTGATTAACTTTACCGTGGTTGATAATTCCCTGCTCCATCGCCGCGCACATATCCTGAGGATCATCAAGACGAAGTGCTGCAAGAACTTCATTTTCATCAATTGTTCCACCTACTCCGTCAGAACATGCAAGAAGCACATCACCTTCCTTAAGCGGAAGTGGTCTCACTGAACAATCAATATCCTCAAGACCAACCATTCCAATAAACTGGGTAAGTGCTGTTGCCTCAGCATCTGCCCGGCCTTCAGATGGATCCATATTGCCCTCGCGAAGACATTCCATGCAAATCTGATTGCACATATTATGTTCTCTGTTGAGACGATAAATATCATCGCCACGTTTAAGATAGTAATAACTGTCACCTACACTCGCATAGTAAAGTTTTTCATCATAGATAATTGACAGTATAGCTGTACTGCCACCTACCCCGCCTATGAGAGCCTCCACTTTATCTGACGCCTGAAACAGTGCCTCTTTAATCTGCTCGGCAATATCACCCTGACGGTTAAGATTTGCAAATGACTGACGAATACTTGCAATAGCGGCTTCGCTTGCTTCTTTTCCGTCCTTCATTCCACCCATACCATCACATACCACAAAGAGAAGTCCATCACGTTTCATAGCCTTTACATCAAAGGCATTTGCCAGCGTAAAGGAATCTTCCTGTCTGGCACGCTGACCTACACCTTGTAAATTGGCTATCTGATAACTTAATCTTCTGTATGGACCAGCATTTGTATTGTTAACTGTGCCCTGGTACTCTGCCATTTATTTCTCCTTCAAGCCGTCTTCCCATGTGAATTTATCTCCACAGAAAGGAACGAATACAAGTTTTGTTTCACCAATTTCAAGAACCTGATATGCTTCAAGCTTTGTTGGAACATACACAGGATCTTCACCAATGTAAATGTTGTTAGAGCTCTCTCCGGGAATAATATGGAAAGTATTATGCTTTACATCATATCCGAGTCTTCCCTGATTCTCTCTTGCAATTGACTGGTCACCCTTTATGCAGATATCATTCTTCTCGCTACGTCCAATTGTATTGTTCTTAGCAAGGATTCTGAAATCTTTACCTTTATCAGGACCGTCAATACATACAAACCAGCCAACTACAGGCTCCATACTCATGGACTTCTGCATTACAGCTACAGTCTTTCCTATATCTGCTGCCGGTGTAACCTTTACTCCTGCTGCAGGTCCACCATTATAAGCTGCCGGTGCAACAGTCTTGCCTGAATTGTCTCCTGCCGGTGCCCATACATTAGGTGTATTAGCCATAGCTGAACCGGCGGGTACTGTCTTACCAATATCAGCGCCACCCATTGCTGCTCCAGCAGGAACTGTCTTTCCTACATCTGAACTGCCCCCGTTAAATACAACCTGATTTCCTCCTCCGTTACAATACGGACAAGAGCTGTACTGATCCGTGTTGTAAATGTGTCCGTTTCCACACTCTGCAAATGCCATTTTTGTTTCCTCCTATTTTTGTTTAATTTTAATAGCTATAATAAAGATTTCCGTATCCATCGGTAAAGCCCACTGCACATCCTGATTCATACGATTCATTGCAACCATATACACGAAGCATACTGTATTCCTCCCCATAACAAGGAGCTATCGTTATACTCCATGCTCTCATACCTTCCTCTGTTTCATATAACAAAGCATCCGGATATGAATATATTCGCGTGTTATTCCCGTTACTATCTGACCAATCAGTATAATAATAATAAATCCCTTCATCACAAACCGTTAAGCCATTTGCCTCAGTAACATTATCCCAAAGTTGAATTCCTTCATTATCCATTGCTACAATATATGTTTCGCCTGCATTGGATGTATCGTTACATACGGTATATACATATCCGTCAAAAGCTGCCAAATTATATCCGCTATAGCTAAATCCATAATCTCCAAAATCAATAACATTCGGGTTTTTTACTCCAAAGTCTTCCAATTTAACGCAGTACATCTCATCTTCAGAATTCGCCCAATAAATATAGTCTCCCGACATTATTATATTTCCATAATATACCGGGTATATGGTATCCGGAGAACCATCTGAAGAACTGTAATACCCTAATTCATAACTATAACTGCTACCATTATTGATACGAATAACTGCAAAAAATCCTTTATCATTTATATACCATCTGTAAATATCCCCATCATCAAAATAGTCAGGCAAATAAGCTTCTGTATAATCTGTGCCAGACTTTGTAATAGAACAAATATAGTAGTCACCTTTTACATAATATATATAGTCTCCTACGATATTAATGCCAAAAATACTTTCTTCAGTATCATCAAGTAATTGATAATCACTTTCACCATATTTTAATTTGCATAACCCTATTCCCGGTAACCAGTAATATTCATATCCAGTGGCATTATCATAAGCAACATATCCACCATTAGAAGCATTATTTACAGCAAGATCCTCAAATTCCCCTTTATCTGAAGATGTCGTCGTTGCTGAAGGCGATGGCGACGGATCAACTGTAGTGTTCGGTTCATCCGCCACAGGTTCAGGATCAGGTGTAGCTTCTGCGACCTGAGTATCATCATCTTCTTCAAGAGACGCCCATGCTTTTTTACTTATTTCTCCTTCTACTATGTTGTCTCTGTCTGAATACTCTATCTCAACCATTACCTCGTTAGATACAATGGTTACGAATATTTTACCTGTAGCACCTTTTGTCTTAATTTCATTTTTTAAATCGGAATATTCTTTTATACTTAAAATTTCTGCTACATCTTTTGTGAAATAATTTTCTGATGCCTTCCATTTCGTTATATCAAAACTTTTTCCATCAGATACATCCTCTATGAAATCCAACGAATCTTCATCATCATACGTATCAGGATCCATCATCCCAGTTACCACTGCAGTCTTTATAGCTTTAGCTAATTGTATATCCGATTTATAATTCTGGTCGTCAATATAACGTACTCCAAAATAACCACCTACTGCCAATAAAGCGAGTATTACAACGGCGACAACGGGAATCAGCCATTTTTTCTTTTTAGGTTTTACCTCCTGCTCGGGTGTAATTGCTACAGTTTTAAACTCCTGTACTGTAGTAACAGGTTCTGTCATATTTGTTCCACATTCTTTACAGAATTTGACACCGATTTTGTTTTCTGCTCCACAGCCGGGGCACTTGATTGTTTCTTCAGGCTGAGCAACTACAGGTGCTTCTTCCTTGACAGGTTCATTAAGAAGAGCCGCCTTAAACTCTTCCATAGACTTAAATCTGTCGGCTGGCTGAACTGCCATCGCCTTTAAGATTGCCTCCTCTTCATATGGCTCAATTTTGACACCTAAAGTACTCGGCAGAACAACATCATCTTCCTCTAGTCTGTCTATTGAATCTACAGGGAGTTTTCCTGTAATAGCGCGATAGAAACATACACCAACTGTATAAATATCAGTAAAAGGTCCCTGTTTACCATGTCTCGTATACTGCTCCTTGGGCGCATAACCATGCTTAAGAACCACATCAAGACTTCGGCTCTTATCTCCGATGCTGTATCTGGCTGCACCGAAATCAAGGAGTCTGACCTGACCGTCTTTTGTGATAAAGATATTATCGGGAGTAACATCTCTGTGTACTATACCGTCTTTATGGACACACGAAAGAGCATCGATCACCGGAAGCAATACATTCTTTGCTTCTTCATAGCTTATCTTTCCGCCCTTTTCTTTAATATAGTCTTCAAAGCTTTCACCCTCGACATATTCCATTACAAAATATGCTGTTCCGTTTTCTTCGAAATAGCTTTTTATGCTGACTATTCCGTCTGTATCAACATACTTTGCAAGAGTCTCTGCCTCGCGTAGAAAACAGTCAAGACCGTATTTAAAGTTTTCCTGTCTCTCCCCTGTATATGGGATAACGGTTGTTCCTGTTCTTGATACCATGGTGTCAGGGTAGTATTCCTTAATTGCTACCTTTTCGCCGGTATTATGGTCTGTAGCCTTGTATGTAATACCAAAGCCACCCTGCCCAAGAACTTCATCAATTACAAATTGTCCTGCAAGTACAGTTCCCTCAGGCAGAGCCAGGGGATATTTTTCGTTAGGCATCTTTGTTTTCTCCTTATCTTATTTAATCATTAGATATAGTTATGCTTTCCTGATCGAGCAAATGTCCATCTAAATCAAAGATTTTTATTGTCAAGGTATTTGTGCCCTCCCAGGCTGTCGGACCAGCCCCGGTGCTCCAATACCAACTCTGGTATTCCCCATCATCTGTATATCTTTCGCTATTTGTCATTTCATAAGAATTTTTATATGTCTTTACAATATAAGCATCATCTACAGAATCTTTAATATAATAGAAATACCACACTTCATCAGGACTATATAAGGTATCCGGCTGAACACCTTCTATCCAGGCTCCGTAATTATCACTTTCTATCTCACATTCGAGACCTCTAATTCCAAGAATTTTAATCCAACCATATAATTCTGCCCAATCCTCTTGAGCATGGTTATATCCGGCATCTACCAGTTCATCGAGATATTCTCTTGTCGTTTTATTCGTTGAATTGTAGTTAGATAATACGTATCCATATTTTGCACTGAGTAACGTTTTTTCTACATCATCACTTTTATCCGGTATAGCCTCTAATACTTCAATCGCATCTTCGTAATATCCTTCATTAACAAGATTTACTGCAACATCATAAAGGTAATCACCCAATAAATCTTTAGGCTTTTTATCTGATGAGTTAATCGGTGTATAATCATATAAATCAATTAATAAATCGTATCCTTCATCATTTCCTTCATCGAGAAGTTTCAATGCTTTTTGGTAATTACACTCATTTACCATCTTGGCAGAATTATAACCATCGTCCCAGTAATATGATCCTAACTCACTGAAGATTTCTATCGCATCGTCATATTCTCCAGATTCATATAACTCGCAAGCCTTAAGGTAATTGCACGCCTTTAATAATTCATCTGAATTATCATATCCAGCATCAGGAGAATAGTTATCCAACTCTTCAAAATATTTTATTGCTGTATCATAATCACCTTCCTTAAAGAAGTAACACCCATAAAAATATTTTGCTTCCTTTAGTTTTTCTTTTGAATCCTTATAATCTCCGGCCTTTTCAAAGTACTGTATTGCACTCGATAATTGAACACCCTCATCAGCAAAAGCCATATAATCTGCCTTCAGATTCAAGCAATTATCGGCATGCACATATGCCATCTCCTGAGTTTTCTCAATATCACCATATTTTTCATAAATTTCTATTGCCTGCGTATACTCTTTATTAGCAACCATTTTATCGGCTCTTATATAATCTACCCCACGAATAATGTAAGGAGATGCAAGAAAACCAATAACTGCAACAATTGCAATAATTGCAACTATTATTAACGGTTTTGATATCTTCTTTTTCTTCTCTACTTTTTCTTCCGGAGCCGAATTGTTATCTATTAACTCTAATTTATTAGCTTTCTCATCAGTTTCAACCGATTCCACTTGTTTAGTTACCTGTTTTTCTTCCTGCACCGGCTCATTTTCATTACCGAGTAGTGCTACCTTAAACTCCTCCATAGACTGGAATCTATCGGCCGCCTGAACCGACATAGCTTTCAAAATCGCTTCTTCTTCATGAGGTTCAATTTTAACGCCCAAAGTACTGGGAAGAACAACATCATCTTCCTCAAGCCTGTCTATAGAATCTGTCGGAAGCTTTCCTGTAATCGCACGGTAAAAACATACACCTACCGTGTAAATATCAGTAAAAGGTCCCTGTTTACCATGTCTCGTATACTGCTCCTTGGGCGCATAACCATGCTTAAGGACAACGTCAAGGCTTCGGCTCTTATCACCGATACTGTATCTTGCTGCTCCAAAATCAAGAAGTTTTACTTTTCCATCTTTTGTGATGTATATATTGTCAGGAGTTACATCTCGATGCACGATACCATCTTTATGAACTGCACCGAGAGCATCGATTATGGGAAGAAGAACATTCTTTGCATCCTCAAAATCAATCTTACCGCCCTTATCTTTGATATATTTATCAAAGCTGACGCCATCAACAAAATCCATTACAAAATATGCTGTTCCGTTTTCCTCGAAATAGCTCCTGATGCTGACTATACCTTCATTATCAACGTACTTTGCAAGTGTCTCCGCCTCACGGAGGAAACAGTCAAGTCCGTATTTAAAGTTCTCTTCTCTTTCACCTGTAAACGGAACAACTGTTGTCTCAGTTCTTGAAACCATTGTGTCAGGGAAATATTCCTTAACAGCAACTGTATCACCTGTCTTATGATCTTTAGCTCTATAAGTGATACCAAATCCACCCTGACCAAGCACTTCTTCGATTATAAATTGTCCTGCAAGTACTGCTCCTTCAGGAAGCGCCATTGGGAATTTTTCGTTAGGCATTTTTTTCTCCTTTATTCATTCTTCAGATTTTTACATTAATTCGAGCTTAACCACATTGCCCGGATCACCTATGCAAAGACTGGTACCGGGTTTGATACGGGTAGGTACTCCAGGCTGAATACGCTGACTACCGTTTATATATGTTCCATAAGAAGAATTCAAATCTGTAACAATGAAATCCCCTTCACTCTCATCAAATGAGATTGTGCAATGCTTACCACTTATTCCCACTGTATTTGGAGAATAAATAAGCTTACAAACTGACGGATCTCTTCCTATAGTGATTGGCGCACTATGTATCGCCACCATCATTCCATTATGCTGAGGTGACATTGAACGAATCGCCGCCATCTTCTGAGCCTTTACCGGCTCTGGATTCTTTGCCGGCGCAGATACAGAAACACTTTGCACAGGTTGCTTAACCTGGACTTGCTGTACAGGAGCTTGAACCTGCTGGCCTTCCTGCATATTAAGTGCTCTAAAAAATCCGATAAAGCCATCGATACCACAGATATATACAATTCCTATTGGTATCATGCCCCAGTACATTGAAACTTCAATAACCGAGCTTGCGAAAATTTGAATCAGAGTATATCCTCCAACTACAGTCGCTATTGAAGCTATTAAAGAGCTGACAATAGCTGCACTTTTTGTTGTTGGTTTAATAGCAGTTGAAAAAATGATTGCGACCATTCCCGCAACAATTATCATTGCCGGTCCTTTTAAATCTTCTATCCCCGAAGATATTAGATCCCATAAACTAAAGTGCCCTATATCTTCGCCCAGGACACCAATTGTAATAAAATTTATAAAAAGACCAAGCCCAATCAGGATCAGACCGCCAAATACTACAACTGTTGTTTCATTATCATTCTGCACATTTTGATTATCTGCCATTATTTTTTTCCTAGAATATCCTTTATATCTTTCTTTAATAAACCTTTGAACTTATCGATAACGCCAGCTCCACTGTTAGCCGGTCGTATTGCAGGTGAGTTTGTAGGTACCTGTTCTTTCTGTGTCGTGCCACACTTGGTACAAAACACACTGTTGGCCGGTATACATTCTCCACAGTTAAAACAGTACATCATAGGACCTGTTTTTATATCTGCTCCTGCAAGAAGTGCTGCCTTAAATTCAATCATATCCTGGAATCTGTCTTCCGCTCTGACTGACATTGCCTTTAGCAGAGCGTATTCCTGAGTCGGTGTAATTTGTACCCCAAGCTGTGACGGAGGTACCATCTTATCCACATCATATCTTTCGATTGAATCAGGTGGCCTGATTCCCGTTACAGCGAAATACATGGTAGCACCTAGTGAATATACATCAGTAAATGCACCCTGTTTTCCATGGCGTGAATACTGCTCCTTTGGAGCAAAACCATGCTTAAGCACGACATCAAGACTTCGGCTCCTGTCACCAAGGCTGTATCTCGCCGCGCCAAAATCAAGAAGGCGTACATCTTCAGTACTTGTTATATAAATATTGTCCGGGGTTACATCTCTGTGAACTATTCCCTTACTGTGAACTGCTGCAAGAGCATCTACTACATGAATCAGAATCCTCTCCGCTTCTTTGTATCCGATTTTGCCACCTCTTTTTTTCAGGTATTTATCGAAGCTCTCTCCCTCGACAAAATCCATAACAAAATAAGCTGTTCCGTTTTCTTCAAAATATCTGTGTACTTTTACGATATTGGGATTTCCTATAAATTCAGAGAGAGTACGTGCTTCATCAAGAAACTGCTCCATACCATAGTAAAAATTCTGAGCAGCTTCTCCCGAAAAAGGTACTACTGTAAGCCCATCTCTTGTAGCCATGGTCTCAGGGAAAAATTCCTTAACTGCTACAAACGAATTGGATCTGTAATCAATTGCTCTGTATGTGATTCCAAAACCACCCTGACCGAGTGCTTTATCAATGATATACTGACCTGCAAGAACAGAATCCTTAGGCAACGCCATAGGAAATACCGAATCCATTTTCTAAATCCATCCCTCTTATAAAATTCTTTAACAACAAAAAAATGTGGACCGCAATCCACATTTTAAATCAAAAATAAAGTATACGAAAAAAAGATATAATTAAACTGTCTGTCTGTCTGTCTGTCTGTCTGTCTGTCTGTCTGTCTGTCTGTCTGTCTGTCTGTCTGTCTGTCTGTCTGTCTGTCTGTCTGTCTTCAAGATTTTCCCACCCCTTGAATCATGAATTCAAGTGTTATTTTGAAAATAATTCACAAAAGAACACTTGAAAATAATAACATATATAGTCACTTTTATCAATAATATTTTAAAATATATCTGTTTTATACTTTACCATATTCCGTCATAATCATCATCCCAGTTCCACCAGTCATTGTCCCACTCCTGATATTCCTGGAGATCTGTTATACGCTGCTCGTATGCATCCTGAGCTGCTGCCTCTATCTGGTCGCGGATCATCTGCTCATACTCCTCGTATGTCATGGGCTGACCGTCCTCAGTGCCCGTTTCGTCATCATCTCCGGTGCCGTCATCAGGCTGCGACGTAGGACTCGGCTGGGGCTGGGGGAGCTGAGGCTGCTGACCTGTTCCGCCATCTCCGTCTCCGTCCTGGCCATCCTGAGGCTGCTGATCCTGACCGTCCTGAGGCTGTGATTGCTGTTCCTGTTCCTCCTGGATCTGCTTTAATCTCTCTATCTCCTCGATGATTTCATCATACAGTTTCTGGGCATCCTCATCATGTCCGTCTCCGTCCTCTTTTGCACACTCTTCCTCTAAGAGGTTATCAGCTGCACTCTGGAGAGCATCTATAGAGTCCGGTATATTTTCATATGTATCATAATCCTCCGGAAGCTTTGCAATTATGGCGAGGGAGATGTTTACTCTCGCCTTGCATCTCCTGTCTTCCGGTACGTTGTCATACTCAAGGGCTGCCTTGTATGATTCTATAGCCTCGTCGTAAAGAGAGTTTTTGTAATATATATCTCCGTTATTAAAATAAACGATATACGGCTCTATATAGTTAAGTGTGAGGAGCAGATTGTCATTTATGGAATAGTCTCCGTCCTCGTAATGATTGAGTACATGCTCGTTGTAAAAATAGTTCAGACCGTGACGGGCAAGCACCAGTATCACACACATGTATACGGCATAGAGCAGAAACAGTCCGATTATTTTCAGTACTTTCAGAAATTTATCCATATGTCTCTATCGCTCCTTTCCGAAAAACAGTCTGTAATAAATGAAGTCAATGAGCAGGAATCCGGCAAGTGCCAGAGCGAATATCCAGTATATTTCATCATATCCCTCGCCTGTCTCCTGGCTCTTTGAGAAATCGCCGTTCTCGATCTTTGACAGCATCTCATCTATCATTTTTTCTGTATCTTTATCACTGTCCATGTGATAATAATCGATACCCAGATCGTCAGCCACAGCATTCAGATTTTTCTCATCGATATATGACTTTGGCGTGATCAGGTTGTAATGATCGTCATAATATGTTAGGAGTTCATACTCTTCTGATGTAGCGGAATATTTAACCCTCATCTCTCCACCCTTGTCACTGCCATATCCGAGGACTGCTCCACCGTCGATATACTCTGAGAGATCCTCAAATGACTCGAGTTTATCTTTCTCATCCGTTATCTCACCGTCGCTGATGAAAAATACGAGCTGCATCCTGTCATCATCCTCTTCCTCCATGGACTCGGCATTGGCTTCAAGGTTGTCCTCAAATGTTTTTAATACCACGTTAAGTGACGTACCTGAGCCGTATGACTTGGTCTGGCCGTTTAGCTCATTTACCGCCTGGGTCACCAGACTGAATTCTGATGTGTATGGCACAAGATAATTGGCCGAATCGGTAAATGTAATGAGGGCAAATCTCGCTCCCTCAAACGAGTCGATTATCTCCGCTATATCACTTTTTACTCCGTCTATTCTCCGCTTGTTTCTGACTCCGTAGTCCTCTGCAAGCATACTGATGGTGTTGTCTACCACAAAGAGTACATCCACATCTCTCTTTACTACCGTCACCGAATCTGACGGAACCGCAATACGGAGGTTTATCATAAAGAGCAGTATCACTATTACAAGCTGGCGCAGGAAATTAAGCCAGCCCTTACGCTTTAATATGAGCAGTACCACGCATATACCTGCCATCACGGGCCAGGGTATGACGGGATTGATCGCAAGGTCAAGATTCATAGCCTTATCCTCCTTGCACATACAAAATATACGCAGACGCATGATATGAGAGCGATGATACCGATCTCAGGTACGTCCACTATAGTAGTGAATGACTTATAGCTGACATTTACATCTGTCTCTGTCACATCATTCATCATTTTCTTCATTGCTTTCTTGTCTCTCGTATTGTAGTATCCGCCTCCGGTACTCTCTACCGCTTTCTTAAAGAGTCCCTCATCCACGACAAACTCAGGGGCCAGGGCAAATACCTTTACACCTCTGTTTTTGCAGAGTTCACACGCCTCCTCTATGGTAACTATGGGATCACCGAGGAGATCGTTGTCTGTGACAAATACTATCATTCTAGATCTGTCAGGCTCTTTATCAAGATCCGGAAAATCATAGAGACATGTTGCCAGTCCGTCTCCTATCATGGAGCTGCCGTAGTCACTTAATGTTCCGGAAAACCTGTATCCGTATGCTTCCATATCATCCACATCAGAGTAGTACCATACATCCTCTCCTGCCCTGATTGACTCTTCAAGTGTATCAAGCATGGTGAGGACATAGTTATAGTCTGTTGTCAGAGGACATACCAGGACAGATCTGCCATTAAACATGGTGATACCAAATCTCTCTCCCTTAAGGTCCTTTACGAAATCTTTGAGCATCTCACACATCTCTAAGTTTATACCGTCAAGGGATGTGGACACGTCAAAGCAGATAAATATATCTCTGTTGTGGGTCTCGTTTGTAATGGTACGGACTCTCGTCGGTCTCGTTGCCAGGAAAAACGAGAGCACTATCGATGCCATCAGAGCTGTTATCATTATGAACTTGATAAACCAGTATCTGATGACAAGACTTCTGTATCTCTTGAATTTCTTTATAAACGATCCATTTGCGCTCTTTATACCGCCTTCATATTTTCTGATGGCAAACATGGTGACGAGGAATGCAAGAGCCAGTACGCCTATGCCTATATAAATTATGAGAGGGTAGGTCAGCTCCATGACATCACCACCTTTCTCGCTGTGTCAATTGATTTTTTGACATCAGTCTCTCCACTGTCAAGGGCAAACTCCGGCCTGTAAAATTCTTTGATCAGATTAAAGAGTGACGGCATACCGAGAGCACCGATCTCGTTAAGAGTCATGTTCTGGGTATTGGCTCCTGTATAATCGTGGACAAAGTTTCTGACAGCACTGCTGAGTTCAAGATATGCAGCTCTGTCATCAAGTTCTTTGCTGTCATACTTTTTCTCAATCTCATTTATTATGCCGAGATATTTTCCGCGCACCCTGTCCTTGTCAATCGGAGGCGGCGCCGGCTGTTCTTTTTCTTTTTTCTTTGGTGCTATGGCTTTTCCCTTCATGATCAGTTTTATGATCAGCATTATAAGCATGGGGAGCAGTACCGCAGCACCCAGTGCAAGGAGCAGATTCAGTGAGTATGAAAACGGCTCCTGCAGACTAACGGATGTTGACATTTTTATATTTCTCCAGCAGTTCTATTACCTTTGGTGTCACTTCTGCTTCGTTTCTGATATCAACAGAAGAGATACCGCATTTGTTTAATTTTTTATCATTTTCAAGACGCATGTCTTCTTTATATTCTTTCTCGAGCTGAGCCAGTTTTTTATCCCTTGATATAAAGGGCGGCATATACCTGTCTCCATCGAGATCAAATACTTTTTTCTTTTTCTCTTTTGTATGAACAATATCTGCGTCAGGTATATTTACAAAGAGCACATCGGCTTTGCACCGCAGCTGTTTAAGCAGTGTCTCGCTGACCGATGTCATGCCCTCCTGGTCCGTTATGACAAAGATTATCATCCTGCGCTTTAAGTTATTCATGATAAAGGCAAGAGACTTTTCCAGAGGATTCTTTTTCCCCTTATATATATCCCTGTCATAATATGACAGAAACTTTTCGACATTCACAAGGCCTGTCTTGAACTGATGATAATTCACCATCTCATCATTGTTGTAAAGGGCTCCTATGTTGTCTCCGTTTCTATATGCGATATATGAAATCGTACCGGCCGTCAGCATTGCCACCTCTTTTTTATCGGCACCGGTTATCGTCTCTCCCCTCATCTTTTTTCCTGTATCAAGGACGAGGAGTATATTGCGCTTTTTCTCGGCGACGTACCGCTTTACAAGTAGGCTGCCGCTTCTTGATGAGGCTTTCCAGTCAACGTCTTTAATACTGTCTCCCGGCACATATTCTCTAAGGTCCTCAAAATTAAGGCTGCGTCCCATAAATATGGAGAGATATGCACCGTCTAAGACGCTGTTTGATTTCTTTGTCGCATATATACCCGTATTCGCTTTTACTTTTTGGATATACTTTGAAATCATGGTGTAGGTATGGCTCCTGTGATTGCATCGATTATCATGTCTTCGTTTACGCCGTCAGCTACTGCTGCAAAGTTAAGTGTCACGCGGTGACGGAGTACCGGTCTGATATGGGACTTGACATCGTCTGGTGTCACATAATCCCTGCCCTTAAGGAGTGCTATGGCTTTTGATACCTCCATGAGGCAGATGGCTCCACGGATACTTGATCCTATAGTCACATACTGGGCAAGTGCAGGCGAGATAAACTTGGCCGGATATCTCGTCGCATCCACAAGTGATATGATATATTTCTTAATTGACTCATCGATATATACTCGTTTTGTGAGTTCCTGCAGATATTTAATATCCTCAAGAGTAGCCACGCTCCTGCTGGTCGAGAATACATCTGCCTCTATACGGTCGAGGACTTTGAGTTCCTCCTCCTGAGAGGGGTATGTGATGATGGTCTTCATCATAAATCTGTCGAGCTGAGCTTCCGAGAGAAGGTATGTACCCTCCTGCTCAATGGGGTTCTGGGTTGCTATTACCATAAATACATCAGGCACGGGATAAATCTCACCGCCGATAGTTGTCTGATGCTCCTGCATGACCTCGAGCATGGCTGACTGGGTCTTGGCACTTGATCTGTTTATCTCATCAAGGAGTACAAAGTTGGCATGTACGGGGCCGAGCTTTGTCTCAAATTCATTTGTCTTGTAGTTGAGTATCTGGGTACCCACGATATCACTGGGGAGCAGGTCAGGTGTACACTGGATACGTGAAAACTTGCCATCCACTGCCTCTGTCATGACCTTTGCGGCAGTCGTCTTTGCAAGACCCGGTACAGACTCGATGAGGAGATGTCCGTTTACCATCATGGTTGCGAGCAGGTCTGTGCCAAGATGTTTCTGACCCACCATCTTTTCGTAATAATACTTGTTAATGTTTGTAGCTATCCCGATAGCCTTTTGAATTTCCTCCTCGGAAATCACAGTGAAGTTTTCTCTTTTTTCCATTTGTTTCTCCTATACCTTTTAATTATTTTGTTTCGGAAACCGTTAACCTGTAACCTTTTCCTAGTATCTCTCAGCCTTCATGCTGTTGTAATCATCAAAGAGTTTAAGACACTCTTCTCTGCTTTCTTCTTTAATGTCAACAAGGTTTATGTCACCGTTTAAGTGATCGTAAAATCTGTCATCGCGAAATCCTATGATGTCCGTATCCTTCCGGTTGCATCCCTGGTAAACCTGCTTAATGTCGGCCCACATGATGGCGCCCAGACACATGGGGCACGGCTCCGCAGTAGTATACAAAACGCATCCGTCAAGGGAGTGGGTCCCAAGGTTTGCACAAGCATCTCTTATGGCCTCAACCTCTCCGTGACATGTTGGATCGTGTTTAAGCAGTACTCTGTTGTGTCCCCGCCCTACTATCTTTCCGTTCTTTACTATCACGGTTCCAAAAGGTCCTCCGTGGCCGTTTCTTATTCCGTCGTAAGCTTCTTTTACAGCTTCATTCATGTACTCTTTATTATCCATACGCATTTCCTACCTGTAATTGTTTGCCAGATCTCTTGCAAATTTTTTAGCACCTGCCAGGGCTTCATTAGGTCCCGTGATGACCACATCGCTTCCAAGGCCCGCCATCCATCCGAAAAAGTGAGGACTCAGCCTTACATGGAAACTGATCTCACACACACCGTTACCCGACTTAAATATCCTGACTTCCTTTCCGAATCTGTCTAAAAATATACCGACTTTTTCTGCAGGTATCCTGACCTGTACGGCAGAGTCCCTGCCTCCCATCATACCGAAAGTACCTTTGACATAATCGGCTACACTGTTTTCCCTGTATATTTCCTTGCCTTCCCTCTTTTTATCGGTTATCCGGACATTTTTCATCTTGTCGACTCTGTAATGTCTGATCTCTCCGTGCTCACTGTCGTATGCAATGAGATAGTAGTTTTGCTCATCGCACGTGAGGGCCCAGGGACTCACTGTATATATCTTGCCGTCTCTCCTTGGGACAAGTTCTTTTTTGTCATTCCACTGAAGGTATAAAAAAGACACCTGCACACCATCCGATATGGCCGCATGTATTGCATCTACCGATTTGTACACACTCTCATTCATCGTCTTGACACGGTCCTGTACATAGACCTGTCTCGACAATTTCTTGCGCTCGCAGGCGCCTACAAACATCTGGAGTTTTTGAATGAGTTTTCTTGACTGACTCTCAGAAATAAATTTTGATGACTGTATTGAATCAACCAGGAGTTTCACCTCCGCCGGCTCAAAATAACGTTCCGTCAGATAATAGTAGCACTCCCTGTTTTCTTTTTTCTTTTTTATTTTAATACCGAAACTGTTCAGCTCCGCAATATCATCATACAGGCTCTTACGTTCCGCGCCGATACCCTGCTCCTCAAGGTATACGATGATATCCTCGATGGTGAGACCGTTTGCCTCATCGCTGCGCTCAAAAAACAGCTTTGCAATATAAAGCAGTTTCTGTTTATTTCCCCTTGGCATGTATTATCCCCTTTGCCATATTTCTCAAACAAAAAATTCTTCTATATCATTTCTGAGGGCTTTTAAGCTGCCCTGTATCATCAGTCTGCTCCCGCCGCCTCTGCCGTTAAGAGCTCCGTTCATGATCTTTGCAAATCCGGGCAGGTCTGTATATTCCCCCTTATAGAGTATTCCCTTATCTTCCTTTGCTCCGATTATATACTTATAACCGTTCTCATCGTCCCCGGTAAATCCCATTATGGCGGCATCCGTCATCTTCAGGCCTTCGTTTATCAGATTACGCATCATGACATCATCAAAGTTTGCCGAAAAGACGGGGACCGGTCTGTAGTCGTTTTTATTTTCAAGTTTTTTCTTAAGATCATCAAGAACTATTGATGTAAGTTCTTTCTTTAACCTGACATTATCCTCCGACAGTGTCCTGTTTTTATTTATGATCTGCTCTACGCCCTTTGCTCCCTCAAGACGTTTTGTGGAGAGCCATGCCATATACTGCCTGTTGGACTCGTCGAGATATACATAGTCTCTGTATGCCCTCTCTCCCGCAAGGATCGTTATCCTCACACCGCCCCTGTGAGGCATGGCATTGATGATCCTGATGATGCCGATCTCCCCCGTGCTTCTCACATGGGGTGCACAGCATGCACATTTATCATATCCCTCTATCGTCACTATTCTGACATTCTCTGTGATGTCCAGCTTGCTCCGATAGTCAATGCCCTTTAATTCATCGCCTGATAAAAATGCTGCAGTGATGGGTACATTTTCATATATGACTTTATTGGCCTTTTCCTCTGCCTCCTTTAGCATTTCCTTTGAGACAGGTCCGTTTATATCGAGGATTGTTTCATCATCCGAAAGATGAAATCCCACATTGTCATATCCGGTCATATTGTGGATGATACCGCACAGCAGATGCTCGGCGCTATGATTCTGCATTCTGTCATAACGCTTTGCAAAATCTATGGCGCAGTCATATTCTGCCCCTGTATCAAGAGGCCTGTCAGAGATATGGAGTATATGACCGTCCTTTTCCTGTACATCCGTGATGACCGCATCTCCGATACGTCCGGTGTCGCTCTTTTGACCTCCGCCTTCCAGGAAAAAAGCCGTCATGTCAAGCTCTATCCCAAAAGCCTTATCCCCGGCAGGGCTGCACCCAATCACTCCGGCTCTGAATTCTTTTATATATGCATCATCGTCATACAGACGTTTTGTAACCGATCCTGTATTTCTTCTGTCTTCCATTAATGTTTAGATCCTTTTCAAAGTGTCATATAAATCCCTTTGACACTTTATATATTATACACTCTATCCATAAAAAGCAAAAGACCGCAAAGACTGTTGTCCTTACGGTCAATGAAAAGGAGATTTCCCCCGATTTATAACTGTTTCTTTGGTTCTAATTTAAAAGGTCTCTTAAGCCTTTCAAGCATCATTCTGTATTCCTTTACTGTCTCGTTTGATACTTCTTTCTTAAATATGCTTTTGTTTCCCAGAATCTCATATCCGTATTCTGCTAAAATCTTTTCAAGCGTCATATATATCACCCTCTTCTTCCCTATATCTTTTATCATTTATACACAATTTACCCACGCTTGCATTGTACAACTTTACTATGACAGATTCTACTCTTTTTCTCTTAACAATTCCTTAACGGATTGCCTGTTGTGAACAATATCTCAAAACTCATATATTTCATTGTTAATTTTGTCTTAAATATATCATATGGTTTACATAATATTATAAATAATGTCAGTTTTGATTTTAAGTCATGTTCACAATCAAAAACCCCCTCCAAAACAGTGAAGGGGGTTTTGATAAAAATATTCGATTAATTTGCTTATTTATCGTCAGTGCTGTAGTTGGGAGCTTCCTTGGTGATATGGATATCATGAGGATGTGACTCCTTAAGAGACGCAGCTGAAATCTTGACAAATCTACCTGTCTCTCTGAGTGTGGGGATATCTTTTGCTCCGCAGTATCCCATTCCGGAACGGAGACCTCCCATAAGCTGGAATACAGTATCCTCAAGAGTTCCCTTGTATGCCACGCGGCCTTCGACACCTTCAGGTACGAGTTTCTTGGCATTCTCCTGGAAGTAACGGTCTTTTGATCCGTTCTCCATTGCCGAGATGGATCCCATACCTCTGTATACCTTGTACTTTCTGCCCTGGAAGAGTTCAAAGCTTCCGGGTGACTCCTCGCATCCTGCAAACATAGATCCCATCATACATACGGAACCGCCTGCAGCGATTGCCTTTGTGATATCTCCGGAATATTTTATACCACCATCGGCGATGATAGGTACATTATACTGCTTTGCCACCTCGTAGCAGTCCATAATGGCTGTGACCTGAGGCACACCGATACCTGCAACTACTCGTGTAGTACAGATAGATCCGGGTCCGATACCAACCTTTACCGCATCCACACCGGCCTCAATGAGTGCCTTTGTGGCATCGCCTGTAGCGACATTACCTGCGATGAGCTGGAGATCGGGATATTTTTCCTTGATCATCTTTACGCAGTTGATTACGTTGAGAGAGTGACCGTGTGCTGAGTCAAGTACTACCACATCCACGCCGACCTTTACGAGTGCATCTACTCTGTCGAGTACATTGGCTGTGATACCTACTGCGGCACCGCAGAGAAGTCTGCCCTTTGAATCCTTGGCTGCGAGAGGATATTTAATAGCCTTTTCAATATCCTTTATTGTGATGAGTCCCTTTAATGTAAAGTCGTCATCTACGATAGGAAGTTTTTCTTTTCTTGAATCTGCAAGGATTTTCTTTGCTTCCTCAAGGGTGATACCCTCTTTTGCTGTTACGAGATCCTTGGCTGTAGTCATCGACTCCTTGATCTTCTTTGAGAAGTCTGTCTCAAACTTAAGATCACGGTTTGTGATGATACCGATGAGTTTTCTGCCCTCTGTGATAGGTACACCTGATATACGGTACTTAGCCATGAGTGCATCGGCATCGGCAAGTGTATGGTCCTGTGAAAGTGAAAACGGATCTGTGATAACTCCATTCTCCGAACGCTTTACCTTATCTACCTCGTCGGCCTGCTCATCGATGCTCATATTTTTATGGATGATACCGATACCACCCTGACGAGCCATCGCAATAGCCATTCTGTACTCCGTAACTGTATCCATTCCCGCACTCATTACGGGGATATTGAGCTTAATGTTTTTTGTTAAGTTCGTCGAAAGGTCCACCTGGTTAGGTATTACTTCCGAATATCCGGGGATTAAGAGTACATCATCAAAGGTAATTCCTTCTTTCACAATTGTTCCCATTTTTCACCTCCGCAAAATATATATTAATTAATCTGTAAAAACTTTTCTCGGCCCGTTGTTTTGTACCATTTTAACAAACTCTTCGGGTAAATCAAGTATAACTTTCGTATTGCCGGCGTATATCAGGGCATACGGCTTATGGAGATCCGAGTCCATTCCACTCGAGTAATCCTTAACCTCCATCTTTTTGTTTTTATATTCATCGAGTCTGTGCGAACCAAGGGGTGCGATAATGTCTATCCTGTCAAGTTCATACGAAGCAAGGCTCTTTCTGCTTGATTTTGAGTAAATGACATCCACCGAAATCGTCTTGTCACAGTAGAGGTATTCATACTCCACCTCTGTCCTCGGGAATACATAAAACCATGAGAAAGCAATCATACCGATGGTCAGGACAAACAGGACTATCTTGATAACCGGTGTGGTACCAAACATCCATGAAAGCATACACAGTACCAGGACTACCCACACGCATATTCCCTTCACCAAAAAATCTTTTCTGGTCGCACCTCTCTTTACGAGGTACTCCATATATCCGTCCATCATTTATTTATGATTCCTTTCATTATATCTCTCTGTCCCACTTATCACATAGCGAGTTGACCTGATCCGCAAACTTCGCGATATCCTTGTTTGCACAGCCCTCGTTCTTGTGGATAACGGATATGAGTCTCTGACCTGCTGCCAGAAGTCTTGCAAATACATCGGATACACGGCCAGGCTTTTTCTTCTGAATGTATACGGGCTTTGCCATGTATATAGGCTCGTTTTTGATAAGGTCATAGCTCGAACCACTGTAGGGAGCGTATGTATCATATCCGTACTCGGCTCTCAGCGTCTCCGCAAAAAGCTTTGCAACAGTATCCTCACCGTGTACGATAAAGACTTTGTTAATGTCCTTTCCGACATTTGTGATCCACTCGATGAGTCCGTCCTTGTCAGCATGGCCGCTCATTCCGGGGAGCGTCATTATCTTTGCCCTGACATCGATCGTCTCGCCAAAGAGCTTTACTTCCTTGGTACCGTCTATGATAAATCGGCCCAGGGTACCGTTAGCCTGATATCCTACAAAGAGGATCACGCATTCCTGTCTCCAGAGATTGTGCTTTAAGTGATGTCTGATACGTCCGGCCTCGCACATACCCGATGCGGATATGATGACCTTTGGAGTCTCATCAAAGTTTATCAGCTTTGATTCATCCGACGTGATCGACAGGTGCAGGTTTGGAAATGTCAGGGGATTGATACCTGCATTTACCAAGGCCTTTGCCTCATCGGAAAAGCAGTTCTGAATATTTTTCTGGAACACTCCCGTCGCCTCAACAGCAAGAGGTGAATCCACATATACCGGGAAGTCCGGATTTTCGGGGATAAGGTTTTTCTCCTTGATCTCCCTGATGTAATAAAGCATCTCCTGGGTACGGCCTACGGCAAATGAAGGGATAACAACATTACCGCCCTTTGCCAGCGTATCCGAGATAATATTTGTAAGCTCTTCCACGTAGTCGGGGCGCTCTGACGGATGATATCTGTCACCGTAGGTAGACTCCATGACTACATAGTCGGCATCTTTTACATACTGAGGGTCTCTGATAAGTGTACCCTTTTTATTACCGATATCTCCGGAGAATACGATCTTTCTCGTCTCATTTCCTTCTGTTGCCCATACCTCGATGGATGCAGAACCGAGGAGATGACCCACATCGGTAAATCTGATTTTTATACCTTCACACAGGTCGATCACTTCATCATACGGAAATGGTGTGAGCCTGTGAATGGCACCCTCTGCGTCTTCCATGTTGTAGATGGGCTCGATAGGTGCCTGCGACGCGCTTCGTTTTGCCTTTCTTGACTTCCACTCTGCTTCCTGCATCTGTATATGTGCACAGTCACGCAGCATGATGGAACAAAGATCGACTGTTGCGTCAGTCGCTATTATCTGACCTTTAAAGCCGTTTTTGACAAGGAGCGGCAGCATACCCGAGTGATCGATATGTGCATGCGTCAGCAGTACATAATCGACCTGCGACTCATCAATGGGAAGCGGTGCATTTTCAAGTACATCGATTCCCTGCTGCATACCGTAGTCCACGAGAATATGTTTCCCTGCGGCATTCAGATAATGACATGATCCCGTAACCTCATGGGCAGCGCCCACAAACGTAAGTTTCATAAGCCAGATACCTCCTGCAAAAAAGTAAACCCCAATAGTTATGTTAATTATAACATTATAAATCCGTTATGTCAGTAAATTAGACGCACGGCATCGTGTACCACGCTGAATTTATTTTTCTCTCTGCCCTCTCCCCGTTCTCCGTCAAGAGACCAGTCCTCAAACTGGGGAAAGAGTATCTCCGCATTCTTTACCTTTGTGAAATGAACCAGGTCGTTGGCCTCATCATATTTCTGACTGGCAAGAGCTGTGATGATCGTATTAAGCTGGAGCAGGTCTCTTGGCATCGCTATGGTAAACAGTTCAAACTCTCCGTCCGATAAGCATACCTGACTCTCATCAAGAGTCATCACGCCGCCCAGTGAGTACGTGTTGCACATGGCTACAAAGAGGTAATTATCCTCGAGTTTTTCCGTGCCAGTATCTATCTTCATGTGTATGGAATGTATCTGGGTTAAATCCTTTACTCCCTCAAGTACATAGGCAAGGTGTCCAAATACATTCTTTATCTTCTGTGGAGTCTCATATGAAGTCTTTGTAAATATTCCGCAGCATGCAGTATAGACAAACATGCGTCCGTTAAACATACCCAGGTCCAGGTCATGGGGCTCATGCTCCATAATGTGCTTTGCAGCCTCCACATGATCTGACGGCAGGCCTATGCTGGACGCGAAATCATTGGTGGTACCTGCAGGTATGTATCCTATGGGTTTCCGCCATCCTATTTCGTATGCACCGGCAAATGTCTCATTTAACGTACCGTCTCCGCCCATACATACGATGAGGTCAATATCATCACCTGCATGATCCCTGACTATCACGGTACCGTCACCTGCTGCCCTTGTGAAGCATACGATCACTTCATAATCATGATCTTCAAACACAGTGCATATGGCATCAAACGGGGTCTCTCTTTTTAATCCCGCATTAGGATTGACTATGAATAAAAGCCTTTTAAATTTCTTCATAAAAACTCGCTTTCATCTGAACTGCCTGTTTGTCTCATCATATTTGTAACCGGCTTTTTTAAGTTTTTCGGTTATCTCGCCCAGGTCAATATCAAGTCCCTCCGCAAGGGAACTTAAATCGTCATAATCATCCCTGAGTTTCAGATTCAAAAAGCTGACAAGCATTGCCGGATCCTGTGGTATCATATGTGTTCCTCCAAAAATAATTATGCATTACATCTTGTCAGGAGTTCTTCCCATCTTCTGTCGAGTTCTTTCTGGAAGAGTACGATGAGTTCCTCATTCTCAGGTTTAAAGAGATGCTTGAATCTGCCCTGCGTCTTAAGGAAGTCCTCGATAGGAAGCTTGTTCTTGGGCTGGTAGTTAATGATCCACCTGCCGTCGATGACCTCAAATAAAGGCCAGTAGCATGTCTCAACAGCCAGTTTGCAGATGTTCATGATATCGGGAGCATCATATCTCCATCCTCTGGGGCAGGGGCTCATTACATTAAGGAATGCAGGACCCGGAGTGTAAATAGCCTTCTCTGCCTTTACATAGAGATCCTTCATATTTCCGATAAATGTAGTCTGTCCAACATATGGGATATTGTGAGCTGCCATGATAGCTGCCAGGTCTTTTCTGTACTGGGGCTTACCTGCCGAGCACTTGCCTGCCGGTGTAGTCGTCGTATCGGCGTACATGGGTGTAGCCGATGAACGCTGGGTACCTGTATTCATGTATGCACCGTTGTCATAGCATACATATACCATATCATGACCACGCTCCATCGCTCCGGAGAGTGACTGAAGTCCGATATCATACGTACCGCCGTCTCCTCCGAAGGTGATAAACTTGTAGTCTTCCTTTACTTTTCCCTTTGCCTTAAGGACATTGTATGCTGTCTCAACACCTGAGAGTGTGGCACCTGCATTTTCAAATGCGTTGTGGATATAGCTGTCCTCGTATGCCGTAAAAGGATACATGAAGGTCGAAACCTCAAGACATCCTGTTGCATTGCCGACTACAGCCTTGTCACCGGGGTGGAGAGCCTTAAGTACATTTCTGACTGTGATGGTACCGCCACATCCCGCACACATTCTGTGACCGGGTGCCAGCCTCTCCTCGCGGCCCTGTATTTCTTTAAAATTAAATGTATTTTCCATGATTGACTATGCCTCTTTCTCTGACTTAAGAAAACAATAAACTGATTTCTGAACTACTCACGCAGACCGAGATACTGATACTCACGGCCCTTTGTACCGTTAACTGCGATGTCGGCGAGCTGATCGTACAGTCCGCATACCATCTCTACAGTCAGGTCTCTGCCCGATAATCCGTATATTACATTTATGGCTTCTGCCTTGTTCTTGTTTCTGTACATGGCTGCCATCAGTTCTGCTCCTAAAGGTCCGCCGTGTCCGGTGTAGCTCTCCGCTCTGTCCATCACTGCTACTGCTTTTGCATTTTCAAGAGCTTTTGCAAATTCCTCTCCGGGGAAAGGTCTGAATACTCTGACTTTAAGGAGTCCTGCCTTTACGCCGCTTTCTCTCATCCTGTCAACGGCATCCTTGATCGTACCGCATGCAGAACCTATACATACAAGTACATACTCTGCATCGCCCAGTCTGTATCCCTCATAGAGTCCATACTCTCTGCCTGATATCTTTGCATATTCCTTTGCGACATCGAGGATTACCTGTTTTGCATTCATCATGCCCTGAACCTGTGCGCGCTTTGCTTCCATACAGAAAGGCGAGTTTGCATAAGGTCCCATGGCCATCGGCTCATCTGCATTTAACAGATAATGCTCAGGCTCGTATGTACCTACAAATTTTCTTATGGGTTCATCATCTTCAAGCATGATATTTTCAACTGCGTGGGATGTGATGAAACCGTCCTGGCATATCATGATGGGGAGTCTGACATCTTTATGCTCTGCTATTCTGTAGGCCATGAGCATGTTGTCATATACTTCCTGGTTGTTCTCTGCATAAATCTGGAGCCATCCGGAATCTCTTGCTCCCATCGAATCGGAATGCTCGGCATTGATATTAAGAGGTCCCGTGAGTCCTCTGTTTACCACGCACATAGCGAGGGGGAGTCTTGAGGATGCCGCAACATAAAGTACCTCCCACATAAGAGCAAGTCCGCATGATGATGTGGCTGTGATCGTCCTGGCACCTGCTGCCTCCGAACCCATTGCTGCTGACATGGCACTGTGCTCACTCTCAACAGGGATAAACTCTGTGTCAACCTGGCCGTTTGCGATCATGTTTGATACAAACTGGGGTACTTCTGTTGACGGAGTGATGGGAAAGGCCGGCATAACATCCGGATTTATCTGTCTGATAGCTTCGCCGAGAGCTTCATTTCCCGACATTCTGTTTTTTGTACTCATAACTGTCTCTCCTTACTACCCTTTATTTACCGGGTCTCATGGTGATTGCTCCGAAAGGACACGCCTTCTCACAAATACCACAGCCCTTGCAGTGCATCAGATCAAAGTTTCTGCGCTGACCCTCGACTACAGGTATGCAGCTGTCGGGGCAGTACGGTACGCAGAGGAGACACTGTTTGCACTTGCTCTCGTTAAACTCAGGGGTCTGGGTTCTCCACTCGCCTGTCTCAAACTGTTTTGATGTGGCGGGCTCAAATATCTTAAGACCTTCCGTCAGGTCCTGCCATTTTGTCTGATCATTGATATCTTTAGCTTTTAATGACATTATCGTACCTCCTTAAATGCCATCTTTAACGCCTTCATGTTACCGTCAAGTACTTCGGGCTTTTTGGCAAATTTATGGGAAAGAGAATTTTCCATTTCCCTCAGGAATGCTTCCTGCTCAATGATGCCTGATATCTTTACGATGGCTGCAAGCATCGGTGTGTTAGGGAAATATTTACCGAGGGTTTTCATACATACCTCTCTGGCATTGATTGTATATACTTTACCCTTGTATCCGTTTAAATATGGCATAAGGTCGTCAGCCGTATTCTCCGTATTGATAAGGATGGCTCCCGTATCCTTTAATCCCTTTGTCACATCAACGGTATGGAGCAGTGTCTCATCAACTACCACTACATAATCGGGATTGTAAATGTTGCTGTGAACTCTTATCTGGGAATCGCTGATCCTGTTGAAAGCAGTAATGGGAGCTCCCATTCGCTCGGGACCGTACTCGGGAAATCCCTGGACATGCTTGTCCATCTTAAAAGCCACATCGGCCAGCAAAAGTGCCGCCGTCTTTGCACCCTGTCCGCCTCTTCCGTGCCAGCGGATCTCAACTGTGTTACTCATGATTTTTCCTCACTTTATAAATAAAACTGTATAAATAACATCATTTATGAACATCAAAAGCACCGTGTCTCCCATAGTATGCTTCATCCGGGAAAGGCACCGTGCTTTTGTATTGATTCATGAAATATCTTTAAAATCTTTTTGAATTAATCTAACGGATATTTTGCTGTAAGTGAGTCAACAATAGCGCGGGCCTCCTGAATTTTCTCTTCCTTGCCCTTAATAATGAGTGCTATTGCCTCAGCGATCTTATCCATGTCTTCTGTGTTCATACCTCTTGATGTAACTGCAGGTGTACCGAGTCTGATACCGCTTGTTACAAAAGGTGACTGAGGATCGTTCGGGATTGTATTCTTGTTGGCTGTGATATGAGCCTCATCAAGCCACTTCTCAACTTCCTTGCCTGTGAGACCTTCTTTAGTAAGATCCACGAGCATCAGGTGATTGTCTGTACCACCGGATACGATGCTCACGCCTCTGCTCATAAGTCCCTTGCAGAGAGCCTGTGCATTATCAACGATGCCCTTGGCATACTTCTTAAAGTCATCTGAAAGTGCTTCCTTAAAGCATACTGCCTTGCCTGCGATCACGTGCATCAGAGGTCCGCCCTGGATACCGGGGAAGATTGCCTTGTTAAAGTTAAACTCTTTTGCCTTCTCAGCGCTCTTGCAGAGGATGAGTCCGCCTCTTGGTCCTCTCAGTGTCTTATGAGTGGTTGTTGTGACCACATCCGCATAGGGAAGAGGTGACTGGTGAAGACCTGCTGCAACAAGTCCTGCGATATGAGCCATATCTACCATAAGGACTGCACCACACTTGTCAGCTATCTCTCTGAACTTTGCAAAATCGATTGCTCTTGCATAAGCGGAAGCACCAGCGATGATCATACGGGGTTTGCTCTCCATTGCAAGTTTTTCGAGTGCGTCATAATCTATAAAGCCGTCATCATTGACTCCGTAAGGAACGATATTGAAATATGCACCTGAGATATTTGCCGGTGAACCGTGAGTAAGGTGACCACCGTGTGCCAGGTTCATACCGAGGATCGTATCTCCCGGCTTGCATACTGCAAACTGCACTGCAAGGTTTGCCTGGGCTCCTGAATGAGGCTGTACATTGGCATATTCACAATCGAAAAGTTCTTTTGCTCTCTCAATTGCCAGTGTCTCAACTACATCAACGCACTGACATCCGCCGTAATATCTCTTTCCGGGATATCCTTCCGCATATTTATTTGTAAGTACGCTTCCCATTGCAGCCATTACAGCTTTGCTCACCCAGTTTTCTGAGGCGATCAGCTCAATGTGGCTGTTCTGTCTTTCCTGCTCTGATACGATGGCATCAGCGATTTCAGGGTCTACTTTTTTTACTTCATCAAGTGAGTACATGTCGTTCCTCCTAAACATTTTTCAGTTTTTATAATATACAATATTTTGTCACGCTTGACAATATTTAGTCCTTGTAGGTTGCAAACTTAAGTATGCCGGGCAGCACCTCTACAGTGATATCGTCTGCCTTTGTCCTGACCTCTCCGTCAGTATGTACCCAGAGGGGCAGGGAGCTCTTTATCGAAACCGATTTTAATCTGTCTATTTTTATGCCGGGCTTGTTTACATGCTCACCTTTATACAGGGTAGGCAGTATCGAGAGTACCTTTGCCTTGGGTATATCGGATGCATGACATATATCGAGGATACCGTCATCATCGACTGCGTCCGGACAAAATGCCAGTCCGCCTCCCTGATATCTGTGATTCATGATCGCGGCAAAGTACGCTTTGTCTATCATGTACTCTTCATTATCATCAAGTTTAAGCGTCATCTGAACCCTCGGTGTGCCGATAAGCTGCTTTACAGTGATAGCCAGATAACAGAGTTTTCCGAGTCCTATTTTATTTAATATTTTTTTGATCTTTGAATTATTTGCTTCCTCGCATACAGATGCATCATATCCTATGCCACAGCTGACAGCGAAATATCTCTTAAGATACCCGGGCTTTTCCGCGTGATTGTAGCGCACGATTCCAAGATCCATGTTTCTGAATGTATCTCTTCTGACGTATCCCCTGACCATCTCATCATACGAATCGGTATATCCGATTGCCTTGGCCAGATCGTTTGATGAACCGGTGGGCAGATAGTAGAGAATGATACGCTTAAAATCATTTTCCGTAATACTCTGGATAGCCTCGTTTAATGTGCCGTCACCGCCAAGTAGCATGATCTTAAGTTCTGTATCCTGACGAGACATGAGGAGTGTCTTTACTATATATGAAGCATCCCTCTCCGGCGTCGTTTTGTATACTCTGTAGTCCTTTCCCTCCTCGTCGAGGATGTTTTTTACTTTTTCCCATAATTTCGCACCCTTTCCCGATCTTGCGGAAGGGTTGTAAATTACATAAAACATGTCATTCTCCAATCATGACTTATTTTCTTTTTCCATGAGTCTCTTCATCTCGAATTTATCTTCATACATTTTCTTGTCCGAGATCTCGAGAGCTTTTTCAAAATCAAATGTCAGACAGTGGTCCGTATATGTACCGATACTTGCCGATACAGCAATGCCCCGCTTGCTGGCATCGTTGATCTTGTCCAGATATTCATTGATACTCAGCCTGATCCTGCGCTCCGGCTCTCTGTCATCGCAGATGATGACCACAATCATCTCGTCTCCGCCGTACCTGCAGCACAGTTTATGCTCAAACGGTATACCTCTCATGGCATCGGCGATGATCTTGATCGCCCTGTCACCATCCTCATGACCGTTTTTATCGTTGATCAGCTTCAGATTGTTAAGGTCAAGGGAAACCAGTGTCACATACTTGTCCATACCGCTGTTGTTTCCGATGAGTACGGGGAGCTGGGCATGAAGTCCTGTTCTGTTAAGGAGTCCTGTCAGATAATCATGTTCCGATACTTCCCTGAGTCCCCTTGTCGTATATTTAAGATTGTTAAGGAGCATGAAATTGCAGAGCGCACTGTTAAGCAGCGTTGCCGTCTGCTGGATCTTGCGGTAGTTGACCATGGTCACCTCTCCGTATGTAATCATTATGCCCGCTGACTGCCCATAGAAATCAAGGGCGGAAAATACAACCGGAGTCTCCTTTGCCAGTATGCTGTCTGCCTCAGGCAGTATCCCGCTCATCTCAAACTCTTTCGGATAATTTTCAAGAGCACCGCTCGTAGAAAAAACATTGATAAGTTTCTTGTCAAACTGTGTCGCTCTGTGATAATCGGTAGGATTTATCGTCTCATCAAAACACATTTCGTTAAACATGAGTATGGTGTCACCCAGCTTGCATGTGGATAAGAACAGTTTGAAATCGTTCACGTCACTGCAGAGGAATATCTGCTTGCTCATCTCATAGATCACACGCTCATCGATCTGGTATATTCTGAGAGCATTTTCATAATCCAAAATGACCTTCGCCGGATTGAGCGGTTTTTCATTTGATTTGCATCCGCATGACTGCATTATCTTAAAATCAACCGTTGCCAGATTGACCTCATCGACTTCCTCATTCTTAAGGAGCCTCTCTATAATATCAAGGATACATTTCGATATATCTTCTGTATTTTCAATACATGTCGTAATGGCGGGGCTGGAGCCGAACGCACAGGTCAGTCCGTCATATCCGGTGACGATCACATCCTCAGGTACCTTTATATCGTTTTCCCTTAAGACATCCGTAACTTCGATTGCCATAATATCATTGGCACAGATTATGGCCTGGGGCAGTTTCTCCCTCTCAAGTATTTTCTGGGCAGCCCATTTTGCTCCTACTGTCCAGAACTCACCGTAAAATACGTTCTCCTCTTTGTAGGGGAGACCGTTCTCTTCAAGCACGCTTTTATACACACCGAGTCTGAGTTCCGATACTTCATTATCACGGAAACCCGAAATAAAGCATGTATCAGTAGCCTTATGATATTCGATCACGTGCTTTACCAGTTTTTCAAAACCTCTGGCCGCATCAAATCTGATATTATATGTACCCGGAATCTGTCTGCCATAGACTATGACAGGGACGGAATTCATCTTTGAAGATTCTATTATCTTGTCGACAATCTTCTTGTCATTAAAGCTCTCCTCCCAGACAAGGAGTGCGTCAAGTATATCAAAAGGAATTATCTCAAATACGCCCTTGTCACTGCCATATCCGAGACTGTCGCCGAGCATATCGGAAGACATCTGATAAATAAAAAGTCTGTATCCGTTTTTTACGGCTGTTTCGTTAAATACTCTTATAAAATTGTAATACTCTTCATTACCGATCTTGGTAATACAGAGTCCTATAATTCTATATCCGTTAAACATAATCCTTATAATCTAGCTGTCTTTTCGTATCCTTTTCGTATCTCTGCTTTAAAGAAATATAATTCTTAATACCCCTGTACCGCTGGTCTATACTGCCCTTTTGCTCTTCCATGCCAAGTGACAGTTCTATAGGTATGAGTATCTCTTCTGTCAGGTCTTCTCTGATTTCGGTCAGGCATTCGAGCTGCTGCTCGTATCCGACTGCATCAAGAAATTTAAGGAGCACCGGGTTAATGGCACTGTTTTTATTTTCAGGTTCCTCAATTACGGGAGCCGCCTGCTCTTTCGTTTTAACTGCGTCCTCATACTCCACAGGTTCAAATCTTTTTACCTGGGCTACATCCGGATATTTCTCTTTATCCACATCGGATGTAAACATCTCAAGGT
>CADBFE010000005.1 GCA_902793845.1 uncultured Lachnospiraceae bacterium | reverse complement strand
ATCCCTGATCACATTCATGCCCACATTGGCTTTAACCTTTTCTCTACCGAGAAATACATGATTGCCGCCTACATCAGTGGGATTTATTATCTCTCTGGCTCCGTATGCAGCACCTTTGCTAAACAGATTGTTGCCCATAAAGACACGCCTGTTTTTGCTCATGTAGTTGAGGCTTTCCTTCCACCAGTCCCCCTCAAAGTCCTTGCCCATAAGGTAAATGGAAGAGATATAATTGCCTTCGCAAAAGCCCTGCATGATCGTCCAGAGCTCATTATCCTTTTGCTTCTTTACAGGTGACGGTGCATCAATCAGATCATCGCCCCTGACATTCCGGAATTTATTTTCCTCCATCAGTACCACGACAGGACTGGTATGAACATTTTTCTTCATAGTCCTGATGACGAGGCAGTCTGATTTAAGGTGGCATATCAGCACGTTGTGATTCCACAGCTCTCTCGGCTGATTGATCATGTAGTAATATGCACTCTCGGAATGACTCTGGAAATATATTTTGTCAGGCTTGATACGCAGGATATCAACAGCCTTTTTAAATATATTCATCGTCTCCTCATCCGGCTTGTCTACCGTGATGACTATTGCGGCAACCTTTTCAACAGGTGCCACGAGCCCCACGAGGCCGAAGCATTTTTTCATAAACAGAGCCAGCAGATCCACAGGATCGTAATACTGCATCTCTACCTGGATATTTTCTCCCGCTCTCGCTTTCTCAAGGAGACGGTCAACCGTCATGCCCTCTTTCTTTTGCTCCATCTCGATGGCCTGGGAGCCGAAATGCCATACATTCTCGTTAAAGCTCTTGCCTATCACAGTAGGGATGCACATATCCTCGCCGTCAGGTGTGACCGTCGCCGTTTTAGGCTCATTGTCCCCCAGCATATAATAGCTGATGACGGAGTACTCATCGGATATATCAAATCCGAGCACTATCCTCTGCTTTGAGAGTTTTCCGAGCGAATCCTTTATCGTATCTTTAATTGTCTCTTTAATGGTTTCCCTGTAATCAGGCATGTGCCACTCCAAATATTTTATGATTCGTGATGCATCTCGCCTCTGTCAGGCGTAAACAGATGCTCTGTGATAAACTGCTGTGTGATATATTCTTCAGATAATCTGAAGAATCCGTCTGTATTTTTATGTTTTCCTGCTGCCAGAATATCGTTGATACAGTCGTAGCGCCAGTTACTGCCGTTCTTTGCTTTACCTGTTTTGAGGGAATCCGAACGGGTCAGTTTCTCGCTTCTCGCATTTTCCTCTGTGATGTAATATCTGACAGATTCATTATCAAACAGCACAAAACTTTTTACATATACACCGCCGAGGAGATGCTGCATCTCCTCCCGTTTGAATTCATATTCCCTGCCCGGTGTATCATCTTCTATGTAATAGTGGAGGATGACTTTGCTGCCCGGGTCTCCGGTGTATTCTATAAAGCTCCTGTCCTCATACATGGACAGTTTTGACCAGTAATCCCTGAATTCAAGGAAGAACGGAAACATGATATGCCTTGCAAGAAACTCTGTCATAAACAGTACTATGAGCGCTCTCTGCTCAGCTGATATGACTATCTTGTCTTTATTGTCCGCACAACTCTTAAGGAAAGCTATCTTGATATAATCAGTCAGATTTTCCCCTTTTCTGTGGAGACTGATCACTGTGTCAAAAACCTGTCTGTCAACATCATGCTTCTTTACAAAATAATCCCTCGAGAGTTTATCGAGAAACAGTTTTTCCAGTTCGGGGATGGGATTTTCCGTTACATACTGAAGGAAAATATTATACTCCTCTCCGATATCAGCACCGGAGTAAAGTATCTGTACTATCATGGTCTCAAGGAGTCCGTGTACATCAAGGTCAAATGAATCCGCAGCCCTCCAGAGTCTCTTTAGCGATTTTGAAGATCCGTTCTTAAACATCAGCAGATATTTAAGGATAGTCTCATCATATCTGCCCCCGGCAAATACGGTCTCACATATTTTGAGGACGTTGTAATCATATTCATAATCAGATCTGACGAGTATGCGGTCGCATAACCTGAGGAGTATCTTGTCATCAACATACTCGGAGCCGTACTTGCATACCCACTCAAGAGCCCTGTCATACATGCCCCTGGCTGCCATGATATGTATGCACTTTTCTCTGAGTTCACCATCCAGTTCATCCGGATCAAACCTGAGCATCAGCTCATCGAGTCTCGATATCTCATCTTTGTCAAAATAATATTCGGCAAGGCCTATCATGATATTCAGCCTGAAATGCCTGTCGATATTGTCACATTCTGTCAGATATATAAGTGCTGTCTCTTCCTCAAGGGCAAGGGCAGGTCCGCTGTATGCATTCTCCTCAAGGTACAGGGCGGGGTAAAGATCTGTACAGTTCTTCATCATGACCTCTGCCATCCTCTGGTCGTTCTTTACTATGCGCTTAACCTTGTAAAGAGAGTTGTCCACATACCTGTTGCCGTACTGGTCCTCCACGAGGATACAGTAATCATCTCCGACAAGGGGTATGATACCGTGACCGTTATAAATGGCATAACACTCTTCATGAGTAATATGCTCGTTGATAACTATTACACCTGAAACCTGGGATGTCTTCTCCGGTATCTTTATGTCTATATAATGGGCAAACAGTATCTTTGAGTAGTACTGGACAAGCTCTTCGCTGTAGAGTTCTTCACCCAGAGCAGTCTTGTAAATATATGCCAGATTGTCATTGATATGGCACTTCTTTAACTGATCCTTTGCAAATTCCTTTATGGCAGGCAGATAATCCTTGTATATATCCTGGTATGCCGGTCTGTGCTTTAAGACGTTGGCATACAGGAATGCATTTCTCTCATAATCAAGATCCGATCTGAAGGCAAAATACATAAGTATGATCTTGGGCAGTCTGCCTGTATATGTCAGGTCGATCGACATCAGGTAATACTCATACAGCCTGTTGATCCTGATCTCACTCTCAACAGCTTTTTCATACCATGAAAAATACTCATTACCGGTACGGTTGCCTCTCATGAGCATACGGCATACTTCCTCAAGAGTCTCCCGGAGCGGTTCTCTCTCGTAAGAGTATACGAGGAGTTCGTTGATCTCCCTGCTGTAAGCCACTTCCCTGGAAGCCATAAAGTTGAGCCTGCGTCTCATGTCGCCTGTCATGGCGTCATGCTTTTTTGCAAAATAATATATGGCAAGCTCAAAATCCGTGAGCTGGGTGATCATGGAAGGTGAATAAATAAATATATTCAGAGCCTCCACAAACATAAGGGGGCTCACGCATCCGTGCTCATACTGATACTTTATGAGTTTTAATCTCTCCCTGTCATCCTGGCGCAGTTCCTCTTTTACGTAGAGGAGAAGCCACGCGAGCATTGCGGAATTTTTATTCTGCACATAGAGGAGCTCTATATTTCTGGCATATTCGTTTTTAAGTGAATCATCCTTTGTGAGCAGATATTCAAGATAAAGACTGTATCCGATTATCTCCGGTCTGGTATTCTCATTTAAAAACAGCTTGGCCTGCTCAAGTGCACCTCTTCCGTCATTCTCCCTCTTTTGAGTCACAAAGAGGTGGACCTGATAAAGTTTCGCTGTCACGAAACGCTCTATCTCAAATTCATCGGCAGGTACTTTCTCCGATGTCTTTGCAATAGAGAGCATATGGGAAATAACCACACTCGATTCCTTGACCCACTCATTTTTTGATACTCTGCCCAGTCGATAGAGGACATACAGCCTCATGAGTTTAAGAGTATCTGTCTTGTATCCGTCCCTGATACGTCTGTATGTATTTACATTGACCTTTACGGGTATCTCGATATAGTTATAAAAATCCTTAAGGACAATAACGCCCTGATTGACACCTCTGTGAAGTTCTTTCACATCGATATACACAGGGATGGTCGCCACACCGTCCTCAAAATCCTCACTGACCAGATACTCCTTGGGTGTGACTATAAAATCCTGGCTCGTGCTGATCTCCAGATTTGTATATCCCCAGCCGTCTCTCTTTATGGCCAGTTCGGTGTAATATGTCTCCTTGGGATTGTTGACTTCGATTGCTCTTGTCTCAGATGAATATCTCGATCTGCTCTTTTTTCTGGTCAGTTCCAGGAATGTATTGACATTGCACTCATTGGCATAGAGCTGACCATCCGGCCCTTCCGTGAGCGCAGAGAGTCCCTTGTACGGTCCGATGTACTGCCTGTCATTTCCTGTCAGTATTTGGCTGAAATTTTCTGAGTAAAAAAGAGAAACTGCCTGATCCCAGTCAGCTTTTGCCAGATTCGCAAAGTGAAACAGATTGCGTATCTCTCCAAGATTGCTTGATAATGTACTGTTGGCTATATGTATGGTATAGGGCAGTTCATATTCTCCAAGGTTAGAAACGATGCTGATGACGCCCTTAACCACACTGCCCTCTTTTAATCCTGTGGAATCAAAGAAATATATAATCTCCCTGTCGAGGCCACCGAACTGTGCTGTCCTAATAAACATGCGCAGGTCTTCGGAGTAAACATATCCTTCGGCTTTGGCCTTTTCATCCGTTACTACCTGAAATGAGCCTTGATACTGCGTATCTGCGGCCATTTCAAACTCTATCTCATTGCAACTGAGTATTAATGTATATGGTGTGACTCCGTATTCTGTTTCAGAATCAGTCTTCAGCCCCTTGCTGACGACCTTATCGAGTAATTCTCTCACTTATGGCTGTCCCCAATATCCGATTTATGTCATACACCTCAAATACAGTCTGTATTCAAGGCATAAACATACTGATATATTATACCACAAAAAGAGCGATAAAAAAATAGTGAAAACCCTTTGCTTTAAAAGATTTTCACTATTAAATCACAAGTAGCGAGAGGGGGATTCGAACCCTCGACACCACGGGTATGAACCGTGTGCTCTAGCCAACTGAGCTATCTCGCCATATAAATGCGGGCTGATAAATGGGGCCTACAGGGCTCGAACCTGTGACCCTCTGCTTGTAAGGCAGATGCTCTCCCAGCTGAGCTAAGACCCCTTTGTTTAAAAAGTGTTTCTCAACCCGCATTTGCTATCATAACAAAACATACCATTTGTTGTCAACAACTTTTTTTAATTAACTGCTTAAAGATTTACATCTCCTGTAATCTTACCGCCATTTGCAGCGTAGTATGCCTTACCGTCTTCCGGCTTTATATAAATATTGATATCTTTAAGTGCTACGCCTTTATTATTCTTTGTAAAATCGGCTTTTACACTCTTTGAAACTTTCTCGATATCATACTTGGAATCGCCGTATTCAACACATACCTTTTTCTTTAAATCCATATTTGCAGCCATTATTGTCTCCTCTCATACTCTTTTCATATCGTTTACACAAAACTATTATATTTCACATTGCGCGGATGTCAAATATTTACATTCTCTCAGGAGCCTCGAATCCAAGGAGGCCTATTGAAACCTCAAACAATGCAAGGCAGGCCTTCAGTTCCGCGATAAATCCGTTTCGTACGTTTTCCTCGGCATTGAGGATATTATTGTCATGATAGAAAGTATTGAATTTATTGGCAAGATCGTAAATAAATGCACATACCTTGTGGGGCGCCCTGCCGTCTGATGCATCCTTGATCATCTGATTAAAGCCTGCCATGTTCATGAGCAGTTCTTTTTCAGTCTTTCCGGCAGGCACATTTACGCTCTTTAATCCGTCTACATCAATGCCTCTCTCCCGGCACTTGTTAAGGACTGACTTGATACGTGCCATGGTATAGAGTATGTACGGTCCGGTATCTCCCTCAAAAGACGTAAATCTTGCGATATCAAATATATAATCCTTTGACGCCTGATTTGACAGATCACCGTACTTAAGAGCTGCCAGACCTGCTTTTCCTGCTATATCCGCTGTTTCCTCATCAGAGAGCTGTTTATCCTTGTCCGCATTGTTTTCCCGGATATCGGCTTCCATCTTGTCACGGATATCCTTAAGCAGATACTCGAGTCTGAGCACGCCTCCGTCCCTTGTCTTAAAGGGCTTTCCGTCAGGACCGTTCATTGTTCCGAAGCCGACAAATTCAAGAGAGCATTCGTCCCTGACGATGCCTGTCTTTCTGGCACATCTGAACACCTGCTCAAAGTGAAGCTGCTGTCTCTTGTCCACCACGTATACGATACTGTCAGGTTTATAATCCTGCTCACGCATAACTATTGTAGCCAGGTCTGTTGTCTCATAGTTTGCCGCACCGTCTGATTTAAGTATCATGCAGGGAGGCATCTCTTTCTTGTCTGTATCTTCCTTTACATCGACTACAAGAGCTCCGTCGCTGATATATGCGTAGCCGTCCTTCTTCATCTTTTCAACCATATCCGGAATATAGGGATCACAGTCTGACTCACCTTTCCACAGATCAAAATGAACGTCGAGCTTTTCATAATTTTTCTTAAGATCGCCTACCGATACATTCAGGATATGTTTCCATAATGCCCTGTATCCTCTCCTGCCCTTTTGAAGCTCTGCAGTTGCCTTTAAAGCCTTGGCCTTGTACTCCTCGTCCTGCTTGCATTTGCCGCTGGCAAAAGGATATATCTCCTCAAGCTCAGAAATTGTAAAAGGAGGTTCCTCTGGATACTCTCCGTCAAAGGAATCATCAAAATAAACGAGGTCCGGCTTCCTCTCGGCAAGCTCGGTGATGATCTGGCCCATAGGCAGTCCCCAGTCTCCGAGATGTACGTCACCTATTACCTCGTGACCTGCATATCTGCAGATTCTCTTTATACTCTCACCGATTATGGCAGGACGCAGATGACCTACATGAAGAGGTTTTGCCACGTTTGGTCCGCCGTAATCAATGATTATCGTCTTTTTATCTTTTCCCTCAGGGTCCTCTACTCCAAATTTATCTTCAGCCATCATACCGTTTACAAATCCGGCCAGAAAGACTTCTGACAGCTTTAAATTCAGGAATCCGGGAGCTACAGCCTCCACCTGTGAAAATATTTTTGACCCCTCAAGAGCCTTGGCTACATCTCCCGCAATCACAAGAGGTGCCTTTTTATAGAGCTTTGCCCCTGCCATTGCACCATTGCACTGATACTCACACAGGTCCGGACGGTTACTTACAGTCACTCTTCCGAGGCTGCCGTCATATCCGGCCCCCTCAAATGCCTTCATCATCTCTTCGGAGATGACATCGATCATCATCTTCATAAATTTATTCTCCAATCATTTATTATCTTTAATCTGAGCCATTCTCTCCGCCTTTGAAAAAGCACATCCGCAGTAATCCTGCCTGTACAGATCATACTGTTTCGAGAGCTCTGTCGATCTTTTGTATCCGTTTTTCTTTTTAAAATCCGACGGCAGAAAAGCTATGCCGTATCTCTCCCCCATGATACTGCCTACTTCATTTAAGACGTGGGCATTTTTCAGTGGACTTATGGTAAGCGTGGTGGTGAAATAATCAAACCCGTTTTCCTTTGCGTATCTCGCAGATTCCCCAAGTCTGAGTTCAAAACATTTACGGCACCTTTCACCGCCTTCAGGAGCTTTTTCAAGGCCTCTTGATATCTCCAGAAATACAGCCGGATCATATTCACCCCGGACAAACTTAATACTCTCAAATATTCTGCTGCGCCAGTCATTGTTGACTGTGTTTATCAGTCTCTCCTGCTCTGCCGCTCTTTTGTCAAATTCATTTTTGTCAGTGATATTGGGATTAAAATAAAATACCGTTATATCAAAATATTCCGACAGATATTCCAGACAATAACTGCTGCACGGAGCGCAACAGCTGTGCAGCAGCAATTTTCTTTTCCCTGATTCAGGCAGATGAGCAGTTATCTCATCCAGCTCTTTTTGATAATTGCGTGTCATATTTCCGGCCATGATTTATGCCTGATATTTCTCACAGAACAGCTGTACATACTCATCTCCAGGCACAGGTCTTGAGTAGAAGAATCCCTGCACCAGACGGCAGCCGAGATTTTTGAGCAGTACTGCCTGCTCACTGCTCTCAACACCCTCGCATACAAGCTCGAGTCCGAGACCGTTTATCATCTCTATTACCTTCTGGAGTATCCACATATTCTGCTTATCCGAAACAGATTCACCAAAGAATTCACAACCGATCTTGATAATATCAAACGGTGCGCCCTTAAGGATTGAGAGAGATGATTTTGACGAACCGAAATCGTCAAGAAGTATTCTGATGCCGCATTTCTTCAGTTCGTTCAAAACCTTAAACATGGCTTCCTTGTCATCCTGGAATACATCCTCGTTAATTTCTATCTCAATAACACCCTCGGGGATATTGTACTTCTTGAGTATCTTCTGAACATTAACAACATAATCAGGGTTGTGCAAAAGTACCTTTGACTGGTTTACAGATATGGGGTATGTAGTCTTGCCCTCGTCAAAAAGGCTCCTGATCTGTCTGCACACCTCTTCAAGGGTAAAGAAATCAAGGACTTCCACAAAGCCGTTCTGCTCGAAAATAGGGATAAAATCCTCCGGCAGTATGACATTGCCGTCCTTTTTATTCCATCTGACGAGAGCTTCCGCTCCTGCCACATGGTTGCTCACCACATCCCATTTAGGCTGATAATAAACATGGAATTCACCGTTTGCAAAGGCAGCCTGCATCTCCGATTCCATCTTGTCTGCCTTGCGCATGTCTGTGACGATATTGTCTGAATACGTAGCCCTGTACTGATTCTGCTTTGCATTAAGAGTCTTTCTGGCCACATTGGCATGGTCGATCATGACATCAATATCCGTATCTGTCTTTTTGACCTGATATACACCTGTCTTGAACTTGACGGGATATTTGATACCCCTGCCTCTTGCATCGGCATTGACGAGCTCTCTGAACTTGTCAATCTTGGAATCACATGTATTGTCATTAAGCACAAGTGCCAGGAACTGGTCAGCTGTGATACGTACGCAGAGTTCTCTCTCAGAAAATACACTCTCAAAGTTTTTGATACATGACACGAGGACCTCATCGGCTCTGACGTGTCCGTAAGCCTCGTTAAAGTAACGGAAGTTTGCGATATCGAAACGAAGTATTACAAACGGCGTCTCCTTTGAAACCGAGAGCACCTTTACTGCAAATTCCTTGAAATAATTGATATTGTGACCGTGAGTGATTGGATCCTCGTATGCAAGTTTTTCAACGGTGAGATTTGCTTTCTTTGATATCGCCCATACATATACGATGATAGCCAGCATGAGGAACATTATAAACAGACATGAAAGCATACTCCTGACAAGGAGTGGCCTTATCTTATAATCGGTCAGATTCCTGTTAAAGCATGTAATAAAATATATCTTATCGGAAGGAATAAGGTTGCAGTATGAAATCTGAATATTTGTATTGTTACCTACAGATACGGATATATATCCTTCCTTGCCATCCGAAAGATCATTTTTCATTGTCTGGATGGCACGCTTTGTCTCCTGACGTCCGTCAGTATATGAGAGCACACTCATGGTGAAGTTGTTTCCCACATTAGTGATCTCGGCATTGTAGCTGTATCCGAGTACATTCATATCCTTGTCGGTGATATACATCTGTCCGATTTTGGTCTGATAATCAAGGGCACGGGTATACAGGAATGTAGATATGTCTTCAATCAGGACTATATATCCGTCAAGAGAGGAAACAGCAACCATAAACTGTTTACCGTCACTCTCCGATTCATAGAAATTATCTATGGCAGAAGTATTGCCATCTGCTTTCTTTAATACATCAATGATGTTTCTTGTATAATCGTCTGCCGCGTCGTACCGTCATCCATATAGAGGTTGCCAAACTCATCGTAATATGCGATCTTAACATACTCGGAATCAACGCTGCTATCAAGAAATTCGTAGAAGGCTGTTCCTCCTATGGCGAATTCTTTTTCTGCAAATTCGGCTCCGATTTTTTCAGCTTCTTTTGAGTACTCCGCAAACTTGTCAATCAGAATATCTGCCGCACTCATATGATGCTCATGATAATTGGCCATAGTCTCACTGTTGTATGCACTCTTAAGCGCCATCACAAGCAAAAAGCACACCAAAAGGCAGAGTACCACTATCGCTCCGCCCATCATAAGTATTCTTAAAAATGTTTTCTTTTTATCTTTTACATTCTCATTATTTGAAGAAACGCTCTTCATAATGAATACCATCCAAAAACAGATTTTTTAACATAATGCTTACACTATGCACAATCATAAGAAATTTTACCACAATTTCAAACCGTGTTCAATTGTATTTAATCCTGTACCTATGATAAAATAAACCCTATCAGTAAAGAGTATACGGAGGGTTATATGAGCGCTAAAACAGAGCAGGTAATTGATGAAGTCAGAAAGGTAATACACGGCAAAGACAATATTATCAGGATGGTCCTCGCCGCAATTCTCGCAAAAGGCCATGTACTCCTTGAAGATATACCCGGTGTAGGCAAGACTACAATGGCTATGGCTTTTGCAAAAGCCATGTCAATGGATTACAGACGCGTCCAGTTTACCCCCGATGTTATGCCGGGAGATATCTCCGGTTTTAATATGTACGATAAAGTCACCGGCTCTTTTAAATATCAGGAAGGTATGGCATTTACCAACCTCTTCCTCGCCGATGAGATAAACCGTACTTCTCCCAAGACCCAGTCCGCTCTCCTTGAGGTTATGGAAGAGCAGAGAGTCACTGTTGAAGGTGTTTCAAGAGAACTGCCAAAGCCGTTCTTTGTAATCGCCACCGAAAACCCTTTTGGTTCATCAGGTACCCAGAAACTTCCGGAATCCCAGCTCGACAGATTTATGGTATGTCTCTCAATAGGATATCCGGATGCCGAAAATGCAGCTCTTATATTAAAAGGTAATTCAGCAAAAGATATCCAGACCGTAATCCCTGTACTTACAAAAGAAGAACTGGTGGCTCTCCAGGAAAAAGTCGAGGAAGTATATGTTGATGATGCCCTCTATGATTACATAGTCGAGATAACCGAGAGCACCAGAAAACCTTCCACATATGAGCTCGGCTTAAGTCCGAGAGGCAGTATCGCTCTCCTGCGCATGGCAAAAGCATACGCATTTCTTGAGGGCAGATCTTATCTGCTCCCGGATGATATAAAGGAGATATACCTGCCGGTCGCTCTTCACAGGGTAAAACTTTCCCAGAGAGCAAAAGCTGCCGGTACAGACCTTGGCGAATCTCTCTTAAGTTCCTTATCATCGGTTGTTGTACCTAAAATTTCTGGACAGGCGAATGCAAAGAGATAACATCAGATATATTGTTACATATACCATATTTATAATACTCTTTGTTCTGGGTGCTGTTTTTTACAAGCAGCCCTTCTTTTCAGTGCTTGTACTCCTTTTGTTTGTGCTTCCGATTATTTCCATCTATATCACATCGAGGCTAAAGGACAAGCTGATCATTTCGGCAGAGTTTGTTCAGCACAGTATCGTAGCCGGCAACAAAGCCGAGATGACTGTATCCGTCGATAATCCCGCATTGTTTTCTTTTCTTAATATTAATCTGGATTATAAAGCAGGTATACTTTTTTATCCCAATGATATAATCGGCAGACTGTCCCTGTCTGCTCCTCTTAAGCGAAAAAACCGGGTCTGTTTCACATATTCCACACTGTACCCCGGAATGTTTGAAATATTTATCTATAATGCCACGGTAACAGATCCGCTCCATCTCCATACTTTTATGTTAAACTGCGATATCACTCTGCATCTTCCGGTTTATCCGGAGAAAACCGATGATGAATATCCTCTTTATCCCGAAGCATTTTCCGATTCCGAAGATGATGAAAATGTCAGCTTAAGTCTCACCAAAAGCATGGATATTAAAGAAATCCGGGATTACAGGCCCGGCGATAAATTAAAAGATATCCACTGGAAAGCTACTGCCAGAGATATTAATGACACTCTGCTTGTAAAAGAATATGAAAACAGTGCAAACAGAGTCATCGTCCTTTTACCGGAGTTTTCGCAGACCGGTCTAAATGAGACAGTCAGGACCTTTTATTCATACATGAATTATCTGGTAGATAAAAATGAAATATATAAAGTTGTACTTTTTAACGGTGACGCATTTGATGAGTATTCCGTCAAAGAAAAAGATGATGTCGACAATGTGCTGATCCAGTCATATTACATGCCTGTTCATGTTCCTCCCGAAACCGCCCTGCTGGCATTTAAACATTATTACGGCGAGGATAACGAGGTGATCTGGATAACCAGAAACAGTGTCATACGTAAATAAATGATTATTACCGACTATTTCAAAAACAAAAAAGAAAAAAAGATTTTCGAGGCAGAGCTAAAGACAAACGGCTTTGCCCTTGAAAGTATCGATTACAGCGGCAGTGCACTGATGGGCAGCCGTCTCTTTCTGTGCCTCATCAGGGGCATACTCATATTCTTTGCATGCTTTGGTACGGTAGGTGCCGCAGTGAGCAGTTTCGGTCTCAGATACAATGTACCTTTTGTAGCCATATCGATCCTGCTCATCAGTATGTTTGTAGCGTTTATATACTACAATTCAATCACTTTCTATCTTGGGTACATCCTGTTTTTCATAGGTTTTGCAGCTACCATTGCCTTAAAATACTGGTACGTAAACAGTGGTTTTCAGGCTTTTGTAAACACACTTAACCAGGAATACAGTTTATATTTCTATTTAAACAGTGCAAGAGAAGCTTCCGAGGCAATCACCGACAGATATACCACTGTGTCGGTTGCCATGATCTTTGTTGCAGCATTTCTCTCACTCCTTTTAAATATCACGATCTCCGGATACATGAATCTGGTTGAGACGTTCATCCTGACATTTCCCATTGTTCAGATAGGACTCTATATCGAGAGACGTCCCTCTCTGATATATATAATCATGCTCCTCTCCGTATATATCAGTGTGGCTGTACTCGGGCGTAGCGGTCATTATATGACGCCTGCCATCACAGGCAAGAAAAAGAATTTCCGGACATTCAGGTCAGAAAAAAAGAAAACAAAGATTCATACACATTCATATATTTCAGACGGACTTGGCATGATCACGACAGGTGCATGGTCAATAGTCTTCTGCATCGTATTCATCATGCTCACCAGCGGTATATTTTATTCCAATACCGACGCCCGTCATGAATCAAACCTGCTCAAGAATACTACCGATGAATATATCAAGGCTTTTGTCGAGAACGGCATCTACTCATTCTTTGACAGGTATCAGTCAAAAGGCGGCTTAAGCCAGGGCCAGCTCGGCGGAGTATCCTCAGTGCGTCCTGACTATACTACCGACCTCATCGTGACATACAATCCCGCCAATACAGACAGCCTTTACCTGCGGGCCTACATCGGTACGACCTATGACAATAATGTTTTTAGCACAAGCCCGTATCAGTTATATGATTACAACTCCGCCGGCATCAGATCGGATATGTACAGCTTTCCCGATCACAATCCGCTCCTTGGCGGTCCTGCCGGTAAAATGAATATAGTAAATGTCGATGCGGATGCTACATATGACTATATGCCCTACTATACAGAGAGCGCCTCTGCAAGAAATCTTAATGAGGACGGCAAGCCTGTCATTGATGTTTTGTATGAGCCTTTTGAATTTTCAGACACTTATACGACAGACAATCCACCCTCTGAGGACTACAGATTGTTTGTATACAGCACTTACCTTGATATACCTCCGTACCTTGAAGAAACAATGAAAGCCATCACAGACGAGGCCGGTATTGATAAGTATATGTCAGTCATCCATGTTGAGACTGACCCCGAAAAGAGACAGGCATATTTCCTCGAAGCCGCAGCCGATCTGCGCAGGTATTTCTATGAAAACTTTTCATATACCATGGCTCCCGGCGTAACACCTTACAGGCAGGACTTTATCACCTATTTCCTGAATGAACAGCGCCGTGGCTACTGTGCTCACTTTGCGGCCAGCTCTGCACTGATACTCCGCTCCATCGGCGTCCCCACAAGATATGTGGAAGGATATATGATCACATTTACAAATGTCATCGAGTCAGAAGCCATCCCCGGTGACACAACAGATCTTTTAGGTGACGGACTCACTCCCGTATTTGACAATATACAGGGCGTAAAAGTCGAGGTAACAGACGGCTCCGCTCACGCATGGACAGAGATCTACCTTGACGGATATGGCTGGATACCTTTTGATTTCACACCGCCGTCTTCAGATAATGTCATACTGACCGATTACAGCTTTGGTTCACTCTTTGCAGGTCTGTTTATGACAAGAGACGATACGCAGCAAAGTGATGATGTCCCCGGCGATACAAATGCTAATACGAGACCTGTCTTTAACGGCTTTAAATTCAGCATAAACGGATCATTCGGATTCATACTCCTGCCTCTCATATTCGTGCTGGCAGGTACCGCAGTCCTCCTTGTTGTACATACATACTTCCCGGTTATTTTAAGCAGCATAAAGATATCCGCGGCAGTTAAAAAGTGTGATTACAACAATGCTCTGAACATCAGATATATTCTGTTCCAGAAAAAGGTAATGAAACATTACAAACTGAGCACCCCTCTGACCCCGATTGAGATGTATGAATTCTTAAAAGAAAGACTTGTATCTGATAATGACACTCTAAATACAATGAGAATATGCGGTCAGGCAATATTCTCTCCGCAGCAGATATCGAAAGATGATTATGATATATGTATTAAGACGATAAAACAGATTGAGAAAAAAATTGGCTCTGATAAGTAAATTGAAATGTTGTGAATAAAAAGTATCCCCTGTCATGCATTGCGGACAACTCAGCATGGCAGGGGATACTTTTTATTCTGAAATATACACTTGTTTATTATCAGCTCATCAGGATGGCTGCATCGTTGATGACCTGGGGTTTGCCCCACAAAAATCCCTGGATATAATCACATCCGAGGTTCCTCAATATATCAAGCTGGTACTCTTCCTCAACACCTTCGGATATAACAGCAAACTGCATAAGCTGGCTTAAGGATATGATCGCAGCGACAAAGGACTCTTCCTTGGGACCGTCTGTAATGGAATCCACAAATGCCTTGTCAATCTTGAGCAGGTCGATAGGGAGCTCCTTAAGATAGCTGAGCGACGAATATCCTGTTCCGAAATCATCAAGGGCGATATGTATACCTCTGTCCTTGATCTCTCTCATAATACTCTTGGCCTTTTCAAGGGAATCCACAAATACCGACTCAGTAAGCTCAAGTTCGAGATTCTCAGGCGGGAAATTTGTCTCCTTAAGTGCACTGTCTACATCATCGAGGAATCCGTCAGCGAGCATGTGAGTCGCTGAGATATTAATCGAGAGTATCACGTCAGGTGCTTTTTCAAGGAGCGGTTTAAAGTCGTGCATTGCATTTCTGAGAACCCATCTGTCGACCTCTATGATAAGTGTGGACTTTTCAGCTACGGGTATAAATGCCCCGGGGCTTAAGGGACCGCCCTTCTCATCATGAAGCCTGATAAGTGTCTCAAAGCCTCTTAGTTTTTTATCCTTAATGCTGTACTGAGGCTGGTATACCAGGGAGAATGCATCATTCTTGATGGCATATCTGATGACATTTTCCATCTCCACTACATGCTCAAGTACATCATTCATAATACCGTCAAAGTAGCACATCCTGTTCTTGCCCTGATTTTTAGCTGCATAGAGAGCAGTATCCGCAAATTTCATAAGCTGACTTGAATCAAGGCTGTCACTTGGAAATACAGCCACGCCCATACTGCCGCATATCGTAAACTCTTTACCCTTAAGAGTAATCTTGTTTTCGAGTACATCCATAAATTCATGAAGATGTGCATCAAGATCGGCTATCGCTTCATAATCAGATATGATTACTGCAAACTCATCTCCTCCGAGTCGGCTGATAAAATCTTTTCTGTTTGTCACGTCTCTCCAGCGGTTAGCCATTGTGGAAAGAACTTTATCGCCATAATCATGGCCGATCGTATCATTTATATTCTTAAAGTTATCAAGGTCCATGATGGCTACGGCGAACTTTTGATTTTTAATCCTTGACTCCTCGATGACCGCAGAGAGCTTTGACTTAAATGCTCTTCTGTTGGGAAGCTCTGTCAGAATATCGGTATGAACTATGTCATAAAGCTGCTTTTCTTTTCTCTCAAGTTTCTTTAAATACATATGGATCATCCATATGATAACCATACCGGAGATAATAATGCATCCTCCCACAACTCCGTTATAGTTCTGTTTTAAGACTATGGTCAAAATTAAATATGTTAGATTTAATGAGGAAATGATCAGTCCCGCATAATATCCTATCTTGCTTGAAATAACCATTGCAACAAGGAGCAGTACCTGAACAGCAGAAAAAATGCCGGGAACATCTTCTGCCCTGACTCCGCCCAAATATTCATCCTGCATACCTGAAAAATAGCCCTGAATATACACAGCAGCGAGATAGAGGATAATGAGTACCACCATCTCAAAAACCCGTCTGCCCAGAGACTTTGATGAGGAAATCAGCTGATCTTCTTTGTCATCATCATCAAGATAATAATTAAGCATTGGTATAAAACCTTCCGTTCAAATTTTTATTTCTGCATTCGGGAATAGATCTCATCGATCCACTCCCTGTTTAATTCTGTATCATTCAGGATTGAAACCCTGTCAGGTCTTGTGCCCGGAGCTTTCATCCATATATCTGCAAACATATCCCTTGATATGCCGTATGTCTCGGGATTAAGATCAAGGCCGTACTTTTTACATACCTCGATTATCTTCATATCATCCCTTCCCTGAAAGTTTGCCGCACCCACACATCCGAGAGCAACTGCCAGGCCATGGGAAATCTTTATATCGGGATAGTACTCTTCTATAGCATGAGCAAAGAGGTGCTCACTGCCGCTGCAGGGTCTTGAAGATCCCGCTATCTCCATTGCCAGGCCACCCATTACAAGGGCTCTCGAGAGTGCTGTCATGAAATGTTTACTCTGAATCGATTTCTCATCGCAGTACATAATGCTGTCACAGCACATCGATGCTATAGAGTATGCAAAGTCATCAAGTCTGGCATTGCCCGCCTTGGCCGCAATGGACCAGTCATATACTGCCGTATACTTTCCTATCGTATCGCCTATACCTGACATAGTCTGGGATACAGGTGCCTTAAGGATCATTTCTGTGTCAACTATGATAGCTGTCGGAATCTTGCAGGGAAGTGTCTTTCTGCTCCTGCCCTCCATGGTAAGTACGGAAAAAGGGCTGGCTAATGAATCATTACTGAGGGTTGTCGGGAGACAGATGTAAACCGCCTTGCTGATATGAGCTGCATACTTGGCAGTATCAAGTACTCTTCCGCCTCCGAAACCTATGACAACTCCGATACTCTCCATGCTGATCTTTTTGGCAAGCGCAGAAGCCGTTTCATAATCTGCATCCGATACAGTAAATACAGGCGCCTCTCCAAAATCATCACATATCTCCCGGACAATATCGGAATATGTATTTTTTAAGAATTCTTCTGTGACAAGGATTGCTTTCTTTTTTGTGATACCGGGCATATAATCCTCAAGTATCTCATCTGTATGTCCGAAAACTCCTTCATCTACCACCATACACAGTGGAAGACTGAACCTTGTAAACTGGTGCATCTTCATTCCTCCCCAAAATACCCTAATCTATTATATAAAAATAATCTTAACAAATTATAAACGGAACAAAAGTTTATCAGATTTGAATAAACATTTTGCTCATATATAGCAAAAATACCGATAGAGACAGGCAAAACCACAGTACAGAACCGGCATTTGCAACCCATTTTTTACCGGTTTTATCTGTCATCCGGTCAGCCCCTCTGCCCATCAAATATCCGGCAGAGATGAGGACCGTGATTATATATCTGCCCTGGGGCTGATAATCCCTGAAATATGATTGATAAACTGACAGTCCAACTGTGATCATTCCCGACAAGATCACGATGAAATCCATCATCTTATGATACTGTTTTCGTTTACCAAACAGATCAAACAAAAGATATAAAGCCACATAAAAGATTATCAGAAGGTAATATATCCAGTACATCCATTTGGCAATCCAGATGTTCATATATCCGAATGCCGCAAATGTACTCCTGATCGTAAAATGAATCCAGCTGAAATGGTTGCCGGTCAGAAAAGAAATAAACGATACTCCGTTATCACAAGGTCTGTCGTATGGTATGACATTATAGCCTTGGGCAATCAGTTGATTACGGCTTGTTTCCTCAGATGCAACTCCCAGAAAATCCCCGTTATGTATCATTGCATTTCTGATAAAAAACCAGCCTGCACATACAGTAATCAGTGCAGCTATAAGGAGTATTTTCTTTATAATCCCGGATGCTTTATCCCCGCTGTTTCTGATTAAAGAGAACAAAAATACGATTCCGAGAACCAGCAGCCATCCGTATACCGTATAGTAGCTAAGGAGACATACCGATACACTGATTGACAGCATTATACATGATCTGATATTCCACTTGTCCCTGTTGCCCTTAATTATGCAGTATATAACCGCCATAACGGCAGCAATCGAGAGAATGTCATTATTCTGATACATGCCAAGGAACAGAGTCTGAGGATTAAACACCAGCACAACAGTCATTAATACCGATGACTCTTTATTATCCAGGACCTCATTACCCAGTTTTAATCCGAAATAAGCGGCTGATGTGATTGATATGACACTGCACATTCTTGATGCCACAAGAAGCATCCTGCCGCCTAAGCCAAGGACAGAAAACAGCTTTGTAAACACGGCTCCGACAATAGCTGACACATACGGCCTTAAAGCATACGAAAACCCCCACTCACCTATTATGAGCTCCGGCTCATCCCCAAGAGGCAGTCTGCCATTTTGACATATCCAGTCAGAGAGCAGTCTCCTGCCATACTCATCAGGGCAGAACGATTCGTCGATCAGATATGCCCCGGCCAGAGAAAGCATAAAAACAAGAGCAATTATTATTTTTTGAGTCCTGTTTAACTTAATATCTTTCATAAAACTTATATCCGGATAAATGATATCATATCCCTGATTGTTAGTACAATTTTCAATTTATTTTAATAAAGTCTTATTCTTCTTGCGCGCAAAAAAAGAGCAATCACTTCATGTGGTTGCTCTTTTTTCATGCGGAAGGCGGGACTTGAACCCGCACGTCGTTTCCAACACTAGATCCTTAGTCTAGCCTGTCTGCCAATTCCAGCACTCCCGCGCGACAAATGATATATTACCAATTAAGAATTGATATGTCAATATATATTTTTCATTTCTTTAAATAAATTTCGTATATATTTATTTTATGAAATAAAAAATGCAGAAGAAGGGACTTGAACCCTCAGGAGATTGCTCTCACATGGACCTGAACCATGCGCGTCTGCCAATTCCGCCACTTCTGCATACCTTTGCTATTTTACGGGATAAAACAAATAAAGTCAAGCAAAAGCCGAAGGACTTTCATCCTTCGGCTAAACTTATTGATTATTATTTTGCATAATCAGTAGCTCGCGATTCCCTTATGACACTGACTTTAATCTGTCCGGGATACTGTACCTCATCTTCGATACGCTTTGAAATATCCCTTGCAAGTAATATCATGTCGGGATCCTGAACCTGCTCAGGAACTACCATTACACGAACCTCTCTTCCGGCCTGGATAGCAAAAGCTTTATCCACTCCCTTGAAGCTGTTTGTAATCTCTTCTAACTGACTGAGTCTTGTTGTATACTTTTCAAGTGTCTCTCTTCTTGCACCGGGTCTAGCTGCAGAAATAGCATCAGCTGCCTGTACAAGACATGCAATGAGAGATGTAGGCTCTACATCACCATGGTGAGCCTCAACTGCATTGATAACAATCGGTGACTCTTTGTACTTCTTACAAATTTCAACACCGAGCTGTACATGGGATCCCTCAACCTCATGATCGATGGCTTTACCGATATCATGAATGAGACCTGCACGCTTAGCAGTCTTAACATCAAGTCCTAGTTCGGCTGCCAGAAGCCCTGACAGATGAGCCACCTCAAGCGAATGCTTAAGGGCATTCTGACCAAAGCTTGTTCTGTATTTAAGCCTTCCCAGTAACTTAACAATTTCAGGATGTATATTATGAATTCCGACTTCAAGAAGGGCATTCTCGCCTTCCTCTTTCATCGTATTCTCTACTTCCTTCTTTGCTTTCTCCACCATTTCCTCGATACGGGCCGGGTGGATACGACCATCGACAATCAGTTTTTCGAGAGCAAGACGGGCAATCTCTCTTCTGACAGGATCAAATGCCGAGAGGACTACTGCCTCAGGTGTATCGTCGATTATCAGCTCAACTCCTGTCATGGTCTCAAGGGTTCTAATATTTCTACCCTCTCTACCAATGATTCTGCCCTTCATCTCATCGCTTGGAAGCTGTACTACGGATATTGTAGTTTCAGATACATGATCTGCTGCACATCTCTGAATGGCATTTACAATATATTCCTTAGCGTGCTTATCAGCTTCTTCTTTCGCACGAGCATCCATCTCTTTAATCATGACGGCTATCTCGTGTCTGGCGTTTTCTTCAACAGCTTTCAATAAGTGTTCTTTTGCCTGCTCGGAGGTTAAACCAGAGATTCGTTCCAGTTCCTGAATACGCTGCTCGTTAAGCTTTGAAACTTCCTCCATCTGCCTGTTGATCTTCTCTTCTTTGGCATTGAGCGAAGCCTCTTTCTTCTCTATTGCTTCAGTCTTCTTGTCGATGTTCTCTTCTTTCTGCTGAATCCTTCTCTCTGAGCGCGATACTTCGTTACGACGTTCTTTAATCTCACGATCAAGATCGTTCTTGGCCTTTATGCTTTCTTCTTTAACTTCCAGCAGGGCCTCGCGCTTCTTGGCTTCAGCATTCTTGAGAGCTTCATCTATGATCGATCTTGCTTTCTCATCAGCATTTCCAATCTTGGAATCTACTTCTTTCTTGTAATTAACATTAGCAATAATGCTGATTACAACTGCGAGAACAGCAACAACGACAGCGACTATAACAACAGCCACTCCCCAAGGTTGCATTCCAGGAGCACCTCCTTTATTAAATTTTTATTGTATATTAAACATATGGTTTGGAAAAAACTAAACCTATTATATGTAAAACACAACATACTAATATTATATGTTTTATGAATTTATGTCAAGGTTAAGTGCCTTTTTTATGTCACCCGATTCGAACCCTTTTCCCGCAAGAAACCTGTACTGTTTAGCCTTTTCTTTCTCATCCTGTTCATGATCATAGTAATGTCTTTTGGTCAGGAGCCGGCATATTAAGTCAACCTTGTTTACATCAGGATTATCCTGTCTGAAAGCATCAAAAGCACGATCCAGTACGTCGGATTTAATCCCCTTAACAGCCAGATCCTGTCTGATTGCCCTGTCGGATTTTGATCTGCTTTTATACTCAATATATCTTAAAGCATATTTCTCATCATTCAGATAACCATATTCCTTAAGAGAATCCATGGTTTTATCAGCTATCTCACCGGGATAAAATCCCTCTTTAAGCTTTTTCCTGAGCTGGCTTTCCGTGTAATCCTTTTTTTCAAGCAAATGAAGAGTCCTGAGCAATGCCCTCTTTGTGAGGACACTGCTCAGAATATCTTTATAACATTCTTCACTTATCTCGGAATTTACTGTGATATTGTAAGATTTGATATCAGTTTTATATAATATAAAAGCTATATTTCCATCAAGATAAAGCTGATATCTCTTTTTGCCGACCGGCTTTATATCCGTAACGATCATATTACAAAATTATTCTGCATCATCCTTTTTTGACTTTGCAGCCTTTTTCTCTGTTTTGATATCAAGCTCGGAAGGAGTTCCGCCAAGGTTGTAATGCTCTCTGATCTTGGCATCGATTACCTTGCAGATGTCAGGATTGTCCTTGAGGAATATCTTGGCATTCTCTCTGCCCTGACCGATCTTGTTTCCCTCATATGCATACCATGCACCACTCTTATTGATGATATCAAGGTCTGCTGCTATATCAAGGAGATCGCCTACATAGGAAATACCCTCTCCAAACATAATGTCAAACTCAGCCTCCTTAAACGGAGGAGCCACTTTATTCTTTACGATCTTGACTCTTGTACGGTTACCTGTAATATCTCCGCCTGCCTTAAGAGCCTCCACCTTTCTGACGTCCATTCTGACTGATGCGTAATATTTAAGAGCATTACCACCGGTTGTAACCTGAGGGTTGCCATATACGATGCCGACTTTCTCACGGAGCTGGTTGATAAATACTACAGTACAGTTTGATTTGCTGATGGCACCGGCGAGTTTTCTGAGGGCCTGGCTCATAAGTCTGGCCTGAAGACCTACATGGGCATCACCCATATCACCCTCGAGCTCTGCCTTGGGTGTAAGGGCTGCAACAGAGTCGACAACCACGATATCCATGGCTCCCGATCTAACCATGGTCTCCGCAATCTCAAGTCCCTGCTCACCATAATCGGGCTGGTTAATGTAAAGATTGTCTACATCAACGCCAATTGCAGCGGCATACACGGGATCCAGGGCATGCTCGGCATCAATAAATCCTGCGATACCGCCACGCTTTTGAACCTCTGCGATCATATGAAGTGTAACTGTGGTCTTACCGGAAGACTCGGGTCCGTATATCTCAATGACTCTGCCCTTGGGGATACCTCCGAGTCCAAGTGCTATATCAAGGCTCAGTGAGCCTGTGGGAATGGTTTCAATATTTAACTTGGAAGCAGGATCTCCGAGCTTCATGACAGCCCCTTTACCAAACTGTCTCTCCACCTGCATCATAGCGGCATCAAGTGCCTTAAGCTTTTCTTCTCTTTCCATATTCTGTAATCTCCTTTGTCGTGTGTACGGCCTGTTGCCGTTTTGTTTACATAACAGATTATATTAAATTAAAAGTCCTGTATTTCGTACTCACATAAACTTTTTTAAATAATAGTTCTGCCTGGTCAACTGTTCTATTGATGAACATTTGTTCTGTATAACAGATTAAAACATTTGTTCGAGTTTGTCAACATAATATTGCAAATTTTTCTGATTTAAGGTGAAATAAAAAATGCACACCTCTCAGTATAACTGTTTTAAAGTGAATAATTGGATGAATAACCCTGCCGGCGATTGCCGACCAACAAATTTAAAATAGCATACTAATGAAAAATGTGCAAGTATGATAATAATATTTTATTTTTCTCCGAATGTCACTCTTGAATAATATTCAAGAATACACCTTCTCATCAGAATGAGTCCCTCCGCCACGGCACACTCTCTGATTTTCTCTCTCGTGCCTGTAAAGTGGTACTCAGCCGTTGTAATCTCGCCGCATACACTGCAGCCGATATATACAAGACCTACAGGCTTTTCCTCGGTGCCTCCGTCAGGTCCTGCTATTCCGGATACTGCCACTGCAACATCGGCATGATTAAACATTGTCGCACCTCTTGCCATCTCCTTGACAACCTTGGCACTGACAGCTCCGTATTTATCCAGCGTAGTCTTTTTAACGCTTACTAATTTTCTTTTTGCCTTGTTTGAATATGTGATATGACCGCTCTTAAATACCTCAGATACTCCCGGGACATTTATCAGACGTCCGGCCAGAAGTCCTCCCGTACATGATTCTACAGTCGTCACAGTCAGACCGTTTGCCAAAAGCAGATCGACTACAGCCTTTTCAAGTGTTGTATCATCATCTGTGGTATACACGGCTTCCTCAAGCCTGCTCTTTATTTCTTTAACCACCGGTTTTACCAGTTTCTTTGCAGTCTTTTCATCCTCTGCTTTTGCAGTGACCCTCAGATGCACCTCGCAGCATTTTGCATACGGAGCCACCGTCACTTCTCCGTCTCCGTTTATCAGATCGTCCAGGATAGTTGCTATCTCACTTTCACTCTTTCCGCATACTTTGACAGTAGCGGAGTATATCACTCCGTCTGTCTTTTCAGATAAAAGGGGGACAATATCCTTTTCAAACATTGCCTTTAATTCTACAGGAGGTCCCGGGAGCAATATTACCGTCTTGCCATCTTTTTCAATTACGATTCCGGGTGCTGTACCGCATTCATTGTCTATCGCTTTTCCGCCTTCCGGGATAAGGGCCTGACGATAATTATTTTCTGTCATGGTTTTTCCGGATCTGGCAAAATATTCTTCAATCCTCTTTTTTGAGTGCTCATCCGTCACAAGGTTAAGTCCGAGAGCCTTCGCAACTCCGTCTCTCGTGATATCATCCTGTGTAGGACCGAGTCCGCCGCAGAGGATAACAATATCAGATCTTGAAATGCTCTGTCTGACAGCCTCACATATACGCTCAAGATTATCTCCGACCACAGTCTGATAGTATGTGGATAATCCAAGCCCGGCAAACCTGCCTGCCAGATATGCCCCATTTGTATTGACTATATTACCGAGTAAAATTTCAGTACCGACAAAGATTGTTTCAACAGTCATATTGTTCACCTGTCCGATTAATTGTCTTTCATTACAGCTTTGTTTTTAATTATATAGTCTATAAGGGAAACCACCGTCAGCACAAGTGATATCCACGCAAATACTGTTCCTGCGACAGTAAGAGCCGATGCGTCCGGGCCGTTTTCAAGTACAACCTTTTTAAGCGCAAGCACGTCCCAGTAGGCGCATTCATTAAGTCCTTCCATAAGAATGAAGAGTATTATTGTAATCATCTGGGATACAGTCTTAAATTTGCCCCACCAGCTGGCTGCGATCACGACTCCCGAGTCTGCTGCAACAAGTCTGAAACCGCTTATAATAAATTCTCTTGCAATTATGATAATGACAAACCATGACGGCAAAAGTTCCATCTCAACAAAACAGATAAGTGCGCTGCAGACCAGCAGCTTATCGGCAAGGGGATCCATAAATTTACCGAAATTGGTTACCAGATTGCATCTCCTTGCTATCTGTCCGTCAAGGAAATCGGTAAAGCTGGCCACACAGAAAATAGCAAGTGCAATCCAGGCTCCGCTTTGTCCGCACATATCCGTCAAAAGGAAAAATATAAAAAACGGTATTAGTATAACCCTGAGCATTGTCAGTTTATTAGGTAAGTTCATCACAAAATTCTCCGATCAGATCGTATTCATTGCTTCCGGTAATACGTACATTCATTATCGTTCCGCTCATCAAGTCTTTGTCGGAATCGATAAATACATAACCGTCCACATCGGGAGCATCCATATATGTCCTCCCTACAAGGGCTCCGTCATCAAGACGTCCCTCTATTATTACGGGCACAGTCATGCCCACCTTTTCATCTGCTTTCTCAAAAGCAATCTCCTGCTGGATCAGCATTATCTCGTCCCGACGGTGCTCCTTTATATCATCGGTTATCTGGCCGTCCATCCCGGCTGCCACAGTTCCCTCTTCCGCAGAATATGCAAAAGCACCAAGCCTGTCAAATCTCATCTCTTTTACAAAGGACTTAAGATTCTCAAAATTTTCCTCTGTTTCTCCGGGAAATCCTGTGATCAGTGTGGTACGCAAAACCATATCAGGTACCGCTTTTCTTAATTTACCGATGAGATTTCTCAGATACTCATTATTTGTACGTCGGCCCATTCTCTGGAGGATCGTATCATCCGAGTGCTGAATGGGTATATCGAGATAATGGCATATCTTTTTTTCAGAGGCTATCGTCTCTATAAGCTGATCATATATCTCCTCGGGATAACAGTACAGTATCCTGATCCACTCTATGCCATCTATTTTGCAAAGCTCACGAAGCAGAATATGCAGTCTCTTTTCTCCGTAAATATCAAGTCCGTAGACCGTGGTCTCCTGGGCTACCACCACCAGTTCCTTAACACCATCCGATGCCAGCTGATTTGCCTCTTTAATAAGAGCTTCCATGGGCACAGACCTGTACGAGCCCCTGATACCGGGTATGGCACAGTATGTACACTTTTTATCACATCCCTCGGCAATCTTTAAATATGCTGTATAGCCGCCTTCCGCAAGGATACGCTTTTTGCCATATACAAGTTTACGCTCCGTATCATCCAGGTATGTCAGGGATTTGTCCTTATATGCCTTGACGGCCTCCGCAATCCTGTCAAAAGCCGTCGTACCGATGATGATATCAACCTCCGGCAGTTCTTTTAAGATCTCATCATGGTATCTCTCCGCAAGACAGCCTGCGCAGACAAGTATCTTTAAATTACCGGTCTTTTTTAGCTCGCCATATTCTATCAGAGTATCTATACTCTCCTGCTTTGAATCAAGGATAAAAGCACATGTATTTACAACTATTACATCTGCCTCGTTCTCATCACTTGTCAGTTCAAATCCGTTTTCTGACAAAATACCCAGCATCATCTCTGAGTCAACAAGGTTTTTGTCACACCCCAATGACGTGAGCATTACTTTCATTTTATTCATAAATTTTCGTTTTCCTTATGCTTCACTTCACTCAGATATGCATAAAAAGACGCGCCAAAACAAGCGCGTCCTAAAAAGTCTTTTATTCGTCTCCGAGTATGTGGAGTTTTCCGCTGTTTAACTCATCAACAGCAATCGAGAGAGGCTTTTTGCCTGCTGCATAAACAAGAGGCTCTGCCCCTGCTATGATATCTCTCGCTCTCTTTGCTGTAGCCATAACAACTGAGTAGCGGCTGTTAACGATAGGCTGCTCTCCGGGCTCTACCTCACTGTTAACTACTTCCATAAGTTCTGAATATGACGGATGTAACATTTTAATAATCCTCCTTAATGTATATCCTGATTAATTATTTATATCTTTAAGTCCCTGTCTCACGGTGTTTATGAAATCCTCGTTAAATACAGGGCGCATATGATATGCTTCGATTATGTTGTATGTATCTTCAACGCATTTGTCTATCGTATCATTTACTACTATGTAATCGTACTTTTCTATTCCTTCGGACTCATCAGCTGCTCTCCTCATACGCTTTGCGATCACATCCGGAGTCTCCGTACCACGGCCGGTCAGTCTATCCTTAAGCTCCTTGGCTGAGGGAGGCATGATAAACAAAAGCATTGAATCCGGGAATTTCTCTTTAATGATGAGTGCACCCTGAATCTCTATCTCAAGGATCACATTCCTGCCTTTTGCAAGCTGTTCTTCAACGTATGCCTTTGGCGTACCGTAGTAGTTGTCACAGTACGATGCATACTCTATCAGGCCGTCCTCTTTGATGGTCTTCTCAAATTCCTCTTTTGTCACAAAGAAATATGACTCGCCGTTTACCTCGCCGGGCCTTGGATTTCTCGTCGTCATTGATACAGAGAGGGCAAAGTCATCATACTTCGAGAGTAGTCCCTTTACGATTGTTCCTTTACCTGTACCTGCAAAACCCGATATAACAATCAGTATTCCTCTACGGTTCATCTTCATCACCTTCCATATCAAAACGATTCTCGACGCCGGGGCCGAGTCTCTTGACTATCGTCTCGCAAATGAGTGCCGATAAAACTACCTGGCCCGATTCAAGGACTATGACCGATTTGGTCCGCCTGCCCTGAGTCGCATCTATCGCCAAACCGTTATCTCTGGCATTCTGTATCATTCTCTTAATGGGTGCGGCATCCGGTGAAACAATAGCGACCACTTTGTCACTGTTGACCACATTGCCGTATCCGATATGTATAAATGAATTCATTCGATATTCTGTATCTGCTCTCTTATCTTTTCAATCTCTGTCTTTAAGGTGATACCCTTATCGGATATCTCCATATCTGTAGTTTTTGAAAGGATAGTGTTTGATTCCCTGTTCATCTCCTGTGCCAGGAAATCCAGTTTTCTGCCGACACTCTCGGGAGCATTTAATGCTTCCTTCATGGCCTTGACGTGACTCTTTAGTCTGACCACTTCCTCGTCCACGCATATCTTATCTGCAAAAATAGTTACTTCTGTCAGGAGTCTGCTCTCGTCTACCTTGACTTCTCCGAGTATCTCTTTAACTCTCGCATTTATCTTTTCTCTGTACTGGCTGATGATAAGAGGTGATTTCTCCTCTATAAACATTGCAATGCTCTCAACCGTGTCAAGCTTGCCGAGGAGATCTTTCTTAAGATTTGCTCCCTCGCTCTCCCTTGCGGATACAAAGTTGGCAAACGCTCCTCTTAATGTTTTCTCAAGATATACCCAGATTTCCTCTTCGTCCTCTTCCTGCTCGCCCATCACAAAGACCTCAGGATATCTGGACAGTGTGCTGACTCTGATATCATCATCGAGACCGAAATCATCTTTCATCTCTCTTAAATATTTAAGATATGTGGCTGCAACTTCCTTATTGTATCTGATCGATACGTTTTCCTCAGAGAGATCCTCATATGATATAAATATATCAACCTTGCCACGCTCCGCATATTCTTTAAAAATATTTCTGATGCGGGCTTCAAATCCGTAAAACTTCTTGGGACACTTGATATTAAGATCAAGATATCTGTGATTTACGGCCTTAACCTCAACTGTAATATGCTTGTTGTTTTCTTCTGTTTCGCAGCGACCGAAACCGGTCATACTTTTAACCATTTTTGCTCTGTAACCTCCACATAAACCCTTACTGAAACAAAAATACAAAATCCATTAAATTATATATCCCGTGCCCTTTTCAGTCAAGATTAGGCGATTTTCTGTGATTCCTCGTTTTTCGCACTGCTCCGGCCATACCGGCCTCATCTTTGCCGGTCATCTCCCCGTCTCCGTATCTGGCTCTGTCATATATGTCCGACATATCAGATGCAGATTTATCATCTGTTGTAATCATATGAGCAAGTTCACGACCCGTCTTTTCTCCCGGCACCACCCTTGTGCCAAAACCGGAGCGAATGGTCTTTTTAAACATAGCCCTGATCCTGCCTGCATGGGTACGACCGTCTGACATATTATCTTCTTTTGGTGGTTCAAGGTCTATGATGAGATCATCCTGATAAACCACTGATCTTCTCCCGCCGTCAACGCTCACCTCATCAACACTTTTTCTGAAATATCTCGTCACTTCCCTTAACAGCCCCCGGAGGACAAAATAGATACAGATCACTCCGAAAATCTGCATTATGAGATTCATGAATCCACCGCCGTTTCTAAGGCGCATGCCAATCCTCTCAAGGGCGGTTACGTATCTGCTCGAATCTATACCGAATCTCGACAGAAATACTGCAAGCTTGTCAAAGAGCCATATCATCCCATAAAGCGCCCAGGCAATTCCCTTTAATATATATTTACCTATGATTACAACCAGGTAATCAAAATCAACGAGTATGGCCAGAAAGATCATGATCAAAAAACCGGCCGTAATGGCAGTCATCCCTCTTCGTCCCTTTAAATGTATGGCATCTTTCGGTACATTCTTAAGCCCTTTTGTATTGCCGATGACATTGCCTGCACCTGCAAAGTATTTAGACCACAAATGTGCAAGAAACATGATACATGCAAATATGATACCGCAAAGGCATATATCCTTTCTTGCAATATAAGCTCCGTATGTGTACAGTATCCCGGGCAGTACCAGAAGATACAGTCTGCTGTCATATTCTTTAGCCTTAAATCCCCTGCGCCATAGTTCTATGGATGCGACCATGGAAGCAACGATCATTATAAATATAAAAAACTGCATGACAGGGCTGATATACATAAACAGCCTTAAGAATCTGTCATACAAAACTGCGATAAATATGATCACTGCAAGTGCCAGTCCGTGAGATACGGCAAGGGCCGGCATATTTACCATATTGGTTCTCGCAGCAAAAAGCAGGAAAAAAACTGTCCCGAAAATAAATACAGACACCATCATCTTTTTAAAATCAAGGCCGTAAACATACCCCTCGGCCAAAAAGATGACACTGAGCCATGCAGCCAGATCTGTAAATGACCTCATGACTTCTATACCTGTCCGGTACATCCCCGTATAATCTTTTTTAATCTCATTTTCATTTATCATCAGTCTGCCTCAAAAGGATATACGCCTGTATATGAACCGGTACCCTTTCCCATAAAGAGGTCCTTTATATCTTTGGTTCTGTGCACGAGTACAGCACTTGCCAGTACCCCGTTTTCACGTTTTTCCCTGACATAATCAGACAAAAAAACAGCCCTGCCTGAAGATATTATGAGATAGATCACGTCACCGGATTTATCATCATATATATCCTCCAAATCATTAAGACCGGTTACTTTCCTGCTTAAATCTATAAGTGCCGTACTCCTGTCTATATCACCGACGGTCTTGTTCCCCGTGCCAAAAGGTATGGAAATCTTTTCACCCCCGGCATTCTCGCCGTTTGAGACAAAACCGGTTTCCATGCCGTTTAATATCAGTTCCTCCGCAAGTGATACTGATACTGAAATCACCTTTTCAAGGAGTTCTTCGCTGTCCCTGTTCATCTCCGAGTAAAGATCACATACTATCATAAACTTCTGTGTACTCTTCATCTCAAAGAGGTTAACTATGGGCCTGCCGTTTCTCGCAGTTGCCTTTTGATTAATATGTTTTACCGGATCTCCATGCACATAGTCTCTCATACCTCTGAATGCAAAGGGGTCCTCCATACTCTTTTTTCTGCCGGTCTCCCCTGACAGGTCCTGATATACCATGGAGAGTCGTCTCACATCGATACGCTCCGGATATACTATAATCGATGCATCGCTGTTAAAGACAGCCAGTTCTTTTTCACTGTAGAGATAGTCGTAGCTGAGTACATCTACTTTATCAAGGGAGTAAAATCCTCTCTTTGCACCTTTCAGCTTTAATCTGCGCACAATCTTACGATAACCGGATATCGAAAAAACATCCCGCCTGTAATAACGGTCTGTCACCGATGCGTTTATTTCATTTTCAAAAACAAGGGATGAATCTACAGAAAATTTAATATCAAGAAAAGGGATGGGCATCTTTTTTTCATTTTTGATGACCTCCTCAAGATGACATGTTCCGCCGCACGGAATCCCCTGTACATCAAATGACATGGAGACGTCCAGTCTGTCATGCCAGTTCTTTTTGTACAGGTATTTTTCCATTACCAGCAGAATATATGCAAAAACAAAAGTCAGAAGTAAAGCCAAGCAGGCCTCCTTATATCATTTTCTAACAAAATCCTCTGTGGGAACAGCTACAGCATTAAGTGCATTATCTATAATGTCATAAACAGAAACATTTCTGCTGTTTGCAAACGGCTCAAGTCTGTGGGCGTACACTTCTTTGCAAACTGCCTTTACATCATCGGGGGTGACAAAATCCCTTCCGTTTATGGCCGCAATGGCCTGACATACTCTTACGAGAGTCAGCATTGCTCTCGGGCTGATGCCGCTTGACAGTTCCCTTGAAGACGATACTGTCTCCGTGATTTCGGATATGTATCCCCTCACACATTTATGAACAAATACACTGCGTATCTCGGACTGCATTTTTATCACAGTCTCTGTATCACAAACAGGGGTCAGACTGTCTATAGGGTCTTCCTCAATGAATCTGTCTATCATCTCAAGGCCTTCATCTGCAGTCATCCTGCCCATGGATATCTTTAACGAAAATCTGTCAAGGAGTGCCTCAGGAAGAGGGTACGTACCTGCTGTCTCAACCGGGTTTTCCGTGGCGACTGTGAAAAAGAGTCCGGGAAGCTCATATGTCTCACCGTCTGCCGTCACCTGCTTTTCTTCCATAGATTCAAGGAGTCCCGACTGGGTTCTCGGCGTTGCTCTGTTGATCTCATCCGCAAGAAGTATATTTGCAAAAACAGGGCCTTTGTTAAATGAAAACTCGCCGGTCTTTTGATTGTACACAGATAATCCCGTAACATCCGCAGGGAGAAGATCCGGCGTAAACTGAATCCTCTTAAATGTACCGTCGATACTAAAGGCAAGCGCTTTCGCGAGTTTTGTCTTACCTGTACCCGGTACATCCTCTATCAGCACACTTCCTCCGGCAAGTAAGGCCGCGAGGATTTTTTCTATCTGACTGTCTTTTCCGACAATCACCTTCTTAATGTTATCCGATATCTTTTTTGCATTCTCACTCACATACTCTGCGTTCATTCATTTTCCTCAATAAATTCAGACAGCTCACTCCACTCATCCATGTACTGCTCGTTTTCTTCTTCTGCCCCGGTGATACTCTCCTGTATATCAGACAGTTTCACATAATCCGATGAAATCTTTGGATCTGCAAGTAATTCCTTTTGCTTTGATACAAATTCCTCATTGGCTGCGATCAGCTCCTCAAGTCTTGAGACTCTGCGCTTTGCCTTTGAGAGTTCCTTACCAAGATTTGAGTAGTTCTTTTCCTTATTGCTCTTTTTCTCCGGTTTTACGGATGTTTCTTTCGAGAGTCTGAGTGCTTCGTCTCCCTGGGATACATTTATCTCCCGTCCGTATTTTTCTTCATACGCCTCATATCCAAAAGGGAAATACCATGATTTGCCCTCCTCAAATATCAGGAGTGACGTGGCGATATTTTTTATAAAATAACGGTCATGGGATACAAAGAGCAGCGTACCCTCATAATCTTTTAACATATCCTCGAGGGCTTCCTTGCCAACAATATCCATATGGTTTGTGGGCTCATCGAGTATCAGGAGATTGGGCTTTTTTCTAAACAGTTTGGCTAATGCCAGTCTGACCTTTTCTCCTCCCGAGAGCATATCGATGGTCTTAAATACATCATCGCCTCTGAAAAGGAATCCTCCCAGGATATTTCTGACCTCTGTCTCTGTGAGAGTCGGATACTCATCCCAGAAATCGTCAATAACCTTTTTGTCACCGGTCACTGCAGCCATCTGCTGATCGAAATATCCTATCTCCACGTTATAGCCGTATTTATACTTTCCTGCCTTGCGCGGGATTTTTTCGACTATTGTCTTTAAAAAAGTGGACTTACCAAGTCCGTTTCCGCCGATGATGCCTACTCTCTGACCTTTTTTAAGAGATAAAGACACCCTTGAGATAATGTCATCATATCCTATTGCCAGATTATCAACGTCCAGTACATCATTACCGCTCTCCTTTGATATCTGGAGAGTCGTTGTAAATGCTCTCGTGTCGGCATTTTCCGGTTTATCTATCTTGTCCATGTGCTCGATGGCCTTTAATTTTGATCTGGTCATCGCCACTTTTGTCGGTTTGTTTTTAAACCTCTCAACTATATTTTCAAGGCGCTCTATCTCTTTCTGCTGAGCTTCGTATTCTTTCTTTTGCTTTTCAAAATCCGCTTTTTTCCGGTTTGCATAGTCCGTATAGTTCCCGGGGTACCTTTTCACCCTGCCATGCTCTATCTCGTATACCACATCAGCAATACGATCTAAAAACATACGGTCATGGGATACGATGACGACAGCCCTGGGATAATCTTTTAAGTATCGCTCGAGCCATCCTATCGTGGATATATCAAGGTGGTTTGTCGGCTCGTCAAGGAGCAGTATGTCAGGTCTTGAGAGAAGCAGCTTTACAAAAGCGATTTTGGTCCTCTGACCTCCTGAAAACTCCGTAAGTTTTTTCGCTCTGTCCTCTGCCGTAAATCCAAAGCGGTCAACGATCATCTCAAAGTCTCTCTCATAGCTGTAGCCTCCCATATAGGAATACTGTTGCTCGAGTTTTGAATACTCATGGGCTGATGCTTCGTCTCCTGTTTCATCTACTTTCTTAAGGAGCTCATCCATCTGCCTCTTTGTCTCTATGACAGGTTCAAATACTTTTCTGATCTCCTCCTCAAGAGTGACTGACTCATCATCAAAGGTCATCTGCTTCAGCCAGCCGACCTTAACCTGTCCTCTGCCCGCCACATTGCCTGATGTATATACTGTGCCATTATCCTCTTTGTCATACTCCCCCATTATAAATTTAAGGAGAGTTGTCTTGCCGCATCCGTTTCTGCCTACGATGGCTATCTTCTCTGTATTGCGGATTTCAAAGTTTATATTTTTTAATACGGCGTTGTCTCCAAAGGAAACAGCGCCGTCTGTAATCTGAAATAGCATATTGATTTTAAATAAACAGAGATATTAATTCTGCTTAAACTCCACTACGTTATCTTTGTTTCCAAAGTTCATTGCGGGAGTTGTGACATTGAGTCCCACATTTGTGGCAACCGTTCTGATCTTCTCATTAGCCGCAAGAACGATGGTATTTAAATACTCATCTTTGATAAGGCCTTCAAAATCATCAACAAATGTGTTTGATGTAAGTGCTGTGATCGTCTCAATGATGAGCTCGATGCCTGTAGCCTGATCTGCAGCTTCAAAACGCACAAGTACAGCTGCGTTCTGAGGATGCTCGGGAGCGAGCTTTACTGCCACATTTGTCTTAACCTGAATATTGATCTTTTCACCGGGTTTAGCCCTGAACTCGTTCTTGAATGATACATTTTTTACATCACAAGGTCTGATACTAACTACTACATTACTCATTTTTTAATTCCTCCGAATTGTTTTATATTTATACTTCCCCCTGCTCCTTTTTGATAAGGAACAGATCAGCTATTGCCTTGGCTAAAATATACGGATAAATCTGTACTATCTGGGTCACTATGATCTCTCCTATCTTTACATCAAAAGTGATCTCCACAAATCTGTCATGTTCCGGGAATTCATACTTAAGATATTCTCCTGGATTCATCATCTTGGTATTTGGAGTCGAGATGTCTACGAGTCGCTCAAGCATACTGCCCATGGCTGTCGCTGCCGAACCCATCATCTGGTTCATGCACTCGGATACAGCCGACATGTGGAGTTCTCCAAGTTCCATCTGGTAACACATACCGTAACCGTCAGATCCCATCATCAGATCCGTGATAATCTTGGCATCCTCTCCCTTGAGAAACAGGATACTGTATCCCTGAATACCCTTTATATAATCTACTCGCGTGATTATAGACTGGTCTTCCTGGTCTCTGACTATATCGCCTTTGTTTTTTACAGCTACATAAGGAACAGATATATCAATATCATTGTGCATCAGTATACCCATGGCTGTCGCCGCGTTACCGAGACTGATATTGGCCACCTCTCCTATAGCCGATATTTCCATTTCATTTAATTCAATATCAGGCATAATTTCCCTCTCAATACTTTTAAATCAGATATCTTTTCTGGCTGCTTCATCTATGACATAAATCTGCTCATCGCCTGTCATCTCTCCGGTATCTCTGAAACCGTATCTGGCATATATGCGCTTTGCTCTCTCGTTGTCTTTATGTACCTGCAGGTAGACCCTGTCACAATCGTCTATGGAAAACAGTTCATCGAGGCAGAGTGAAAGTGCTATGGAGCCGATGCCCTTACCCTGATGGTTCCTGTCTATCATGAGCCTGCAGAGTTCATATTCTTCTCTGTCACTGCTGTATCCGTACATTGCGAAACCTACAGGCTTCACTCCGCAGTACACTGCTTTTGTAATCCAGGTCTCCTCGTAAAGGGCCTGACATATAGAGAGGGCGTTTGATGCCACATATTCCTCCAGGACTCTTGGTTCCTTCTCATCGGATGTAGTGAGCAAAACCACATCCATCCAATTGTCCTCATCAATATCTCTAAGAGTGACCGAAACGTCAGCCATCAAAAACATCTCCCATATAAATAATTATGCATAAATTATTTAAAACAAACTTACTGCATAACATGTTAATTATACTAAATTATCCCCTTATGGGCAAATTCAATTTATGCTATATGCATTATGATATATCAGCCTTCTGTGGCCGGTGCAGGAGCCGGATCGGTCACTGTTGTATCAGTGGGAGCTGCTGTCCCGGGGTCTGTTACCGGTACTGCATTGGGGTCTGCCACTGTCCCCGGATCTGTAACAGCGTTAGGATCTGTTACTGCGTTTGGATCGGTCACTGCATTCGGGTCTGCTGCGCCGGGGTCGGCTATCTCATCTCCTCCGCCTGCATTTACATTCCATGTATAAGTAGTCACTCCGTATGTCACAGGAGACATGGACGACTCTGCATCCGGAAATACATGTCTGTAAAAGTCTGTAGAAGCACACATCTTCATAAAGTTGATCTTGTTTCTGACAATCGTCTTTATACTGTCGACGTATCCTTCCGGTATCTCCACATCTTCACTGACAGGTGTAAACGATCCGGATACGTATGTACCAAGGTCTGTCTTCCAGTTGTATGAGAGGTCAAACATAAGGGGCTGGGCATCTGAAAATACATCCCTGCCGGCCAGTAATCTTGAATCAAAATCAACACCAAACAGGTTTAAAAGCGTCGGTGTGATATCAGGGCTGAATGTCGGAGTATCTACCACTATGGGTTCCATATCCTCAAGGCATCCGGACCAGATGATCAGCCTGTTGTGATCTCTGACAAGATTGTTTGAAATACTGTATCCGTAAAGTTCCGAGAGTCCCGGCATACCGCCTGTAGTAGACTGGGAATCAAGTCCGTAGGGGAAGTGGTCGGCACATATGACTATGACTGTATCATCTGCTATACCTGCTGCTTCCAGCTCTGCTATCAGATATTCCATGGCCGAGTCAAGTTCTACCTGGGATGCCAGATATGCCTTTACGAGATCGCTGTACTCGAGGTTCTCCACCTTGTCCCAGTTCTTTCTGGACATGGCATTGCTGCCGTATGAATAGAGACTGTGTCCGCTGACTGACATGTAATAGATATTAAAAGGCTGCTGATCGATATATGTCGGCAGTGTGCCTTCTATCATCTCCAAATCAGATTCCGGCCAGGTCGGTGTGATAAATTCCTCAAGACCGTTGCCGTATCCCATATATCCGTTTGAATATCCCAGATTGATATGGGTGGTATTTCTGCTGTAATAGGTATAATCATTATTATGATAAGCCATGCCGTAGTAACCAAGCATATTGAGCTGGTATCCCATGGTCATATAGTTTAGTTTCTTCGATGTATTAATCATGGATGAACCGCCTGATGTAGGCAGCATACCCATGATCACTCCGTACTCTCCGCCTGTTGTTCCGGCACTGGCAGGCTGGTAGAAATCCGTAAACTGAATGCCCTTTGTAGCCATACGGTAAAGAGTAGGCGTAATATCCTCCCTGATGGCCTCTGCGGAGAATGCCTCAGCGGTAATGATTATCAGATTTTTGCCTTTGAATAATCCCGTAAATGGATTCTTCATGGAAGGTGTCAGTGAAGCACAGTATAAATCAAGACTCTGGAGGTCTCCTGAAACCGTCGTTGCCAGCTCTTCAAAATCTATATCAAGCACGTTTGGTGTATATACTATTTCAACAGGTTCGTTGTCACTGACAGTATTTTCCGATGCAGCCGCCATCTGACCTGCAGCATATTCGGTCACCCACGAAGGGGCTGTCACCGTAGTAGCCGCCGGTACATCGGCAAGTACAAATCCGCCTATGCTGTCTTCTCCCTTGTAGGTCTTTGGTCCAAACAAAAGAGTCTCGATATCGAGTCTGATCGCGTTGTCCACACCAAATGTCCTGACAGCCTGATCAAATCCATACTCATCAGTATAGACATGGGCCATCATATCGTCTGAATAAACGCACTGCATATAAAGGGAAAAGAACAGTACCGCACTCATTATGCACAGTGCCATACTCTTTTTTCCCGCTCTCCCGGCCTTGTCTTTTCTCATTATGATGAGATACAGGATAAACGGCAGTTCATACAAAATGATGTGGATGATACCGTTAGGGCAAAGGAGAAGTATTTTTATGTTGTAGGAAAACTGACCGATCGCATTTCCGGCCGCATTGGTCATGGTCGCGATTGAATAAAATACACGAAATTCCAGAAATACAAAATAAACAATGCAGAATGCTATGCCCTGGATGAAAAGCAGAAGTGCTTTTATACCACGGTTTACGAATCTGTGTTTAAAAAGAGAGCCCAAAAACAGACATACGGATCCGTATGCTATGGCGGAACATGACATCACAAAGATATTCCATGGTGATAACGGTATGCCCGCAGATAATATAAATACTATTTCAAGATAAATGATTGATAGCGGAAAATAAAGATTCCACATACTATCAATACTCCTTTCAGATTACTTTTTACAGATTTTGTCAAGCAGACTTTTGGCAAAAGCCCTGACCTCCGGCTTATCCCCGATCTCCCAGAGCCTTGATGAACATACAGCTATGCCATCCTTTATATAAAGGAGTGCGAGGCGTTTTGCCCTGACAGGGTTATCTATGACTTCTGCAATTATCTCTGCTTTTTCATCAGGTTTTAATTCCATTGCATGGCTGTGCATTACGATATTATACCACCCGGGAGTAGAATAGTAATCATGCACAAATCCATCAAGATATTCGTTATCCCTGATATATAGTCCCAGCGTCCCCACGGGCAGCTTCCTTCCGAGGCTTTCCGATATTTTTGAAAACATGGAATAATTCCAGAAATCCGTACAGTATGTACCCTCTATGGCGCCTTCCGGCATTTCGGGTATACATATTACATCAGTTCCCTGATTTTTCAGGGCAAGGGCAGTCTCAAAGTCTCCGGCAATCTTTAATTTCCTGTCACCTGATATTATTTCAGATTCGGTTATTACAGTATCGGTATTTTCATATACCCAGATCTCTCTGTCTGACTTTACAGTCTTTATGCCCTCGTCAGTCTTTATAACACATTCTGCTTTTATATAGTATTTTCCTGTCCGGAGTTTTTCATCAAACGAGATACTTCCGGCATATGATACTCTCTTTCCCGGAACTATGGGATCAGGATGCTTTGCAGCCACAATCTGTCCCATTTTATCACAAAGTCTGACTGTAAAGGTAGCAGATTTTATTTTATTAAATCTGTCAGCTATCAGCCTGATATGCGCATTTATCGTTTCACCCTCTGTGTAAACAAATCGGGGCAAACATATATATACTACCGTATCGGAGCAAAACTCCCTCCATTTATCGGGAGTTATAAAGCCTTTATTGTCATAAAAAGCATCAAGGATTCCCACAAGCGCGATATCCTGGCCCGGAAAATCCTGGAGGTCCAGCATCTGGAACCCCGACAGTTTTTCAGACATCATGAGCGCCTCGATATCGGCTCTGTAACAGTTTACGGCATGCTTACCCACAGCCTTGTAATATGCTCTGTAGTCCCCATACACTCCCGATGCTTTAAGATTATCTCTGTATGCCTCAAGGTAAGTAGCCTTTAAATTTCCCGTATATTTATCCGCGCTGTCAAAATCGGGATAGAAATAAAACTGCCCTGTTTCATGGGATATGACCGGAGTAGCCGGGCTCATTATCTCACTGCTCTCCCCTGCCTTTACCCGTCTGACTCCCGTACCGTACTGTATATCCACATATCCGTCATTTCCATCGGTACCCTTATTTACAACAGCCGGTTCTATGGCTTCGTCATAATTTTTCATACTGCCCGGCTCGTCTGTCTGGACATAGCCAAGGGGAGCATCACACATGGCATACGAGCCCCTGATCAGTCGCTCCTTTGAAAAGCGGACACAGGACAGCACATCTTCATTTTCCTGGACAGACGGATAAAACTGAAAATTGTTGGAGCCACCCGAGTATAAATGCCTCGGGTCTTTTTTCTTAAATCCTCCCAGCATCTCACCTATCCTCTTATGGGATCCCCAGAGCTCATTACCCATTGAGAGCATGATAAACGAAGGATGGTTACCGTATGCATCGAGGATTCTGTAGCCCTCGCTTATGAGATACTCCTGCTCCTCCCTGTTAAATCCCTCCTCGCCCTCGTCGGCCACCGTCCCCCAGAACGGAAGCTCGGGCTCAAGATATATGCCGGTCTCGTCAGCTGCAGTAAATGCAGCCTCAGGAGGGCAGCATGTATGGAATCTGTAATGGTTTATGCCATAATCTTTTGCTGTATTAAATACTTTTATCCACTCATCCTTATCCATGGGTGCATAACCTTTTAAGGGAAATACCATGCCGTCATGCTTTCCTCTTAAGTATACAGGTGTGTCATTAATTTTTAGGCACATGGGCTCTGCCTTAAGAGTCCTGATACCAAACGAAACCTCTTTCTCCTCACCGTTTGAGAGCCGGACGCTGCATGAGAACAGATTTCTCTCATATTCATCCCAGAACAACTTATCGCCCTTTAACTCAACGGAAAATACAGCACTGCCGTCATCTCCGACAGGTGCAGAGCCTGATACGGTATCCTTTACACCGATTATGGCATCCATCAGAGTTTTGGCATTTTTACTGTATATCGTAAACAGCGCGCCGCCGCATGATGCCGTAGTCTGTGCATTTACTGTAATATATGCTCTGTCCGGCCCTGACTTTACGGCATATACATTTACACTGTTAATATGCTCCTTTTCATAAATGCAGAGTCCCACCTGCCCCAGCATTCCTGTCCAGTTTGTCTGGGTATCGGGGCTCGTCATATGGCCGCCCTTTGTCTTATATTTCGTGTTGTTTATACATACATCTATACGATGTGTTCCTCTATTAAGCGGAGTATTTATCACGTGGGAATGGGGCGTGCAGAGACTGTCGTGGGTATCGTACTTAATCCCGTCAATATAAACAGTGGATATCCTCGTCTTTTCTATATAGAATACGACATCCCTGCCTGACAGATCATCAGTATCAAACTCCCTCGAAAACCATACATTACCGTAAAACTCATATTCATCGGTTAAATGATCTGTATGGATATCATGATTCACGATTCCTATCCTGCTGTGGTTTATCGAGTCAGGGATCATAATGACATTTTTATTTTTGTCCCATTCATTTTCAGGCCATGAATCAAAAGATTCACTGCTGTCTGTTACGACTTTCCATTCACCTTTTAAATCAATAAATTTCATGTATTTTCTCCGTTTAAATTGACACTTTTTTATTAATTTTTCCGTATTTTTTATTATAATAAATATATAGGTGAAAAGAAAACCCCAGAGGATAATCATATGAATAAAAAAATCAAAGCAATAATAGCAATTGTCATATTTGCGGCAATTATAGTCCTGCTGGCATTTATAAAAAAGGTGACTTCCCGGATAGATGAGATCCCTGACAACGATCCGCTCCTGGCCGGCAATACAACAGGTAATATATATAACGGTGGATATTTTGCCGAGAGCAACGGTCTCGTATATTTTGCCAATGCATATGACAACTACAACCTGTATGTCATGACACCGGAGCAGACTGATATACGAAAGCTCGCCGGGGGCAACAACTCTTTTATCAATGTGGCTGGGAATTATGTATATTACTATTCTTCCACCACCGGCAATCAGGCCGGTCTCGGATACGTGGCAAGCGGCCGCGGCCTTTACAGAACTGATATAAATGGCAAGAGTACATTCACACTGGCAAGAGGTACTACGGACAGCATGATGCTGATAGGCAATCATCTGTATTACACCTACTTCACTGAAGAGACTGATTCAAACGGTACCGAAAAGGTCACCTTAAACAGGATCACCACATCTAATACAGATGAAAAGCTCCTCATTAATGACCATATCAAGATAGGCGGCTATGCAAACGGAAATATCTACTACGGCGGTGTGACCGGAGATCATCACCTCTACACATACAGCACGACAACAGATATCTCATCGACTGTATCTGATATGCTTAATGTATATCTCCCTACCGTCTACAACGGAAAAGTATATTACCTTGATCTGGATGACAACTATGCACTGAAAGCCATGTCCCTGTCAGATGGTACCATCGAGACGATTGTGACCGAGCGTATCGATACATACAACCTCTACGGCAATGTAATCTTTTATCAAAACGTAGATGTAAACGATTATGCCCTGCGCCGTGTTAATCTGGATAACGGAACCGTTGATACCATCGCATCAGGTGTCTATACAAAGATATGCTGTACATCGACATATACATACTTTGAAGGCTTCGGAGAAGACGTACCAGTATACTGTGTGCCTACATTCGGAGGCTCCGGTATGAGTACGTTCCAGCCGTATTAAGTTCATTTAAATCTGTAGATGCAAAAAATATACCCACCCACGCATTTAAGATTTGCCGAATACAAAAAAATATCCCATACCACGCTAAGAGCGAGCTCAATGCGTGGTATGGGATATTTTTTTGCATTTATTATAAGTATAGTAAATGAAAAAGGGCCTCCGGCATACGCCAAAGGCCCTTTGAAATCAAACAAATTAGTTACTTGTTCGCTCTGACCGCTGATTAAGCAAGCTCTGCGAAGTACTTGATTGTTCTTACCATCTGTGATGTGTAAGAGTTCTCGTTATCGTACCAAGAAACAACCTGTACAAGGTTATCCTCGCCAACCATTGTCTGTGTAGCATCGAAGATTGAACCATATGTAGATCCAACGATATCTGAAGAAACGATCTCTTCCTCGTTGTATCCGAATGACTCAGTAGCAGCAGCCTTCATAGCTGCGTTGATCTCTTCCTTAGTTACAGACTTCTCAACTGTAGCAACAAGGATTGTTGTTGATCCTGTAGGGGTAGGAACACGCTGAGCAGATCCGATAAGCTTTCCGTTAAGCTCAGGGATAACAAGGCCGATTGCCTTTGCAGCACCTGTTGAGTTAGGAACGATGTTGATTGCACCGGCACGTGATCTTCTGAGGTCACCCTTTCTCTGAGGACCATCAAGGATCATCTGATCACCTGTATAAGCGTGAATTGTGCTCATGATACCAGACTTGATACCTGCAAGGTCGTTAAGAGCCTTAGCCATAGGTGCAAGACAGTTTGTTGTACATGAAGCTGCAGAGATGATCTTGTCATCCTTTGTAAGTGTCTTGTGGTTAACGTTGTAAACGATTGTAGGAAGATCGTTTCCGGCAGGAGCTGAGATAACTACCTTCTTTGCACCGGCATTGATATGTGCCTGTGCCTTCTCCTTTGATGTATAGAATCCTGAGCACTCAAGAACTACGTCTACACCAAGCTCACCCCAAGGGCAGTTGTTAGCGTCGGGCTCTTTGTAAATCTTAAGAGTCTTTCCGTCAACTGTGATTGAATCCTCGCCAGCTGAAACTGTGTCAGCCTTAGCGTACTTACCCTGTGATGAATCATACTTAAGAAGATGTGCTAACATCTTAGGTGAAGTAAGATCGTTGATAGCTACTACCTCATAACCTTCTGCTCCGAACATCTGTCTGAAAGCAAGACGTCCGATACGGCCAAAACCGTTAATTGCAACTTTAACTGCCATTTTTTAAAATTCCTCCTAAAAAAGATTTGTTTGATTTGCATCAGTAATAATTCTATCTAAATCCCAAATTAAATTCAAGACAGAATTAACATAACATCGATAAAAAATATTGATTTTATTTACTTTGAGATAAAGATTGCCGGGCGGACACCGATGTCAGTGCAGCCGACCTCACCGTACAGGTCATATCCAACCTCTCCGTCTGTATGGATAAAGCAGAATGAAGGATAGCCGTTAGGCGACTCTGTAGGTGTGCGGAGCCACCAGAGTACACCGGTTTTGCCGATGCAGTCTCCGCTGTAGTAATCCTCAAGGCCCCAGTCTTCAAAATCTGTCTGTGTGATCTCCTCTGCATAAACGCCGGCATCGAGTGCACAGGTCGTAGCCTCTACAACGAGTTCCTCGTCACCACCGTAGTATGTTGATGATGAGTATACATCCATATCATAATATTCGATGACATCATCAAAGCTTAAGAGAAATACATTATCATCTGTATCCTCACCACCGGAAATATCATAATAATCATTATCGGGGTTCTCATTTGTAACCGTTACGATCAGTTCCTTCTCATCATCTGAGAATGCTGTATCATAGAAATCGCCGTTGAGCCATTCTCTCATCTCACAGTCTTCCCATGTCACATCACCTGATGTCCTGCTGTCCATAGGCTGTACATCGATTACATATCTGGTGATAAGGAGATAACCGTCAGCGTTCTCATCGAGGATCACCCACTCAATAGGCTCAGCTTCGTCATCATCGCCGTCCTGCTCATATGTTCCGAATTCCACATAGCCTTCGTCATTTACTACGATCTCATACTCAGGTGCTTCACATGTTACAGATATCACAACCTCTTCGCTTCCCTCTGCGGAAATCACGATCTCTGTCTCACCCGCGCTGATGCCGACTACCTCGTACTCGCCGTCTCCAATGTCGTTTAACTCTGCAACGTCATCATCACATTCAAAATCAAGACTGTCAAATTCGTCATAGTTATCAATTGTGAAGTATGCAGAATCGCCTTCTGTTAAAACGATATCGGTAACCGATACTTCGATCTCGACAGGTTCAGGTTCCTCGCCTGCATTTACAGTGATCTTTATAGTGAGATCATCACAGTCCTTTGCAGAGAATGTGACAGATGTCTTACCTTCCGATATACCTGTAACGGTAAATTCACCGTCATCTGTCTCTTCTACTTCTGCGATGTCTTCATCCTCTACTTCAAACTTAAGTTTCTTAAGGTCATCATAGTTTTCAATCTCTATGATTTCCTCGCTGCCTGCATCAACCGTGACCTTCTTTACAGAAGCCTCGATCTTGCCTGCATCGTCTTTGTCCTTTTTGCTGTCATCACCCATGCCCGGAAATTCACATGCACTAAGTGAAAATACGAATACCAGTGTCAAAACAGCAAGTAACAGTTTTTTACTTTTTTTCATTTTTTCCCTCCTGAATTAAAATGTTTTTATATTTTACCATAATATGACTAAATAAGCATCCCGACTGCTTCTTTCCATCCCTTTAGCATATCGGAGCGCTTACCGGGTTCTATTTTCGGGACGAACTCTGAAGCATCTCCGTTTTCAACGGAAATTTCATTTGTATCCTTCCAGAATCCCACAGCCAGTCCGGCTAAATATGCGGCTCCGAGTGCTGTCGTCTCAACATTTGCCGGACGAATCACCGATACATCACTTAAATCTGCCTGGGTCTGCATGAGATAATCATTTTTGCTGGCCCCTCCGTCTACCTTAAGTTTGTTTACATGACCGTTAAAGCATTTCTGCATGGCTTCTATGATGTCATTAACCTGATATGCAATGGAGTCAAGGGATGCCCTTATAATATGATATCTGTTAACTCCTCTTGTCAGTCCGCATATGACACCTCTCGCCTCCGGCTTCCAGTACGGAGCCCCGAGTCCTGTAAATGCCGGGACTACATAGCATCCGTTTGTGTCATTAACCTTCATGGCAAGCTCGTTTGTATCGGCCACGTTGACTATCATACCCATCTCATCACGGAGCCACTTTACAACGGCTCCTCCGATAAATACGGATCCTTCAAGGGCATAATTAACTTTTCCGTCTAATCCCCACGCAACAGTGGTGACTAAAGATTCATCAGAAAATACAGGTTTCTCACCGACATTCATAAGCAGAAAGCAGCCTGTACCGTAGGTATTTTTAAGGTCGCCTATCTCAAAACATTTCTGTCCAAAAAGCGCCGCCTGCTGATCTCCCGCGGCTCCGGCAATCCTGATCCTGCCGCCGAAAAACTCGGGAGCTGTCTCGCCGTAAATCATGCTGTTTGGCACAGGTTTTGGCAGCATTACTCTGGGGATACCAAGAAACTTTAATATATCCTCATCCCACTTTAGCGTATTTATGTTAAAGAGCATTGTCCGCGATGCGTTTGAGTAGTCAGTGACATGAGCCGATCCTTTTGTCAGCTTCCAGATAAGCCATGTCTCAACTGTGCCAAATAACAGGTCGCCTTTTTCAGCCCTCTCCCTGACGCCCTCTACATTATCGAGTATCCATTTTAATTTTGTTGCTGAGAAATAGGGATCGAGTACAAGTCCTGTTTTTTCTTTTATGCTCTTTTTATGATCAGCGATGGAATTGCAATAGTCGGCTGTACGTCTGCACTGCCACACGATGCCGTTATATACGGGCTGGCCCGTCTGCCTGTCCCATACTATCGTGGTTTCCCTCTGGTTAGTGATGCCGATGGCTTCGATATTCTCATACGTCACGCCGGCTTTTGCCATGGCTTCACTGGCCACGCCGACCTGGGCCGACCATATCTCAATGGGATTATGCTCCACCCATCCGGGCTTTGGATAAATCTGCTCAAATTCCTTCTGGGCCACACTCACCACATGGCTTTCCTTATCAAAGATGATCGCACGTACCGATGTGGTACCTGCATCAAAAGACATAATATATTTTCCGCTCATATCATTCCCCAATCATCTCAAGGATATCGCTGTATACTCTCATATGATCCGGCTCGTTTAATATCTCATGGCGCATCTTTTTATACATTTTACCCCGGACATTTGTATATCCGGCTTTTTTAAGGATTGCCATGGCCTTACCCACATCTTTTTTACTGATGGCACAGGGATCGTCCTCTCCCGATAAAAATCTGATATAAAGACCGGGATTTTTCATGCCATATCCCTTTTTTAAATACGTCTCCATCGACAGTCTGACGAGATTCTCATATCCGTTTAATGTAAAAGTGAAATTGCAAAGCGGATCGTCATTGTATGCTTTAACCGACTCCCTGTCAGAGTTAACCCACGCATGGAGCCCCTCTTTTCTGAAGCGTTTTTCGTAGTTTGACTTGATTGCAATATAATCGATCAGCTTTGACCTTGATTTGCCGCCCTTAATACTCTCTAAGAATTTTATAAGAGCCATACCGCTCTTCATGCCCTTAAGCTTTGACGGACATCCCATTACAAAGAGTTTGTCTATCTCTCCGTCATATCTCTTTATATAGCATCTGACTACCATAGAGCCCATGCTGTGACCTATGAGAGTATATGGCAGATCATGTTCGCCGTAGTTTTGTGCAGCATATTCCTTGGCATATTTTGTGACTGCATATGTATCTGCTACGAGGGCTGCCGCACCTCCGTCATACATATATCCCAGGTCCTCCGCCGACTCAAGGCTTTTTCCGTGACCTCTGTGATCGTGGATCACGGTTATGTACCCGCTGCAGGAGAGAAAGGACATAAAGTCCCTGTATCGCTCCTTGTATTCACACATTCCGTGTACTATCTGGACAATACCCCTTGGCGGGCAGTTTGGCTGTATCATGAGACATGATATCTTCAGTCCGTCTATCTCCGATTCAAGAGTAAATTCATGTTCCTTCAAAATCTGTTACCCCCTGTCATAGCTTATAAGTTGTACATCTCAGGCAGTCTCTGCTTGTAAACAGCATAATACTTGTATCCAAGATCCTTAAGTAGTGCCTCTGTCCTGTCATAAGCAAATCCGATATCCTCCGGTCTATGGGCATCGCTTCCTATAGTGATGAGTTCTCCGCCGAGTTCCTTATATCTTTTAAGTATCTCCTCTCTGGGATTGGGATGATCAAGACATTTATTAAATCCGCCTGTATTTACTTCAAGGGCCTTTTCATTATCAATGAGGAGTTTTAAGATCACATCGATGTCATCACCGTATTCCGCCATCGTAAAGTTTGCATCTTTGTTTGGTCCGTAGCGGAGCACGTAATCGAGATGACCGTAGCTGTCAAAATTTCTGAAAGCCTTTATGCATTCAGCCTCATACTTAAAATACTCATGGTATGCTTCCTTTTCATCTCTGCCTTCATAAAACTCAGGCCAGTACGGATCCTTTTTATTGCAAAGGTGCGATGAGGCAATGATGAAATCAAAATCATGACTCTTGGAATAAATGGCAAGTTTCCTGGCGATATCTGTCTGGACGCCGAGCTCTATACCAAATGAGATCCATATATCCCTCGAGTACTTTTCTTTCATTTTCAGAAGGTCATAGAGATACTG